>JAJTEO010000006.1 GCA_021300395.1 Fluviicola sp. | reverse complement strand
TTCTGGTATTGAAACACCAGTTCCAGAATAAGGAAACCAAGCGTAAGTACTAGTTGATGAATTTGTCCAACCTGTTGGAGGGAATATTCCCGACTCAAAACCTTCTTTTATTAGAGTGTCAGGTAATATTTGTGATATAGATATGAATTTTATTGCTAAAGCGCAAAGCAAAATAGCTGTTTTTTGTGTAAAATTTTTCATAAAATTAAATGTTTTAAAAGTTTTGACAATGTTATTTAAATTAAATAATTCTAACTATTTTCTACATACTATTTAAATACCACACCATTTTAATATGTTGATTTACAAAAAGATATTTGAAATAATTTATAACTATTAAACTTCATAAATTAATTTAAAAGTGAAATTTGATCTCAGAATGAATTACATTGAAATAATATAATTTTCATTTTTTTAAACACTTTAGAGAAAAGTCGTTATTAAACTTATAAGTATTGAATATGAAATAGAAGCCTTTAACAATATAAAAAAATTAACTAATTATTCAAAATTTAATTCGAGAATAAAAAAGTTAAAATTAATAAAGTAAAATCTACAAAATAAGTAATCATACCTAAGGCATCAAAAACAGTAAAATAGTTTATAAAAAAATAGAAATAATTGGAAGCAGTAAAGTTAGTTTTATATAATTGTAATTCGATCAATTAAGATTATATTGAATTATTTAAAGATATATCTATAGACTAAATTGCCTTAGAAATGGAAAAATGACTATCTAATTTTTCTCTTAACTTTTTCATATCATCACTCACTTTTTGTTCAACCACTTTTGCATAAATTTGAGTTGTTCGTATACTTGTATGACCTAACATTGAACTTACCGTTTCGATTGGAACACCATTAGCAAGTGTTATTGTTGTTGCAAATGTATGTCGTGCAATATGAGAAGTTAGTTTTTTATTGATTTTACAAAGTATACCTATTTCTTTAAGATACTCATTGAATTTTTGGTTACTGTTTACAGGAAGTAATTTATTTTTACGAATGCAGTATGCATCGTTTTTATACTTTTCAATGATCTCTAATGCTTTTGGTAATAATGGAACACTTTCTTTGATTCCTGTTTTTTGTCTGTTTGTACTTAACCAATATTCACCATCTAAACCAACCATTACAGAATTTCGTTCGAATGAACGAACGTCTGAATAAGCAAAGCCAGTGTAACAACAAAAAATGAAAATATCTCTTATTTTAATCAGTCTCGGAACTTTCAAATCTTTGTTCATGACTTCGTTAATCTCTTGTTGATTCAAAATTTCTCTATCGGGATTAGTATATGAGCATCTAAATTGAGTGAATGGATTTACCTGAATCCAATCTAAACCAATTGCCATATTGATAACGGTTTTGATGTTCTTTATGTATTTATGTGCTGAATTGGTTTGAAGTTTATCGTTTGTCAATAGGTAATGCTCGAACTCTGTAATGAATGAAAGTTTTAAAGCTGCTAATTCTAAATCTTCAACATAGTATCGTTGCTTAATGAATTTTTCGGCTTTGCTTTTCACCATCGTATATCGAACCAATGTGTTTTTACTGATTAGTCCGATTTCTACTTTTTCTTTCATTTTTAGATTATGATAAGAAATGGCTTCGAGGATTGTTTTTTGTTTTTGCTTTCTATTATCTTCTTTATTTAGTAATTCTTGTTTTATCATAAATACTGTTGGAACAATATTTTGATGTGAAATGTTTAAATGAATCTTTTCTATTTGACCAATCATTAATCGAATGAATTGATTAATTGTTCTTGCTTCATCATTATTTCCTTTTACGTTTTGACCTTCTGAACTCCATTTTTCAATAGCTACTGATTTACCAGTTGATATTTCAACTCTTTTTCCGTCAATAGTAATTCTAATGTAAATTGGTGCGATACCATTTTTAGCTTTGGATCTGTTTATCCAAACAAGTGTGTTAAAGGTGTAATTCAATTTCATTTTTTCGAAACATTTGTGGTAACTGATGAGGTTACCTAATTAATACTTAATTCTTTTTGTGTCGATGTTCTGAAACCTAGTAAATTCAATGGTTTTTGAAAAATTCGGTTACCTGATAAAATCAAAAATATAGCAGGTAACCGAAAAGGTCACTTAAAATTCAATATTTGTTGTGTTTTGATATACTTTGATAGAATCGGTATTCTAGCTGAATCCCTTTAATTTGATATGTTTTGGTATAAAAAAAGGGAAGCTATTGCTTCCCTACTGTGGTGCCTCCAGGAATCGAACCAGGGACACATAGATTTTCAGTCTATTGCTCTACCGACTGAGCTAAGGCACCATCCTTATTTGTGGGGGCAAAGATAATAACTAAATTTAAAAATCAAACTAATATTTTGCTTTTTTTTCATTTTTCTTCTATTATATTTGCTAAATGAAACAAAATCAGATAGTTTTTATTTTGGATGCTGGTAACACTTCTTTAAAATTAGGGGTGTTTCAAGACGATTCATTGATTAAAATGATTCGTTTCGATTATTCTGAACTTTCTAATCTTGAAAATTTATACAAAGAATATGATAAGCCAGCCGTTTTTATCTCTTCTGTTTTAAATAATAAAGAAACAACATTGATAAGTTCAAGATTTGATAATCCTTTAGTATTTGAAAGAAACAATTTCAAATTACCTATTGAAATTAACTATCAATCACCAACTTTAGGGGTTGATAGAATTTGTAATGCGATTGCAGCGTACAATGAAGAGAAGGATAAAAATATTGTTGTAATTGATATTGGAACTTGCATAAAATTTGATTTTGTAAATAAATTGGGTGTTTATCAAGGGGGGTCTATTTCACCTGGAATCAATTTAAGATATAAATCAATGAATGATTATACAGGAAATCTTCCATTAATTAATGAAACGAATCCAATTTCAATAATAGGAAATAGCACTATTGATTCTCTTCATTCTGGAGTAATTAATGGTATAAAGTCAGAAATTCAAGGGTTTATGAGTCAATACGAAGCGCTTTTTGGTAACTTAACTTTTTTTATGACAGGTGGAGATGCAAAATATTTTGATTTCCCTTTAAAAAACAACATCTTTGTAGACGAAAATTTAACCCTTAAGGGACTTTATTTAATACATAAATTGAATGCTAAATAGAATTTTAAGTACTTTTTTTGTTGGTTTTGGCTTATTGGCTAGTGCACAAGTTACAAGTACTTCTCCATATAGTTACTATGGTTTAGGTGAAATGGAAGGCATGGAAAATGCATCATTAGGCGCTTTAGGTAACTCAACGATAACTTATTTTGATTCAACCGTTTTAAACTATAACAATCCCGCTTCTTATAATACCTTAGGAAAAGGACAACCTATATTTTCTACTGGGCTTTCATCAAGAATTTCTAATTACCATCAAGGAGACATCAAACATTTTGACAAATCTGTAACTTTAAATCATTTTGCATTCGGATTATCTTTCGGAAAATACTTTGGAGTTGCTATTGGACTTAAACCCTATTCAAGAAGAGGTTATAATTTTTATGATTTACAAGGAGTAGGTTCTGACACTTTAAAACACAGCTATTCTGGTGAAGGAAACTCAAACGAAGCATTTATTGGATTTTCTTCAGATTTAATACGTTTAAAAAAAATAAGACTGTCAGTTGGTTCAAACATTGGTTATGTATTTGGAAATATCACAAATACTCGAATGAGTAATTTAGTTGGTAGTGACTCAAGTTCTGGTGGTGTTTACATAACTAAAAATGAACTTCAAGCAATCCATTACCAATTTGGAATGAACTATAACCAAAAATTAAATGAGCAAAATGAATTTACAGTCTCGGCTGTTTATGAACCTAAACAAGACTTTTTTGGTTACCAATCAAATACGATGTATTATGCTCCTTTAATTTCAAACCCGCTTTCTTATGTTACATTAACATCTTCAGGATTGGTTCCAAATCACTTTAAAGTTGCACCAACAACTACATTAGGTTTGAATTATCGTTTCCAATTTACTGATATCAAAAAAGGAAATCAATCACGTAAATCTGAGATTTCAGTTCACGCTTCATTAAATACAACAGATTGGACTAAATTCAAATCAATAAGTGAAGGAGTTGAAAAAGATTATCATTTTCAAGCAACAACTAAAACAACTTTTGGGATTCAATACACACCAGAAATATTTAATAATGATAAAGCAGCCCATGGTAATATTTTAGAAAAAACGAAATATCGATTTGGAGCCTATAGTTACAATCTTCCTTATACACAAAACAAACTAAACATAATTGATAAAGGTTTAACAATTGGTTTAGGTATCCCTATCTTAACTCAACGTTCTCAGTCATCTGTGAATTTAGGTTTTGCATATGGTAACAGAGGCACAGGTGACAATACATTATTATTAGAAAAATATTATAACATAAACATTGGTTTAACATTCGCGCCTTCAATATTTGAACGTTGGTTTGTTAAACGAAAATTGGACTAATACTGGAATACTGGATGATATTTCAATCTCGAAAAATAACATTTCACAGTGTTTACTTGTTAATAATACTTGTATTATATTCATGTGTTAATGATATTGACACCATTAAAAAGGTAACTTACGATCCAAAATCACCTGATAATGTTACTCAAAACTTAGAGGTAAAATATACTGATTCTGGCTATGCAAAAATTCAATTGTTTGCAAAATTAGCTGAAACCTATACGAAACCGGAGTCCATCATGAAACTAAAAGATGGATTAAGGGTAAATTTCTTTTCGGATGATGGTCAAATCGTTTCTTATTTAACAGCTTTATACGGCGAAATTAATTATACGAAAGGCATTATGTATGTTCGAGATTCTGTCCAATTATACAATATTGAAAAACAACAACGTCTTGAAACAGAAGAATTAATTTGGAACCAAAAGGATAGTTTAATTTACACGAATAAATCCGTCATCGTTCGAACGAAAGGTGGAATTTTATTCGGAGATGGTATTAGAACACAACAAGATTTTGAATTTTATGAATTTATTAATCCTAAAGGAAGAATAAATTTTGACAAAGAAAAACGAAAATAAAAGTAAACCATGACTCTTTACAACAAAATAATGCTCAAATTTTGGTTAATAGTTGCGATTGTAATTCCAATCGTTGTAACCTATTTATGTATCACCGATTCCTTTAAAATGTGGGGATCTTATTATGTTTTTTCAATCATTGCTTTGTTTATGTACTTCACAAGAAGATGGATGATGAAAAGAATGGAGAAACATTTACAATATTTAGAAGAGCAAAAGAAGAGTAATTCTTAAACAATTTTAATTATTTCGTAATAAATATTATTAAGTAAATTTTATATTTGTACGAAAGAATCAATCGTTTTAGCACGCTTGATTGTTAACTTAGAACATTATTATGGACAAATTAATAGCAGATTTTCCTCAAAATATTACAGATGCATTAAAAATTGCAGCTGAATTTAAACTGAAAAACAATCCTGACGAAATTCGAAACATCGTAATTTGCGGAATGGGAGGCTCTGGAATTGGAGGAAAAATATTTGCTCAATGGGTACAAGATGAAATTTCGTTACCTATTCAAATTTGTCAAGATTACACATTGCCTCGTTTTGTTGATAAATTCACTTTAGTTATCGGTTCATCTTATTCTGGAAACACAGAAGAAACTATTACTGCTGTTAAAGAAGCAAAAGAAAAAGGTGCTCAAATTATTGGTATTTGTTCAGGCGGCCAACTGAAAGATTTTTGCGAAGAAAACAATTATGACTATATAATTGTTCCTGGTGGAAATCCTCCAAGAAGCGCTTTAGCTTTTTCTGTTGTTCAATTAATTAATATTTTTGTTCAGTTAGGGTTAATTGACTTCAAATTCTTAAAACAACTAGAATCTGCAAGAGATTTAATCATTTCTGAAAATTCATTTATCAAAAAAGAAGCTATCGAACTTGCTCATTTCTTAAAAGGAAAAGTAGGTGTATTCTATTCTGAAACGAAATACGAATCGATTATTATTAGAGCGCGTCAACAATTCAATGAAAACTCTAAATTATTGTGTTGGCATCATGTTATTCCAGAAATGAATCACAATGAATTAGTTGGTTGGGGAGGTGGAGACAATCGCTTTGCAGCTGTTTTCTTTGATACAAAAGATTTAAATCCGAGAAATAATAAGCGATTAGAAATCACAATTAGTGACGTGAGAAAGAAAACAGAAAATGTTCGAATCATTTCATCAAAAGGTGAAAATCAAATCGAACGTTCAATTTATTTAACGCATCTTGTTGATTGGTCTTCATTTTATTTATCTGAATTAAATGAAGTGGATGTTATGGATATCAAAGTAATTGATTTCTTGAAAGACGCACTTTCTAAATTCTAAAAAATGCCCGAAGTAATTTTTAAAGACCTAGGTTTAATTGACTACAAAGAAGCCTGGGATTATCAGGAAAAATTATTTGCGGAAACAATTGATCAAAAAATTCAAATTCGTAACGGAAATACTGAATTAGTTACTAAAAACTATTTATTATTCTGCGAACATCCTCATGTATACACATTAGGTAAAAGTGGCAGTATTGACCACTTATTACTAAATGAAGATCAATTAGAGGAAAACAATGCGAACTTTTATAAAATTAATAGAGGTGGGGATATTACTTACCATGGACCTGGACAATTAGTTGGGTATCCAATTTTTGATTTAGATCATTTCTTTTCTGATATTCACAAATACCTTCGTTTTTTAGAACAAGCTGTAATTGACACATTAGCAGAATATGGAGTAATTGGCGATCGAATGAATGGACTTACAGGTGTTTGGATTGATGCAAATACTCCAAAAGCACGTAAAATATGTGCTATGGGTGTAAAAAGTTCTCGTTGGGTGACCATGCACGGAATCGGATTCAATATTAATTCAGACCTATCTTATTTTTCTAATATTATTCCTTGTGGAATTGATGATAAAGCAGTAACTTCATTAAAACAAGAGCTTGGTCGAGAAATTGACATGAATGAATTAGCTCAAATTTTGAAGAAGAAATTAGCGAATCAATTTGAATATCAATATGTCTAAAGGGAAAAAACTATTTCAAATATTAAAAAAATCAATTAAGTTTATTAGCTATTTCATTTTAGCTATTCTCATAATTGCCAATCTTTTTATAATTCTTTCTGGTCGTTTTTACCTTTATAAAGGTATCGCAAATACATATTTGAAAGGTAGAAGTGGTCCTTCTATTTATGATAAAGATGTGTTTTTTAACAATACAATTCAAGAGTCAGAAAAGCCTCAAGGTTGGATAAAAAGCAATCATTATAATTCAAAAGAAATTCCTTCAAAATATCAAAAATTATTTGATAAATTAGATACAAAAGCATTTTTAGTATTCAAAGGTGATTCAATTGTTTTTGAAAAATATTTAGATGAACACAAACGCGAAACCGTTTCAAATTCCTTTTCAGCTGCAAAAACAGTAGTTGCTTTATTAATTGGAGCAGCCATTGATGATGGAAAAATTAAATCATTAGACGAAAAAGTTGGAAAGTATATCCCTGAATTTAACTCAGGAGGTAAAGAAAAAATTACTATTCGCCACTTATTAATGATGTCATCTGGTTTAGATTGGCAAGAAAGCGGTAAAAATCCTTTATCGGAAAATGCAGAATCCTATTATGGAAATAATTTATATGGATTAGTTACTCGCCAACACGCAATAGAAAAACCAGGAGTTCGTTTTGAATACCAATCTGGAAATTCTCAATTACTTGGATTCATTATTGAAAAAGCTACAAAAAAAGATTTATCTGCTTATTGCCAAGAAAAAATATGGGATAAAATTGGAGCAGAACAAAATGCATTTTGGAGTTTAGATAAAGAAAATGGAGACGAAAAATCATTCTGTTGTATGTATGCTAGTGCACGTGATTTTGGTAGATTAGGAAAATTGATATTAAACAAAGGTAAATGGGGAGACCGACAAGTAATTTCTGAAAAATATATGACAGAAATGTGCTCAAATCCTAAAATGTCAACTGATGAACATGTTCCAAACCTAAGATATGGTTTACATATTTGGTCGTTTATGGGTGAAAAAAATCCAATATGGTATTGTAGAGGAATTTTAGGACAATATATTATTACCATTCCAAGTGAAAACTTAGTCATTGTTCGTTTGGGACAAAAAAGAAGTGAAAACATTTCAGTACCTGAAAATAAAGTTACAGATCAAGCATATCTTAAGAAAAATGCACCATTTATTGGACATCCAAAAGATTTATTTGATTATATTCAATTGGGTCGAATTGTAGCAAAATAGAAATTTTAGAATGAGAGAAGAATTATTAGGGCCTAAAGTAGAAAATGTTGCCGTTGCTGTTGTACAAGGTAAAAATGAAGATAACGAAACGGAATACAATGTATACCTCTTAAATTTAAGGGAAGACATTATGGAAGGCATTATCATTACAAGTAAAGGTTACGGACAAAACGCAAATACAGGAGAGAAGATACAAACGTCAACACTCCGTCATTGCATTGAATTAATGTTGCCAAATGAAGCTGCTAAAATTGAACCTATAGTTGAAGAAGTATTTGGTTTATCAAATGAATATTGGGTAAGTTTTTGGGTAAATGATGTCATGTATGACAAGAAATTTGTTTTTCTGGCTGAAACAATTTGCGAAAAAAACATTAAACCAATTCCTATTCTAGGAGCAAAAGGAGTGATAATTATGTAATAATACGTAATTTCTTATTTTTACGTAAAAGACTGTAAATCCTAAGCAAAAAAAGTTATTTTTGTAGATTAGTAAAAAGATCAAAAAGAAAATTAAACATATTTAAATGAAAAGTCTTAATTTCAAATTCACTTTATTTTCTACCCTATTAGTTATATTAGTTTTTAGTTTTTCTTCTTGTGGAGATTCTAAAAAAGAGGATACAACATCTGGAAGCGGATTAAATATTGATGATGATTATTATGAATTTCAAGGTTTTAACTTAAAAGATTTTGATATTCCTGCTATCATCATGTTACCGGATGAAACAGCAAATATTGGTGCATCGACAAAACCAGAAGTTATTCATGCTGAAGATGATTTTAAATGGGAAATCATTGTTGGACAAAACTATCATTTATTAATTGATGACTGGGGTGATTATACTGATATGGTTGAATCAAGAAAAAAAGAATTGAAAGAATTAGAATTCTACAAAATCAACTATTTAATCGATGATAAAGATTTCATCTTATACGAACAAGAATTAAAAGTAGATGGAAGTTCAAAAGCTTCTTCTACTGTTGGAATACCTCACAAATCTTACCACGTATATGCTCAAAAAGTAATTGATGGCGTAACTTACGTTTTTAGAAGTCGTGACGAAGGTTATGAGAAACTGATTATAGAATTGATTGCTAAGTCTATTAAATCTGTTAAACCGCTTAAAACAGCTTAATATTAGCATATACAAATGCTTAAGGCGAATCTAAAAAGGTTCGCCTTTTTTGTTTAGAACATCTTCAGATTTAACACATAAAAAAAGCTGAATCCAAAATTGGATTCAGCTTTTTAAATATTTTAAATATCTAATTATTTCGCTACAGCGTAATTTTTAGCAACAACATCCCAGTTAATTACATTAAAAAATGCATTAATGTAATCTGGTCTTCTATTTTGGTAATGTAAATAGTAAGCATGTTCCCAAACATCCATTGCTAAGATTGGTGTACCTGTACAACCTTCACCCATTAATGGATTATCTTGGTTTGGAGTAGAACAAACTACTAATTTACCTCCTTCAACACATAACCATGCCCATCCTGAACCGAAACGAGTAGCACCTGCTTTTGCAAATTCTTCTTTGAAAGCTTCAAAAGATCCAAATGCTGAATTAATTGCATCTGCTAATTCACCTGTTGGAAGACCTCCTGCATTTGGAGCCATAACTTCCCAGAATAAATTGTGATTCCAAAAACCACCACCATTGTTTCTAACAGCTGGTTTATCTTTGCAGTTTTTTAAAATTTCTTCAATTGTTTTACCTTCTAATTCAGTTCCTGCAATAGCAGCATTTAAATTAGTAATGTAAGCTTGATGATGTTTTGAATGGTGTATTTCCATTGTTCTAGCATCAATATGTGGCTCTAATGCATCGTATGCATATGGTAAACTTGGTAATTCAAATGCCATATCTATTTTATTTTTAATTAGTATTAATTTATGTACCTCAAAATTAATTTTTTCTAATGGAAAATCAATCTTTGTTTAGAATTATTTTAAATAAAAAACCAGTTTATTATTTCTTCAACTTTTCGGTATATTTTTTATACAATTCCATTTGAGAATTGTTTAATGAAATGATCTTTCCATTCACAAAAGCTAAAACAATATTGTTTGTTCTCATATCTAAAGCATTGCCTGAAGAAATAAAAAATGTTGCATCTTTTCCTTCCTCAACACTCCCATTCGTTTTTCCAACTCCCATTATTTCACAACTACTTAATGAAATAGATCGAATCGCCTCTTCTTCTGTCAATCCATAAGCCATTGCAGTTCCAGCTAAAAAAGGTATATTTCTAGATTGCATCGCTTCCATATCACCTTCATTTTGCAAACAAAACTTAACACCACCTGCTTGCAATAAATAGGGTAATTTATAAGGTAAATCTGTTGGATCTTCTTCATTTTCAGGTAAACTATGAACTCTTGGTAACATTACAGGGATAGCAGCATCTCTTAATTTTTGAAGAATTAAATAACTATCATATCCTCCAACGATTACAGGAAAAGTAAGGTTCAATTTTTTAGCAAAATCAATTATATCAAGTAACTGCTGAATAGAATTTGCATGAATATAAACTCGTTTTTCTCCTTTAAAACAATTTCGCATTGACTCAAAACGAAAATCATTTTTATCACTTTCACTAACTTCAGAATAAGCTTTTGCACTTTCAAAGAATTGGTAGATTTCTCTTTTTTGAGTTTCGTAATTTTCATTTTTTTTACCTCTATACTCAATTGATCTTGGCCAGTTCAAATGAATTCCATCATCTGCTTTTACAGTTGCGTCTTGCCAATTCCATCCAGCTGTATACATAACTGCAGATGATCCAGAAATAACTTCTCCACGAGGACAAGGCTGTGTAATTAATACTCCATTGGTTTTTATTGTACTCAAAACATTTGATTCGGCATTATAAGCAATTTGAGCTCTCACGTGAGGATTAAACTCTCCTATCTCACGAAAATCATTTGAAGCTCTAACGGCTTCTATTTCTGTTAAACCTAGTGTAGAATTTGGAGCTACAAAACCAGGATAAACTTGTTGACCTTTTAAATCTATGATTGTATCCCAATCAGACTTGTTATAAGTATAAGCTAAAACATTTTTCACTAAAACAATTTTCCCGTTTTTAATACCAATTAAAGATGTTTCTAGAACTTGGCCATTTCCAACATGTAAATAACCATTTTCCAAAAGGATGGAATTGTATTTTTTTTGAGAAAATAAATTAGTTCCTAGAAAAATAAAAAAGTATATAAGTATGATTTTTGTTTTCATTTCTTCTTAATTAATCAAATTAATGTGTGTTTGCTCCTTCGCTTCCTTCTTCTCCAATTGTATCACAATGGAAATGTTTTCTTCTTTTTTTAGCAAAAGGTTTTGGAGTTTCTCCATTTTCTGTTGATTCCATCATTTTAGAGATGATTCTACCTTTCTCTAATTCATTTCTTGCTTGCAATAATTTATCTTGCTCCAATGAATATAAAATTTCACCATCAATGATTGTATACTCAACTTTTGCTTTTATACTTAATGGATTATCAGACCAAAGAACTAAATCTGCATCTTTTCCTATTTTTATACTTCCCATTTTATTGTCCAAATGAAGAATTTTAGCAGGATTCAAAGTCACCATTTTCCATGCTTCTATTTCAGACATACCTCCATATTTGACAGATTTAGCAGCTTCTTGATTTAATCTTCTACCCATTTCTGCATCATCAGAATTAATAGAAACAAGTAATCCATTATCTGCCATTAATTTCGCATTATATGGAATGGCATCATTTACTTCATATTTGTAAGCCCACCAATCGGCAAATGTAGAAGCCGCTGCTCCATGCAAAGCCATTTTATCAGCAACTTTATATCCTTCTAAAATATGAGTAAACGTATTAATTTTAAAACCCATTGAATCAGCAACTTTCATTAACATTAAAATTTCTGATTGAACGTAGGAATGACATGTAATAAAACGTTCGCCATTTAAAATCTCGCTTAAAACATCTAACTCAAGATCTCTATGAAGATGATGATTATGTAAACCATCTGATGATTTTTTAGAATGTTTCCATTCATTTTGATAAGTTTCAGCTCTCTTAAATCCGTCATAAAAAACTTGCTCAACACCCATTCTCGTTTGAGGGAAACGAGTCGTATTAAAATCTCCAAAATTAGATTGTTTAACATTTTCACCTAAAGCAAATTTGATGAATTTCGGCGCATTTGGAATTAATAATTCATCTGGTGAATGTCCCCATTTTAATTTTATCAAAGCAGATTGACCTCCAATTGCATTAGCAGAACCATGTAAGAGTTGAGCTGCTGTAACACCACCAGATAATTGTCTGTAAATATTAATATCATCTGAATTCAAAACTTCTCCAATATTCACTTCAGCAGAAATCACCTGACCTCCCTCATTTACTCCTTTCGAAATAGCAATATGAGAATGTTCATCAATTATCCCAGAAGTTAAAAACTTACCTCTTGCATTAATAACTTTCGCATTTAGAGGAAGTAAATGATTTGAATCACCTACATAAACAATTAAGCCGTTATTTACAATAACAGTTGCATTTTGCAAAATCCCTTCAGCTTCATTGGTCCAAACTGTCGCATTAATAAAAGCAATTGTTTGTTTTGTTGGAACTGAATCCAAACCATAGGCTACATTTGGAAACCATGGATTTGAAATTCCATTCGTATCTATTTTAATTGATAAATCTTCCTTTTTTGTTTCTGGCTTATCATTTCTGATTGCAGACCATTGAATCCATTTTCCGGAAGGTAAATATCCATCTCCTTCAAAAATTCCTAATTTACTATTGACTTTCGCATGAAGATTAATACTTCCGTCAAAATTCGCATCATCAACATTAAATTGAAGAGTCAAATCATTTTCTACCAATTGAACAAAAGTGTTTGGATAGATTGTATCCGTCTTTGAAATTCCAGTTTTTAGAGTTTGAATCTTTACATTTAATTTATCCGGAGTTCCCGTAATTTCCATCGGATATTTTTTCCCATCTAAAAATAAGTTATACTTTCCTCGAATATCATGTTTTGGAAGAGTTGTGATGACTTTTCTTTCGCCAAGTAACCATGCTTCCAGTAATTTAGCTTTAGTTGTAAAAGGATTTGAATCATAAATCATAAAACTTGCTTTCTTTCCTTTATCTAACGTTCCAAATTCATGATCAATTTTTAACAATTTTGCAGGTTCAACAGTTAAAGCATTTAATGCGTCGGCAGGGCTTAAACCTTTCGAAATTGCTTTATGGAGGTTTTTCCAAAATTCATCTTGTGATTTATTACCATAGGAAGAAATTGAAAAATTAATCTTGTTTTCTTTAAGAATAAATGGATTTGAAGGTGCTAAATCCCATGTTTTCAAATCACTTAAATTGACATCTTTCGCAATGTAAGGATCTTTCAAATCAAATGGTGCAGGGAAATTAATTGGAATAATTAACGAACCTTTTAAATTTTTAAGTTGATTTACAGCTGCATATTCATTACCACTTCCGAAAAAAGTAAAATGATAATTAAATTCATTTCCAATTTTTGCTGCTCTTAATATTTCCCATTTGTCTTCCGTAAAAAAGATCATTGGAAGACTTGTTTGTTTTTCAAGCGCATTCAATGAAAGGTTTTGATCCTTCTTCGTTGCATGAGAATACCATTGTAAATCATAAAATGTTTGACGTAACAAAGCTATACTCCCCATCTGTGAAGATGGATAAGTTTGATTTGAAATTCCTGGTTTAAAAGAGAAATAACTCGCTGAAGCTGGCTTTAATAAATGCTTATTTTCAGAAGAAGATCCTAATGAAATTAAAGAACCATTACCTCTAGCAATTCCATCTTGAATATGCGTAACTGCTATGCCAAATCCCATTTTAATTAATTCTTCATTCGCTTTTTCGTTAATTGAATAAACTAAACTTGGATCTGTTTCTGGATGTATACTTTCATTCCAATAGTAAGCTCCTTTTTTAGAAGTCTCTATTTGTGGTTGAAAACTAAATCCTTTCGATGTCGGCTCTGGTAATCCGACAGAAGAATACGTCTCGATAAACGCTGCAACAATGGTTTTACCCTGACAATCAACAATAACTGCATTTTTTGGAGCAGAAATAGATTTACCAATCTCAATAATTTCATGATCTTTGATTAATAAACTTCCACCATCAATCGTTTTTGTTGGAGAAACAATAATCGTTGCGTTAGTTAAAAAGTAATAGGCTGTCTTTGAGTCCTCAACACCATTTTTAGGGGAGAATTCTTGTGAAAAAACAAAGAAAGAAAATAGAAATAAAAGCGAAAAAATATACTTCATAGTTATATTAATGTAATTAACGGGTCGTGAAATTAACAAAATCCATTTAAATTGTTTGAGATTTTAAGAGTTGGTAACCGATTTTAGTTTATTTTTGTCGCTTACAAATTCAAATTATGGAAGGATTAGTTCACATACACTCAGGATTACGTTGGATCGCTCTTATATTATTAGTTGTTGCAATTTTTAATGCTATTGCTTCAAAAAGAAAAGGAGAATATTCTAAAAAAGATAAAATGATCAATTTATTTGCAATGATCATGCTTCATACACAATTGTTAATTGGAATTATTTTGATGTTTACTTCTAGTAAAGTGAATTATTCAAATCCTAACGGTTGGATGAAAAGTCCTGTAAACCGTTTCTTTGGAATGGAACATATCGCTTTGATGATTATTGCATTAGTAATTGTTACTTTAGGAAGAAAAAAAGCAGAAAAAATTACTGCTCCAATTCAAAAACATTCAAAAATCGCAACTTGGTACTTAATCGGATTGATTTTAATATTAGCTTCAATTCCTTGGCCATTTAGAGCTGCTTTAGGAGGGAAATGGTTTTAAGATTTAGCTATATATTATTTATTTTCAGCTTTATAGTATCATGTAATTTAAGTGATACTTCAAAAAATGAAACTGAATCAAAACAACCAATATCAAAAGCAGAGATTAAACATCTTTTTGAATCAAATTGTTCTTCTTGTCACGGATGCGATGGCACTTTAGGTATGTCAGGAGCTAAAGATTTATCGACTAGTAATTTGAAAAAAGAAGAAATCAAAGACCGAATCCAGAACGGTAAAAATGGGATGCCTTCTTTTGAAGGAATAATTCAAGAAGGGGAACAAATGGATAGCATTGTTTCATATGTAATTTCTTTAAGAAAATAATGGAAGAGCAACAAAGTAGTCACGTTTTAGTAGATGCCGTTGAAGAAACGTGTGTATTAGTTGGTATTATTACTCAAGCTATTACTGAAGATCAAGCAAAAGAATACATTGAAGAATTGCGTTTTTTAGCTGAAACTGCTGGAGCAATTACTCAGAAAGTTTTTCTTCAAAAAGTACAAATAGAAAATCCTAAAACCTTTGTTGGAAAAGGTAAAATCGAAGAAGTTCGTGATTACGTTCAACAAAACGCAATTGATATTGTTATTTTCGATGATGAACTTTCTCCTTCTCAATTAAGAAATATTGAAAGAATTCTAGAATGTAAAGTGATGGATCGTAATTCATTAATACTTGACATTTTTGCAAGTCGCGCAAGAACATCTCATGCAAAAACTCAAGTTGAATTAGCTCAATTACAATACATGCTTCCTCGTTTGACAGGTTTATGGACACATCTTGAACGTCAAAAAGGTGGTATTGGATTAAGAGGTCCTGGGGAAACGCAAATTGAATCTGATAGACGTGTAATTCAACAAAAAATATCGCTTTTAAAAGAGAAATTAAAGGAAATAGACAAGCAAATGTCTGTTCAACGTGGAAACCGTGGACAGTTAGTTCGTGTTGCACTTGTTGGATATACGAATGTTGGTAAAAGTACGATGATGAACTTATTAAGCAAATCAGAAGTTTTTGCTGAAAATAAATTATTTGCTACTTTAGATACAACCGTTCGTAAAGTCGTATTGGAAAATTTACCTTTCTTATTGACTGATACTGTTGGATTTATTAGAAAATTGCCGCATCAATTAGTAGAATCATTTAAGTCAACGTTAGATGAAGTTCGTGAAGCTGATTTGTTGATTCATATTTTAGATATTTCACATCCAAATTTTGAAGATCATTACAATGTTGTCAACGAAACGTTAGCTGAGATTGATGATTCTGAAAAACCGGTTATTTTGGTTTTCAATAAGATTGATGCTTACAATTACGAAGAAAAAGACGAAAACGATCCAAGTCCAATGAAACCAGAGAATTATTCGTTGGAAGATTTGAAAAAAACATGGATGTCTAAGTTGAATAACACAAAATGTGTATTCGTTTCTGCGCAAGAAAAAGACAATGTTGACGAATTAAAAGAAGTTCTTTATGAAGAAGTAAAACGAATATTTAAAGTTCGTTATCCTTATAATAATTTCTTGTATTAGTGGTTTTCTAAGACCATTTCTTCTTCGAAGAACGTAATTCCATTTTCTTCTAATTCATCTAAAATTGGATTGTAAACTTCCGATGCAATTGGCATTTGTATTCCTGTCAAATTGATTGTTCCGTTTAATATCATCTTAGCACAAATAGCCGCTGGTAATCCAACCGTGTTACTCATTGAAGTATAAACACAATCTTCTCCAATATTCACCATATATGAATTGATCTTGTGACGTTCGTTGTGTAAGTCATAAACGAATTCATGGAACATTACCAACATGTCTTTATCATGTGGCTCTAAGGTCCATTTGTTGACTAATATTTTTTCTAATAATTGTGCAGGAGAAGCATTTTCGAAACCGATTACCGTTTCACCATCAAACAATCCAAGCCATTTTACTTTCTCAAAAATTTCTTGATCATTTTTAACTACTAGTAAAAATTTATCTTCTACTGGAATATTTGTTTTGAACGGAAGAAATGCATTTAAAAAATCTCTTGCTGTAAACGTTTCTGATTCTGTCATTTTATAAGAATCATCTGTCAAACCTAATTGAACAAATACATCCCAAGCTTTACAATATCCTGGTCTTCTCAATGTTCCTCTGAAAATAGTTGGAATCGTTTGTAAACCGTAAATTTTACGATAAGATAATGAATCTCTATTTGCATATCCTTCAAATTGCCCGTAACCTGGTATTGACATTACATCAATTCGATTAAAAACCTGATTGTAAGGAATGTATTTAAATTGATTTTCTTCTTTTAAACAAGCAGCAGAACCCTGACCAGCCAAAACTACATTTCTAGGATTCCAAGTGAACTTATAATTCCATGGATTGTTATCTGATTCTGGAGCAATTAATCCACCGCAATAAGATTTAAAACTATGAATAGTCCCACCAATTGAATTGATATGATCGATGATTTTCATTGCACTCATGTGATCGATTCCTGGATCAACACCAATTTCATTCATGATAACGATACCAGCGTCTTTAGCTTCTTGATCAAGCGCTCTCATTTCCGGTGAAATATAAGAAGGCGTAATCAAATTAGTCTTTAACTCAATACAATCTTTTGCAATTTCAACGTGAAAACGAGCAGGCAACATACTGATTACCAAATCAGCTTTTTCAATTTCAGGTCTTCTTTCAACGGCATCTAAAGCGTTAAAGGAAAGCGCCTCACCATTTGGATGATTATTGATTTTTATTTTTACGAGATCAAAGTTTTGGTCAACAACTTTTACTTTCCAATTATAGGCTGTTGAATTGTCTAATAAATAACGAATAAGAGAAGATGATGACATACCCGCTCCAATAATCAATATATTTTTCATTCCAAAAAGTATTACAAAAACAAAAATAGTCAAACTTTGGATTAAGTTAACATAAAATTTAACAATAATCGAACTATTGTTTAAAATTTAACTAGAATTAGCTTTTCAAGTGATAAGAAATAAAAATAAAAGTGATTCAAAATTCAAAATATACCCTTCAAAATTTCAAATTTTGTTTACATTTGCGCGAGAAAAAAATACAGTTCTATGGGAAGAGCGTTTGAATATCGCCGTGCGGCAAAAGAAAAAAGATGGGATAAAATGTCTAAGGTGTTTCCTAAATTAGGAAAGGCAATTACAATGGCAGCTAAAGAAGGTGGTAGCGATCCATCTATGAATGGTAAGTTGAGAACTGCTATTCAGAATGCGAAATCTGAAAACATGCCGAAAGACAATATCGATGCTGCAATAAAACGTGCGACTCAAAAAGATATTGCTGCTTTTACGGAAGTAAACTACGAAGGAAAAGGTCCTCATGGAGTTTTAGTATATGTAGAATGTGCTACTGATAATCCAACAAGAACAGTTGCCAACGTGAAAATGTATTTCAACAAAGCTGGTGGTGGTGTTGTTCCTAATGGTTCTTTAGAATTTATGTTTGATCGTAAATGTGTATTCGAACTAGAAAAAGCTGAATTAGACGCTGAAGAATTAGAATTAGAATTAATAGATGCAGGTTGCGAAGAAATCGAAGTTATTGAAGATAAAATCTTTGTTTATGGAGATTATACTTCTTTCGGAACGATTGCAAAAGCATTAGAAGATTTAAATGTGAATGTAGTGAAATCGAATTTACAAAGAATCCCTACTTCACCTGTTGAATTTACAGATGAACAATTAGTTGACATTGAAAAAATGTTAGATCGTATTGAAGATGATGATGATATTCAACAAGTGTTTACGAATATCGCTTAATAAAGATAAATAATGCATAGATGCTGTCTTCGATTTCGATCAGACAGCATTTTTTACATTATATAAGTTTAAAATATAATAAATTGCCTATTTTTGAGTTTGTATAAGTTTCGAAAAGCATATTGAAAAAGTAATAATGAAAAAACATATAAAATACATTTCTCAGTTAACAGTTCTTTTTGTTCTTATTTTTGCTTGTTCTACGGAACGAAACACTTTAATCAATCGTTCTTATCATAGTTTAAATGCTCGATATAACGGAAATTTTAATGCAAATGAATTATTGAAAATAGCATTAACCGATTACCAAACAAACTTAAAAGAAGATTATTACAAACTTTTACCTTTAGAAGCATTACCGAATGAAGACGAAGTAAAAAGTATGTATTCACCAATCGACACAGCTATTGCAAAATGTACAAAAGTGATTCAAAAACACTGTATGCCTAGCAATGACTTCATATAAGAAATTTCAATTCGTTAAAAAATTCTATGAAAATGACCCTTCCATTTTCATAAGTGAACTTTGGTTAGCGAAAATCAATATTGCAACAGGAAAATTTACTGAAGCGAATTTCAACTTAATGCTATTAGATAAAGTAATTAAGGCTGAAGAAGAGGAAAACGCAAAAAAGAAAGAAGAAAAGGCTGATAAAAGTGAAAAACCAGCTAAAAAAGGTAAGAAAAAAGAAAAACCTGCAAAATTCCCTAAAAGAGTTCGCTTTGATTTTGAAATTACAAAAGCCGATTTATGCTTAAAAAAGAAAGAATATAAGGAAGCTATTATATTATTGGAAGGTTCACTTCAATATGCTAAAAAACAAAAAGATAAAGCAAGAGTTCATTTCATTTTAGGTCAATTGTATGAACAAGAAGGCCAACGAACTGCAGCTTCTGATCATTACGGTAAAGTATTAAAATACAATGTCAAATATGAAATGGCATTTAATGCTAGAATCAAAAGAGCTTTTCTTGGAAATACACCATCACTTCGTAAAGATTTGATGAAAATGTTGAAGGACGCTAAAAATGCTGAGTATAAAGATCAAATTTATTATGCTTTAGCTGAAATCGACATCCAAAACAATAACATAGTTGAAGCTAAAGATTACTTGACAAAATCGACTTTTTATTCTACTACCAATGTTCGCCAAAAAGGAATGTCTTATGAGAAATTAGGTGATTTATCCTACAAAGAAAGAGATTACGTTCAAGCACAAAAATATTACAAAGAATGTGCAGCTGTTATAAAAGATGATTACCCAAATGCTGAAGGAATTCGAAATAAAGCCTTAAAATTAGCTGATTTAGTAGAAGCTGTTGAAACGGCTAATTATCAAGATAGTATTCAAAAAGTGGCTAAAATGCCAGAAAGTGAGCGTGAAGATTTCGTCAAATATGTAATTAAGAAAACAAAAGAAGACGAAGAAAAACGTAAAAAACTAGAAGCTGAAAGACTTCGAGAATTACAACAAAATCAAACTGTTGCTACCGATAATGGAAACGGAAGTAAATGGTATTTCACAAATACGAAAGCGAGGACTGAAGGATTTGAAGAGTTTAAAAAGATTTGGGGAACGCGTGAAAACGAAGACGACTGGAGAAGAAGTGAGAAAATCGTAATGGCCATCAACATTAAAGTAAATGAAAATGGTGATACATTAGTTTCTGATGTTGAGGAGAAAAAAGATACCTTAACAGTAGAAAACTTAATGAGTAAACTTCCATTAACTGATTCAGCAATGGCTGCTTCAATAGAACTTTCTTTACAATCACATTACGATGCTGGAGTTATCTACAAAGATCAGCTTTTTGAAGTTCCGATGGCTGTTACAGAGTTTAATATCGTTTTGGATCGTCAAACAAAAAGTAATGTTGACTTATTATCTGCTTTCCAATTGTACAGAATAAACGAGAAAACCAACGAACCAAAAGCTTCTGAATACAAGGATTATATAATGAATCATTTTCCAAATTCAGATTATGCAAATTTCTTAAGAGATCCTGATTTCTTCATTAAGAAAAAAGAAATGGATGCGTTGTCTGAAAAGGAGTATTTAAGCATTTTAGATCGTTATAATAGAAAATTATATTATCCTGTAATCGCTAAAGCTGATATTGTCATCGAAAACGAGAGAAACAATATATATCGTTCGAAATACTTATTATTGAAAGCAATGTGCATCGGTGAAATTTCTGATAACAAGGAAGAAATGGTTCCTGTTTTAAACCGTTTGATTGCGGAATATCCTCAAACACCAGAAGCTGCAAGAGGCCAAGAATTATTAAAAATATTAAAAGATGGTTTCTCTAAAAATGAAGCAATAGATTTTAATAAAAAATCATTATATAACTACAATGACAAAGTGAAACAATGGGTCATTGTGTTTGTAGGTAAAGATGAAACATCAAGTGCAGCAAAAACGAAAATTTCAGATTTCAACCGTGAGTTTTACAGTAGAGATAAATTAAAAATTAGCTCAAAAATTTATACTGATGAAGAAAGTTTAGTCTTGATTCAAGAGTTTGATACTGACTTAAAAGCAAAAGATTATGTTCGTGTATTCCAAAACACGCGTAAACACTTGTTTGAATTACAAAAAGCTAAAATTTTGGTTATTACTCAAGAAAATATGCGTATTCTTTTCGAAACGAAAAAATTACAGGAATACGAAGATTTTTATATGGAGCATTATTAATTCCTTTTAGCTACCACCTATCTTATATTTTTAACCAATAATACTTTTTATGTTACAGATTTAAGAAAGTATCCTTAAACTTGAAACGTAAAAAACTACAAAATGAAAAAGTTAATAGCTGTTTTTCTTTTATTATTGGTTACATCTTTGTCTGGAATTTCTCAGAATATGAAAATTTCAGGTACTGTATTCGATTCTACAGGAACAACTCCCCTACCTAAAGCAATGGCCATGGCGATTCGAATAAAAGATTCGCTTCTATTAGATTTTACACGTTCCAATGAAAAAGGTGAATTCAATTTCAAAAATGTACCAATTGATACATTTACGTTGGTAATTGCACATCCAAGATTTGATGATAAATCATTTTTTATTTTTGGTAGTAAAGACAATAAAGAAGTAAATATCCCAATCATCAAAATGACCTATAAATCAAAATCAATTGATGAAGTGGTCATTTATGCTAATCGAAATCCTATCTATTTCAGAGGTGATACGTTAGTCTATGTTGCTGATTCATTTAAAGTTGGCCAAAATGCCGTCGTAGAAGATTTATTAAAGAAATTACCAGGTGTTAAAGTTGATCAAGATGGAAAAATTACTTCTCAAGGAAAAGAAATAACTCAAGTTTTAGTAGATGGAGATGAATTTTTCGGGTCAGATCCTACTGTAGCCACCAAAAATTTAGGAGCAAAAGGTGTTGAAACAGTAGAAGTTTTTGAGAAAAAAAATGAAAACGCAACCGATGCAATTTTATGAGACTGAGTTACTTCTCAATAACTTTAATAAAACTCAGAAAATTTCGGTTTTTGCTTTAGGATCAAATACTCCACGATCAAATTTTGGAAACGGTGATTTAAATAAGTTTGGATTAGATAACGAAGGTGGAAATTTCATGAATCAAGATGGAGAGATGGTTCGATTCAGCTCTGGAAATAGTAAAAATGGTATTCCGAAGACATTCAAAGCTGGTGTATATTTCACTGATAAAATAGGAAAGAAAAAACAGACTAAAATTGGATTTAATTATAGTTATAACAATTATCAATTAAATGCTTTATCAAAAAGTCGCTCACAATACTTTTTAAGTGATACAAGTTATTACTCAGATGATTCAACAAGAACAATCACTGTAAATGAATCACATACGTTCAATTTTAATTTATTGACACAAATAGATTCGTTGACAACTTTTGAAATTAAACCTAAAATCACTTATACAACTGGGACTTCTGAAAATAAAGATTATTCTTCTTTCTTAACTGAAGCAGAAAATTTATCTCGTTTAAACTCTATTAATAATTCAACGAAATCAGCAAGTACAAATGTGCAAACCGAAATGACATATTTGCATAAATTCATGAAACCAAGAAGACAAATTAAATTTGTTTATGATTTAAATTATACAGGAAATAATTCAAATGGAAATCTGAATTATAAAAACATATATTACAATAGTTTAAGTTTGAATGATACAACTGATCAATCAAAAGTAAACGCAAATTATACAACTAATAATAACGGGAAATTAACGTATACCGAACCTTTAACAAAGAAAATTAAAGCGGAATTTGAATATATGTATGAGAACGGGATAAACTCTCAAAGAAAAGAAACGCGAAATATTTTCGGAACAGCTTCAACTTTTGATTATACTTTATCAAATAATTTCAGTAACATAAAGAATCAGAACCGATTCAGTACAATGTTTATATACGAATCAAGAAAACATACTATTACTGCTGGTGCTCGACTAAGAAATATTGACATCGTGAATACCAATTTGATTACTGATTCAGTCATTAATCAAAATTTTACAAATTTACTTCCCCGTTTTGTTTACCAATACAAACCAAGTATGACAAAACGATTTAAATTTAATTACAACACCAATGCAAATCAACCTTCTATAAATGATTTACAACCAGTTCCAGACAACACGAATCCGAACAAAATTTCAATTGGTAACCCCAATTTAAAACCTTCATTTAGTCATTCTGCTAATGTTAATTTCAATACTTGGAATGCTTTATCAGGTAAATATTTATGGACAGGTTTAAGTATGAACTATACGAATAATGGTTTTGGAAACTCAACTAATTTTGATAACTATGGTCGTCAAACTTCTCAGACAGTCAATGTAAATGGAAATTATAACATCAATGCTAACTTTGGTTCTGGATTTCCATTATTCAAAAAAATCATAGAAATTTCTCCAAGTTTCAACGCTGGATATTCTCAATATTCTAACTTTATTAACGGTGCTAAAAACGTTACAGTAAATCAATCGATAACACCTAATTTAGAAGTAGAATTCAAATTTGATTCATTGTATCTTTCAATCAGCGGAGATGTATCATACAACAGTCCAAAAAGTACGATAAGTTCATTCTCTAGCACACCTTATACAATGCAAGAGTATAAAGCTACTTTTCAATGGACATTACCTTGGATGCATTTAAAAATTAACACTGATGCAACATATACCATCAATGGACAAAGAGCTGATGGATATAATTTAGCTTACTTGATTTGGAATGCAGACATTAGCAAAACATTCTTAAAAACAGAAAACTTGATTTTAAGCTTACAAGCAAATGATATGTTAAATCAAAATATCAATGCACAAAGACAAGTGAACGGTAATGTTATAACTGATAATAAAACGAAAATTATTTCTCGTTACATGTTACTAAAATTAACATTCAAATTCAACAATAACAAAACTAAAGAAGAAGATTTCCATGGCTGGCATTAATAAATTACTTATCCTTTTACTTATTTCGATAAGTGGGAAAACATTCGGACAAATTTCGGCTGGTAAAATTGTCTTTGAACGTAAAACAAATTTGGAGAAAAAATTCAAAGATTCACCAATGCGTGGACCTATGATGAAAGATTTGCAAACTACAAAATCTAAAACAGATATGTTTGAATTGTATTTTACGGATACATGCTCTATTTTTAAACCTATCATTAGCGATGAAGCTGATCCATTAAGTTGGGCAACTTCTAAGAATACCGTATACCAAAATGCAAATACAGGTGAAAATTTAATCATCCTGAATTTAATGGGGCAAGAAATTTTTGTTTCAGATTCGTTATCTAAAAGAGCATGGAAAGTAACCGATAACAAAAGAACAATCAGTAAATATGAATGTCGTAAAGCAATTTGGCAAAAAAATGATTCTACAAGAA
This sequence comes from Fluviicola sp., assembly GCA_021300395.1. Classification (GTDB taxonomy): domain Bacteria; phylum Bacteroidota; class Bacteroidia; order Flavobacteriales_D; family Crocinitomicaceae; genus CAIUKX01. The sequence goes on along the minus strand of JAJTEO010000006.1, from coordinate 25,017 downwards.
TTTACGCTTGGTTTACGGATGCAATTGTCCCATCAGTTGGTCCAGAAGGATTTTCAGGTTTACCAGGTACAATCTTAGGTTTAGCAACAGAAGATGGTGGAATTATATACTTCGCAAAATCAGTTGAAATAATTGATCCAAAACCTGAAGTTTTCAATATCAATACAAAGAAAAAGAAGATGTATACCTACAAAGAATTGAAAACGAAATTAGAAGAAGAATATGGGAATACACCTTGGGGAAAAAGATTGTTCTCCGATTTGTTTAGATGGTTATAAAAAAAATTCCAGTAACTACTTAGTTACTGGAATTGATACATTAATTTTCATGATTTCGTCAACACCATCCCCTTTTTTACCGACTTTATAGTCAGTTCTATCAAAAGTAAATGTTGCTTTAATAATTGCATTCCCTTCCGATTCTTCAAATGAAATTGGAATAGATAACTCTTTCTTTACTCCATGTAATTGAAAAGTTCCATTTGCTAAAAATCCTGTTTCAGCTTTAACAATGGAAGAAGTTGTAAAAGTAGCATTTGGATAATTTTTAACATCAAACCAATCTGCATTTTTTAGATGTCCATTTTGAACTTCATTTCCAGTATTTACACTTGATAAATCCACTGTGAAATCAAATTTAGAAGTACCTAATTGATCTTTATCAAAAGTCACATTTCCTTTTACTTCTTTGAAAACACCAGCTACATCATTACTTGAAAATTCTATCGCATAGTCTTTAGTCAATTTCCATTCTTGACTCGTCATAAAAGCAAACGCCACCCATAAAATGGACAGCGTTGCAATTATTAAAGAACTTTTATTCTTAATTTTTAGCATACTCTAAGTTTGCAATTAATTTTACTTCGTCGCTTAATACAGCAGTTGGCATACCAGCACCGAAATTGAATTCAGAACGTTTGATAGAACCTGTAATTTTGAAACCTGCAATTGATTTTTTATTCATTGGGTGAATTGTTGAACCATTGTAAACTGCTTCTAAAGTAACTGGTTTAGTTACACCATGAAACGTTAAATCTCCAACTAATTTAAAAACATTTCCTTTTACTTTCGTTAATGAAGTACTAACAAAAGATAATTTTGGGAATTTCTCAGCATCAAAAAACTCAGCTGTTTTTAAATGATCATCTCTCATTGTATTTCCAGTGTTTACTGAAGCAGCATCTGCAGAAAATTCAATTTTAGCATCTGAAAAATCCTCTTTAGTATTTGAGATTTTTGATTCATAATTCACGAAGCTACCTTGAACATCATTAATCCCTAAATGGTTAATTGAAAATCCGATTGTTGAATGAACATTATCTGAAGACCATGTACTAGTTTCTAATTTCACAAAAGAAAATAATGCGAAAGCTGCTACTGCAAAAATTGTTACTTTTTTCATTTTTATTAATTTATTATTTATTTACCCAGTAATATATTTACTAGACAAATATAATGTATATTTGCTATATAAAAGTAATCGTATTAAAAAAAATTAATATACAATTGTATACTAATTAATTATCAAATACTTATGGAAAATAAAAATGAATTTGAAGAAGTCAAAAGTTGCTCAAAACAATATATTTTAGCTATCAATGACACCTTAAATGTAATGAGTGGTAAATGGAAACTACCAATTATTGGATCATTATTCTATGGTAAAAAACGATTTAAAGAACTGGAACGTGAAATATCTAAGATTACTCCACGTATGCTTTCTAAAGAATTAAAAGATCTTGAAATGAACGGAATAATAAGAAGAACAGTGTTAGAAACAGCTCCAATTACAGTGGAATATGAACTAACCGAAGCTGGACATTCATTTCAATCAGTTTTAGATTCAATGCTTGAATGGGGATTAAAACACCGTAAAAGTTACTTTGAAAATCTAAAAACAAATACATCAGAAATGACAACAAACTTCTAAAACAAATCTACAAATTTGTAATTTGTAATCTTCCAATCTGCAATTAAAATTAACTAAAAGAATAGTAAGGAGCAATCATCAAATAAACAACAACACCTGTTACCGCAACATAAAACCATAAAGGCCAAGCAAAACGCGTCCATCTTTTATGTTTTTCAAAATTTCCTTGCCAAGCAAATAAATAAGTGAAAAGAACTAAAGGAACTACTGCAATACTCAAAATAATATGAGAGATTAAAAGGAAATAGTACAAACCTGGATTAGAACCACCATAATGCGTTGGATCACTTGTCATATGATAAGCAACATAACAAACCAAAAACAATAAAGACAATAGCAATGAAAGACGAATATAACGTCTGTGAGCCATTTGATTCTTTCTTTTAATAGCAATTAAAGCCATAATCAAATAAACAGCTGTAACTCCATTAATTGTTGCGTAAAATTTAGGTAAGAAAGTTAAATCAACACCTTCAACTTTTACCCCAAACAAAATTGCAACTACTACAGGTATTGCAATAGAAGCAGCATAAATTGCAATTTTAGCATTTTTAAGCTTTTTCGGATCAGTTAACATTGTACTCATATTTCAATAATTTTCTTAAATCTATTTTTAATCTATTTACTTCTTTTGGATCTGTTCCTAGATAAACTCCTCGAACATACCCTTCTCTATCAACTAACGTAAATGCACCTGAATGCGCATATCCACCAGCTGATTCAGCATCTTGTCCTGCAAATATCTGAAAATAATTAATACCAAGGTCATGAGTTGCAGCTTCATTTCCAGTAAAAAATTGCCAATTTTTAGCAGTAATCTTATTTTTTGCAATGTATTTTCTCAATTCAGAAGGTGTATCATTTTTTGGATTGATACTAAAAGACATAAATTGAAGGTATTGACCAATATCTTTTGTGTCATTATTTAACCGAATCATTTGTTTAGTCATTGTCGGGCAAATCGTTGGACAACTCGTGAAGAAAAATTCAGCAATCCAAACCTTGCCTTTCATTGAAGTAGATTTTATCATTACAGAATCTTGGTTCAAATAAGCAAAATCAATTATTTTTGGATAAACTGTATCTGCAACCTCTTTTCCATCAACCATTCGATATTCAATATCAAAATTACCAACATACGGTAAAACTTTTTGAGTTGAAGGTTTCGATGTACACGAAAAAAGAATTAAAACACTTAAAAGAAAATAAATCGTTTTCATCTTACTTGTTTTTACTCAACTTTAATTTACGCTCTTTAGCGTATTGTTTTTGTAACAAAGCAATATGTTGATTCATACGACGAATTTCGCCTTCATTGCTTCCTCTACCAACCATTCTTAAATGATTTGATTTATCTAACAATAACATCAATTCTGTATAAGCCTCACCTCCAAAATATTTTTCACCTTTTTGAAGTAAAGAATGTCCATTGTGTTTAATTGAATACAAAGACTTTGCATCGCCTTTTGCTAAAATCCATATTTTTGGATCGTAACCAACAATGTTATCATACATAGAAGCTTTTATCGCTGATAAATCGTTGACAGAATTACCTTTCGTATCTGTAATAAACGAAATAATACGAACTTGCTTCATCTTCTTACGATTCTTACGTATGTGCTGATAAATCAATTGATCTAAATGCCAAGAGGAAACAGCACATGTATCAGGACAAGTAGTTTGCAAGGTTGTCACTAAAACAACTTCGTTTTTAAAATCTTTCGATGTAAAATGCTTTCCATCTCCATCCTCAAAAGAATAGTTGATTACTTTACCATAATCATCCAATTCTTTGAATTTGTGTTCACATCCTCTAGAAGAAATGAATACTAATAAAAAAGCCGGCCCTATTAAAAGAAGTGTTACCACAACTTTTGTTAGACCGGCAGAATATTTACTTGCCATGAGCAATAAAATTTTTAAATAGCGTGAGATTCCCAGATAGATCTAACATAATTAGACTCTGTTAATAAGATAAAAATCAAATAAACAATAAAAATAATGTAAGGAACTAAAATCACATACTTTAAAGCTTTTTTCTCATCACCTAAGTGCATGAATGACAATACGATGTATCCAGCTTTAACTAAAGTCATTGCAATGAATGAATATTTAACTAAAGGCCAAATAGAATCATGTTGTTTAATGAAAGCACCTAACATAACTTCTACAACTGTAATAGCAGTTAAGATAGCAGTTACTTTCCAAATTTTCTTACGAAGAACTTTTCCTTCTTCTTCGCTATGGTGAGTATCTAATGAGTACTCATAAATATCGTCTCTTTCCATGATTGTTTCTTTTTAATAATTATACAAGGTAGAAGAATGTGAAAACGAAAACCCAAACTAAATCGACAAAGTGCCAATATAAACCTGTTTTTTCAACCATTTCGTAATGACCTCTTTTGTGATATAAACCTCTCAATACACCAATTAATATAATGATATTGATACAAACTCCTGAAAATACGTGGAAACCGTGGAAACCAGTAATAAAGAAGAAGAATTGAGCATATTGTTGAGTACCGTATTCGTTTTCTTTCAAGTTAGCACCATAAATTACTTTATGAGCCTCACCTGAATTAATTGAAGCATAATATTGTTTTGAAGCATCAGCTCCTTCAATACGATCATTCAATTTATATTTAGCACCTTTTACTTTAATAATTAAAGTCATGTCTTTGTCTGCAGCTTTGTTCACTTTAGCAACAGATCCATCATGTAAAGTAATCATTCCGTTTTCAACATGACCAGCAACAACAGCATGTTGGTATTGGTGCATTAAATCTTCCGTAATAACTTCTCCTTTTTTATGATGTTTACCTGCTTCAGTTACAGTAAAGTTTTGAAGTGCACCAAATTCACCATGAACAATTGCTTGAGATCCATCAGCTAATTCAACTTTTCCAAATTCAGAACCATGAATAAAGTGAGACCATTCCCATGCTTGAGAACCAACGAAGAAAAAACCACCAATGATAGTAGCAATCATCCATTTGATAACTCCTTTTTTGTCCATTCTATGTCCAGCCTCAACAGCTAATACCATCGTTACAGAAGAAACGATCAAAATGAACGTCATTAATGCAACATATAATAATGGATATCCATGACCTAAGAAAGGCATAGAATTAAATGTTTCTTCACCAATTGGCCATGCATCTAGCGTGTTGAATCTAGTAAAACCGTAAGCAATTAGTAACCCTCCAAACGTCAAAGCATCTGACACAAGGAAGAACCACATCATCAATTTCCCATAACTCGTACTAAAAGGAGAAACTTTCCCTCCCCATAATGTTGCCGAATCAATTTCTTTTGTAGCGTGTCCTGACATTGTTATAAATATTTTGTGCAAGTTTAATGAATAAAATTTAAAATTTAGTAAATCTTTGTTGAAAAATAATCAATTTAATTTAATAAAATCATTCTTCTAAAGGATTATACTAGTTTTTATTTATTGATTTTATTAACAAATCAAGCTTATTTTTAATGAATATAAATAAGGAAAACCAATAAATAAATCCAAAGTAAACCTAAGAAATGCCAAAAAATAGCACCAACTCTTAAGTTCAATGTATCTTGAGAATTGAATTTATCTCTTAACGTTAATACTGTCATTTTACCAGTATACATTAAAGTAAAAATAATATGTAATAAGTGTAAAACAGTAATGATATATAAATATGAAGTAGCTGTATCAGCTGTTTCCATTACTTTAATTTGATAGTATTTTGATAAGACTCTTCCTTTGTAATAAAGCTCTCTGTTTTTGTAATCTAATTCTTTTCCTTTGTAATAGATATGGAAATCTTTACCAATTTCTCCTTTAACAAAGAAATCACCTCTTGAATCACCAATATTTACAGCTAAAGTCTGTAAACGATATAAATCAACAAATTGTAATTCTTTTCCATCAACTGTTGTCAATTTACCATTGATTAAAGCTAAAGGCTGTTGTTTAAAATATAGAATGAAATCTTTACCATAATTAGAGATAGTAAGATTTTTACCTCTTTCATATCCTTCAAATTGCGCCATGAAATTTTGCAATTCAGAAAATTGTGAAACTGACATTTTGTGTCCACTTACATAATAATCATTGCAATTTACATCTACGAATTGACCTTTATATTTTACTTCGAAGTAATCTCCATATCTTCCTTCTGTAACAATAATGTGATTATTTACAGCATGAATTCCTTGTTCAGATAATTGATTATACCCTTTAAATTGAAAATAAACAAAAGATAAACCTAATAGAAATGAAGTCACAACAAAAATCTTCGCCATTTTCAAATTGTCTTTTTTAGCATATTTTATTCCAATATGAACAAATAAACTACTCAAAACAATAACAGCTGTACTTATCCAAAATGCTGGTGGCATCGTATATTTCAGCCAAAAAGTATCGCCCATTGATACGATGTATCCTGAAGACAATCCTGCAAACACCATGAAAACACTGAACATCAAAAGATAAATCAGGTTTTTTCTCATTTTCTCTTTTACCTCTGGAGAAAGTTCATTATCAAACTCTTGTTTCATTATACGAGCGTTTTAATGTAAGCAGCAATTGCATCTGAATTACGATCAAACACATACAAAAACTGCATGATTGGTAAATATATAAACGACGCAAACATCAATCTTTTTGCATCTTTATCTTCTAAAGAAATTAATAATTTATAGGATTGAAGGAAGAAAAGTGTTCCCATCACAACTCCAACATATAGTGTAATATCGCTTGTCCAATTCAATAACCAAGGCAATAAACTAAAAGGTATTAAAAGTAATGAGTAAATCGCAATTTGATACGCAGAGTTTTTCGACTTTCCATGTTTAGAAGGTAATAACGAAAAACCACCGGCTTTGTAATCATCGTAAACAACCCATGCAATCGCCCAAAAATGAGGGAATTGCCAGATAAATTGTACAAAGAACAAAACACCTGGTAAATAACCAAATTTTCCTGTAGCCGCAACAGCTCCTAACATTGGAGGAATAGCACCTGGAAACGCTCCGACAAATACTGCCCATGAAGTGATTCGCTTTAAAGGGGTGTACATAAAAACATACATGATGTAAGCAAACAACCCTAAAACAGCAGATGGTAAATTAATTAAGTACAACATATATGTACCTACTAGTAAACAAATAATCACAACTGCAACTGCTTCATTTACTGACATGTTATCTTGAGGAAGCGGTCTATTTTCAGTTCGCTTCATCAATTTATCTAATTCTTTTTCCCAAATTTGATTTGAACCATTTGAAGCTGCCGTTACCAATAACCCACCTACTAAAAGTAAAATTATTTCTTTCGTATCATTTCCATTTGCAAATAAATATCCTGACAAAGCTGAAAGAATAACTAATGCAGATAAACGAAATTTTGTAAAAACAATATACGTCTTAATTTTTGCTCCGATTGACATATTTTACTAACCGTATTGAAATTTTGGATACAAATGTAAGCAATATTCATCCTGAATGATTTTTTTAAGGTCATAATTTTATCCTTTCAAAAGAAAATTTAATTATTGTTAGACCAATTGAATTTATTGCATCTAGAATAAGTAATTTTGAGGTGTTAAATTTTATCAAAATGAAAGCGAGAAAAGCATCTGAAACTTTATCTGTGACAACGAAAGTTGTTTTACCTAATGACACAAACACTTTAGGAAATTTATTTGGTGGTCAACTATTAGCTTGGATGGATGTCATCGCAAGTGTTTCTGCTCATAGACATTGCAGAAGAGTTGTAGTTACAGCTTCAGTAAACAACGTTTCTTTTCAAGAACCTATTGCTCATTCAGCAATTGTAACTTTGGAAGCTAAAGTTTCTCGCGCATTTAACTCTTCAATGGAAGTTTTTGTTGATGTTTTTGTAGAAGATCAAGTAACAGGTAATAAACGTAAATCTAATGAGGCGATCTACACATTTGTTGCTGTAGATCAACACGGTGGACCAATACAAGTACCTGAATTAATACCTGAAACTGAGGAAGAAAAATCTAGATACGAAGGTGCATTAAGAAGAAAACAATTGAGTTTGATTTTAGCTGGAAAAATGAATCCAAGCGATGCATCAGAATTAAAAGCACTCTTTATTTAATTATAAATTTTGAATTTTGGATTGAATAATTAATCCAAAATTCAAAATCAATAATCTAAAATTTAAATTACATTGCCTCAGCAACCACTTCTTTAACTTCTGGAATATGTTGTTTTAGAAGGTTTTCAATACCTCCCTTTAAAGTTGCAGTTGAAGAAGGGCAACCTGAACATGCACCTCTCATAACAACTGTTACAACACCATCTTCGTAACTTCTGAAATCGATTGCTCCACCATCATTTTCTACTGCTGGACGAACATATTCATCTAATAAAGCAACAATCGCTTCATCAAATTCACTCGGTTCGTACACTTTCTTTGGTTGATTATCCTCTTGTTTTACTTCAACTGGTTTTGGAGCTGGCATCATTACTAAAACATCTTTTCCAAAAGATAGATATTCTTTCACAAATTCACGTAATTCCATTTGAACAAAATCCCAAGAAATATCTTCCGATTTTGTAATGGTAACAAAGTTAGCCGCGATAAAAACTCCTTTTACAAAAGGAAAATTAAATAATTCTTCAGCTAAAGGTGAAAATCCTTTTGCTTCTGCTCTTGATGTAAATTCTACTGAATCACCTGTAATCAATAAATATTTGTTCGCCACAAACTTCATCGTATTCGGATTCGGTGTCATTTCTGCATATACTGTAACTGGAACGTTCATTGTTTTTGATTTTTACACAAAATTAACTTAAAGATTGATTGAAAATTTATTTTTAACGATAAAAAATAGTAAGTTTGATAAATTCAATTTTAAACATGAAGAAATTCGCACTTATTGCTTTTTCAATATTCTACTTGACAATAATATCAGGTGTGAATTTGAACATGCATTATTGTAGCGGAAAATTAATCAGCATAACAATTGCTCAAACTTCAAACGAAATTGGATGTTGCGGAGTTAAAAAAAGCTCTAAAGGCTGTTGTCACGATCAATCAACATTTATTAAGTTAAAAGAAAAACATGTTCAATCATCAGACTTAAAAATGTCTGTTAATATAATTAGTTCAGTTTTAATTACTTCAGAATTTAATGTTTTAATTAATGAAGTAACTTCAAAATCTGAAATCGCTACTAATTATCATGCCCCTCCGCCAAATTACAAGATTCCTCTTTTTATAAAAAATCGCGTTTTAATTATTTGATTCAATATTATTTATAGACTATTAAAATGGTCATTTTAACTATTGTGCATTAAGCACAACGTTTTTAAAACAATAAATAATATTATCATGAAAAAAATAACACTTATATTCAGCATATTAGGCTTAACGCTTATTTCATTAAATTCTTGTTCAACAACTGAAACAAAAGAAAAAATACCTGCAACTAAAACAGTTGTAGAAAACGGTATCGCAACGTCAACTTTTAAAGTTTGGGGAAATTGCGATATGTGCAAAGAAACGATTGAAAATTCATTAAAAGTAGAAGGAGTTCAAAAAGCTGATTGGAACTCTGACACCAAACTTATGAAAATCAGTTATGAAACATCAAAAATTTCATTAGATCAAATCGAAAAAAACATTGCAAGTGTTGGATACGACAATGTGAAATATAAAGGTGATGATGAAGCTTATTCAGCTTTACATGAATGTTGTCAATATGAACGAAAATAGATGAAAATACTAGTTATTATACTATTCCATTTTTCAATTTCATATTCATATTCTCAATTAAAAGGAACTGTTTTCGGAACAAATCAGAAGAAAAAAGAATCGTTAATTGGTGCTAATGTCCGTTTATTAAATGCAAAAACGGGAACATTCTCCGATGCTGAAGGTCGCTTTGAATTAATTCTACCAAAAGAATTACCAGATACTTTAGTAATTCAAATGAATGGATATCATAATGATACATTAGTAGTAACAAAAGAAGACCGTTTCAAATCAATTGATTTTCTGCTATTCTCGGACGATGTTCTAGAAGAAGTTGTGATTGCTTATAGAAAAGAGAATCATGGTATCGGAAAATTAAAAATTCTAGAAGTTGAAGAGATTGGTTCAGGAGAACTAAGAAAAGCTGCTTGTTGCAATTTATCAGAATCATTCGAAACAAATGCTTCTGTTGATGTGAATATGACGGATGCCGTTTCAGGTGCAAAAAAAATTCAATTGCTTGGATTGGATGGAGTCTATACGCAAATTCAATTGGAGAATATTCCTTATTTAAGAGGTTTAGAAAGTTCGTATGGATTAAATTCTATTCCGGGTACTTGGGTAGAGTCGATTCAAATCACAAAAGGAACAGGAAATGTTGTTAATGGTTACGAATCAATGGCTGGATTAATTAATCTGGAATTGAAAAAGCCGACAAACATGGAGAAGTTGTTTGTCAATTTTTATACAAATATTTTTGGTCGTGAAGAATTGAATTTGAATTCCGGAAAAAAATTGAATGAAAAATGGAGTACTGGATGGTTTGCACATGCATCAACTATGTTAGGTGAAATGGATGGAAATAAAGACGGTTTTCGAGATTTACCAAAAGGCACAAATTATGCTTTTATGAATCGTTGGCAATATTATGGAAAAAAGTTCGAGTCTCAATTTGGCTTTAATGTATATTCAGATACTAAATTAGGAGGTCAAATAGGTTTTGATAGAAAAGTGAATGATGGTAAATATGGTGTTTACATTCAATCAAATCATGCGGATGTTTTTGCTAAAACTGGATTTATGTTTGAAAAGAAACCTTATCAATCAATTGGTATCGTATATAATTTCAAATACCAAGACATTACTGCAAAATTTGGAAATCGAAATTTTAATGGTTTGGAAAAAAGAGGTTATATCAACGCTATTTTCGATGGAATAATAGGTACGACAGATCACAAAATCAAATTGGGTGCAAATATCGTTTATGCTGACATTCAGCAACATTTAGATTCCATCAAACAAGATCGAATTGAAATTGTTCCAGGTGCTTTTGCTGAATATACGTATATGAATAATCGTTTATCAAATGTAGTTGGAGCTAGAGTTGATTACCATAATTTATTCGGTTGGCAATTTTCACCCAGAATTCATTCAAAATATTCATTGACTGAACGAACTGATCTTCGTTTTACAATTGGTAAAGGATGGCGTGTTCCCAATTTTGCAATTGATAATTTATCGCTTTTGGCTAGTTCGAAAAATTGGATTATTCAACAAACATTAAAACCTGAAATTTCATGGAATATTGGTGGTTCATTGGTGCAAGAAATGAAGTTGTTTCAACGAAAAAGCAGTGTGGTTTTCGATTTCTATTCGACCTATTTTGTAAATCAGTTAATCGTAGATCGAGATCAAAATGTAAATGCGATCGTTTTTAGAAATTTACAAGGAAAATCAATTGCAAATAGTTTCCAAGTTGAATGGAGTATTGAGCCAATCAAAAACTTTGATGTTCGATTCGCCTATAAAAATTTAGATGTAAAATCTACTTATGGTGGGATTATGCAACAACAAGTAATGATTCCCAAACATCGCTTCCTTTTTACAACCAATTATAAAACAAGAAATAAACGTTGGGAAATGAGTTTCACTACCTCTGTTTATGGACAGATACGTTTAGCAGAATCATTTTTACCAGATGGCACAATAACCGCCAATAATGAAAGTAAAATATTTCCAATGTTAAATGGGCAAATCACACATATTTTCAAACGTTGGGATTTCTATTTGGGTGGAGAAAACTTAACCAACTTCAAACAAAAAAATCCGATTATCGATGCAGCAAATCCTTTTGGTTCAAATTTTGACGCTACAAGAGTGTGGGGACCAATTATGGGAATCAATGTTTATGCAGGTATTCGATATTCAATTAAGCAGAAAAAAAGTTAAAAGTTAAAAGTTAAAAGTTAAAAGTTAAAAGTTAAAAGTTAAAATATGAAAAACATTATATTTCTATTTATTTGTTTGATGGGATTTCAAACAGCAAAAGCACAAGATAAAAAAGCTTCTAGTGAAACAGCAATTATTCAAACTTCAGCGCAATGTGGTGATTGCAAAGAACGAATTGAAGAATTGTTGAATTATACCAAAGGAATTACATTTGCGGAACTAGATTTAGTGACAAAAAAAGTAACTGTCAAATTCAAATCATCAAAAATATCGTTAACTGAAATCAAAAAGAAAATCAGTGATTTGGGATATGATGCTGATGAAGTAATAGCGAATAAGGAAGGTATCAGTAAACTACCTGATTGCTGCAAACCAAACGGAATGAACGAAAAATAAATTGGTATACAAGACCTATAAAGCCTGATTATAGGTCTTGTATTTTTTTCCTGTCCAATAAAAATAGGCAGCGATTGATTCATTTCTTACAACCTTGATGGCTGGATTTTTAAAATTCATTTCTACTTTACCATCTTTCAATGATGTAATCGATTTATCTCGACAAACATTCCAAATTTTAACCCAGCTCATATTGTCTCCCATTCCAAAATCTTTTCCTGCACCGTAAATAAAACTGATATTGGTCTTTCCATTAATGATCACAATCCCAGACTTATTATTTTGTTTATTGATAATAAAAAGCACAATATCATCGACATTATCGCCTGTAAAATCCGATTCCAAATAGAAAGGATTTATAGTATCAGAAATATAATATGTATCACTAAAATGGACTTTATCCAAAACAGGAATAACCCAAGTTGGAATCCTTGCTTCTAATAATTTTTCTTTTTCTGATTTTTCAATTAGCTCTTGCGAATAACTATAGAAATTTAGCACTATGCTAATTAATAGACAAATTTTGGTTGCTTTCATAAATTGATTATTTGTTTCAAAAATAAACGATAGATATTTCTTCTATTCTATGTATTTATCTTAATTTTAGTGAAAGTATACATGTCTATTAAATTGGTAATTCGATGGAAAATCAAGAAAGAAAAAAACACTGGGAAAACATTTATCAAACAAAACAGTTAAATGAAGTTAGTTGGTACCAACCTGTTCCTCAGACTTCTTTGGATTTAATTTCAAAGTACGTAAAATCATTCGATGCTAAAATTATCGACATTGGAGGTGGTGATAGTTTTTTAGTGGATCATTTAATAAAATTAGGCTATACGAATATTAGTGTACTAGATATTTCAGAAGCGGCGATCGAACGAGCTAAAATTCGTTTAGGTGAAAATGCTAACAAAGTCAGCTGGATTGTAAGTGATATCAGCAAATTTGAACCAACAGAAAAATATGACTTTTGGCATGATCGAGCTGCTTTTCATTTTTTAACGAATAAAGAAGAAATTCAAAGTTATGTGCAACTTGTTCAAGCTTCAATTAATTCAAATGGTATTCTATCAATTGGAACTTTTTCAGAAAATGGTCCTTTAAAATGCAGTGGAATAGAAATCACTCAATATACTGAAGATTCACTTTCTAATTTGTTCACGAATGGATTTGAAAAAATAGAATCATTTCTTGTTGATCATCCAACGCCTTTTGATACTGTTCAAAATTTTGTATTTGGGGTGTTTAGGAAAGACATATAGTTATTTCGTATTTTTACAACCATGTCAAAATTTAAGGATAGTTTAAACATTGCTTCACATGTCTCTTTTTCGAGGATTGTGAATTTGATGCTTTTAAAGTTATCCTATATCCTTTCTAAAATTTCAAAGAGATCTTTTCATAAAGGTTTGCCGTATGCTTTGAGTATTGAACCAACAACAGCTTGTAATTTGGCATGTCCCGAATGTCCGAGTGGCTTGAAGCAATTCACACGAGCTACTGGAAAATTGGATTTAGAGTTTCATAAAAAAATGTTGGTTTCAGTTGGAAAACAGGTTTTTTACGTTAATTATTATTTTCAGGGTGAACCTTTTTTACATCCTCAATTTTTAGATTTAATTAAAGAAGCGAAACAACACAAGATTTATACTGCAACATCCACAAATGCTCATTTCATTGATTCTAAAAAAGCAAAAGAAATAGTTGAATCAGGTTTGGATCGATTGATTATTTCCATTGACGGATTGACACAAAAAACGTATGAAAATTATCGTATTTCTGGTCAACTCTATAAGGTAATTGAAGGAACAAAAGAAATTATCAAAGCTAAAAAAGAAGCCAATTCTCAAACTCCTCATTTGATTTTCCAATTTTTGGTGGTGAAGCAAAACGAACATGAAATTGATGATTTATACAAATTAGCAAATGAATTAGGCATCAAAGATGTTCGTTTGAAAACGGCGCAATTCTACGATTACAAAAACGGAAATGTCTTAATGCCTGAAAACGAATCGTACGCTCGTTATAAGAAATTAAAAGACGGAACGTTTACGCTAAAATATAAAGTAGGAAATCATTGCTGGAGAATGTGGAGCAGCTCCGTAATCACTTGGGATGGCTCAATTGTTCCATGTTGTTTCGATAAAGATGCACAACATGTACTTGGTTCATTAAAAACAACTGATTTCACTACTATTTGGAAAGATAAACGCTATCATCAATTTAGAACTTCTGTTTTAACCCATCGAAATCAAATTGACATTTGTCAAAATTGTTCGGAAGGTGCAAAGGTTTGGATCTGAATAATTTATAATCTGCAATCTCCAAATCTACAATCAATTACTTAAATATTTCGCGCCTTCCCTTCTTGCTAAGCCTTGCAAATTGATTTCTTCTATAAATTCTCGAACATCATCTGCGTTAAATTTTGAATATTGACGCAAAGCCCAACCGATTGCTTTTTGAATAAAAAACTCTTTCACTGGTTGATATTGCTGAATTAAACTTTTTAATAATTCAAAATTGACATCATTTTTATATTTCAATTGATAAATTAAACAACTTCTATTCAGCCACATATTTGAATTATTGCGCCATTCTTGAATTACATTTTCTACTTGATCAGGAAATTGTTTGAAATAGGTTCCTAAAACATTACTAGCAATACTATCAACCGAATCCCACCAAGAATGATTTGTAATGAACCATTCAAATTGCTCGATATCTTCTTTTTGAAGCGTTTCTTTTTTCCGCGAATTCATCCAGTCTATCGCTACATAATGCAGTTCACGGCATTCTTTTTCCCATAATTCACGAACAATCTCCCAGCGATTAATTGACTTTTCATTTTGTTTTAAAAGTGTAAACCATTCTTTTTGAATTGCTTTTCGAGTTGTTGCATCGACGCCATAAAAAGTAAATTTTCCTTTCATGTAGTTCGAAGCACTTATTGCTCGATTTTCATCTGCTTTTTGTTCGAAATTAATTACAATAAGATTTATTAAGTCGCTTGTTTTCATCATCCATTAATTGATTTTTAAATATAATGAAAATAAAATTCACAATAATAGTTGTACATATAACTATTATTTATAAATTTGAAATTATTAGAGTGAAAAAATGGGAAAGTTAGAACAAGATTTACAGCAGAAAAAGTTTAATAATGTGGTCATTAAGGCTAACATTAATATTTTGTTTACTGCAAATTTTATCTATAATCAAATCTCTTCTTACTTAAAACCTTACGATTTAACGCATGAACAATTTAATGTACTTCGCATATTGAGAGGAAAACATCCTGATTGTATGTGTCAAAAAGATGTATTAAGTAGAATGGTTGCTCCTAAATCAAACTTGACTTTAATCGTCAAAAAATTAGTCACTAAACAATTAATTTCTGTTGCTCAATCTTCAAAAGATAAAAGAGAATATGAAATTTCAATTACTGATTTAGGGTTAGAAAAATTAAAAGTATTAGATACTGAATTAATAAAATTCGATCATAACATTACCAAATTAACGGAAAATGAAGCGATTCAATTAAATGAATTATTAGATAAAATTAGAGGTTAAAAAAAAATTACACTAATAGTTGTACATATAACTAATTAAGAAAATGGAAAAGAAAATTATAGCATCATTCAAAGCTCCGATCAGCAAAAGTATGGGACCGTATGTGCGACAAGTCATACCGAGTACCGTTGGAGATTTAGATCCTTTCGTATTTTTAGATCACTTTGGCCCATTCAAAAAATCTCCAGATTTCAAAGGTGTTCCTCCTCACCCACATGCAGGAATTGCTACGATTACTTATTTATTGGAAGGAAGTAACCGTCATCTTGATAGTTATGGTCACGAAGCTTTGATACAAAGTGGCGATTTGGCATGGATGCAAGCAGGTAAAGGAATTATTCATGCAGAAGGGCTAGACGAAGTTGGAACGGAAAATGAACAAGTTCACGGATTACAATTTTGGATTTCTCTACCTGCAAAAGATAAATTCATTGAACCTGACTTTTTTCATTATTCAAAAGATCAATTTCCAGTTTTAGTTGAAAACGATATAGAATACAAAATTGTTGTCGGCGAATTAAAAGGAGGGAAATCTCCCGTAAGTTCTTTATCTCCTGCGATGATATTTGATATTCAAATTCCAGCAAATAAAGAATTTGAACTACCGATAGAAACAGATTATGCAAGTGGGATTTATGTGATAGAAGGAGAAATTGAAATTGATAGTAAAATGTTACAACCAACTTCAATGACTAAAATGAGTTTTGAAGGCGAAAAAATTCAAATCAAAACTAAAAATCCAGCAAGAATAATCGTTTTGGGAGGTTTACCTTTAAATGAACCTATTGTTGGTTATGCTTCATTTGTAATGAATTCAATGGAACAAATTCAACAAGTGGTGAATGATTATCAAATGGGGAAAATGGGCGAAATAAGTTTATAGTTAAGAATTAAAAGTTAAAAGATGAAATTATTAGAAAAATTTAAAATTGGTGATTTAGAGTTGAAAAACAGACTTGTAATGGCACCAATGACAAGAAGTAGAGCGAATGCTCAAGGAGAAGTTAATGACTTAATCGTAAAGTATTACGTTCAACGTGCTTCAGCTGGTTTGTTAATCACAGAAGCTGTAAATATCTCTGAACAAGCAATCGGAAGTCCTTTGACTCCAGGACTTTATACTCGAGAACAAATTACAGCTTGGAAAAAGGTAACTGATGCAGTTCACGAAGCGAATGGATTAATTTTCGCTCAGTTATGGCATACGGGAAGAGTTGGTCATTCAATCGACAAAAATGGTGTTTTACCTGTTTCTGCTTCAGCGATTGCAATTGAAGGTCAAACACATTTCACATCTCAAGGTCCGAAAGAATATGAGACACCAAGAGAATTAACTACAGAAGAAATTAAACAAATCATTCAAGACTACAAACAAGCAGCAATCAATGCGAAAGAAGCAGGATTTGATGGAGTAGAATTGCATAGTGCTTTTGGATATTTGCCAAATCAATTTTTAGTTGATGGAGCAAACAAACGTAACGATGAATTCGGTGGTTCAATTGAAAACAGAAGTCGATTTGTGTTAGAAATAATGAAAGGATTAGTAGAAGTTTTCGGAGCTGATAAAGCAGGGATAAAACTTTCTCCAAGTATTCCTTACAATGGAATGATTGACAGCGATCCAACAGCACTTTTCAGTTATTTGATTACTGAATTAAACAAACTTCCATTAGCATATATCCAATTAATGCAACCAATGTTTCCAATCGATGCTTTCCCAACTTGGCCGAAAGATGTATTAACTACATTTGGACATTTATTTGACAAAACGATTATCGTAAATGGTGGTTATGACCAACAAAAAGGAGAACAAGAATTAGAAAATAATAGAGCACATTTAGTTTCTTACGGTTCAGCATTTATTGCGAATCCAGATTTACCAAAACGTTTTGAATTAAACGCAGAATTGAATACACCAGATAGAAATACGATGTATGGTGGTGGTGAAAAAGGATTTACAGATTATCCATTTTTAGAAAACAACAATTAATAGACAAGATCATGAATAGAATTCAAGCAATTTTAACATTGGATATGGAGAATATCCCTAGTAACTTTCAAGAAATAATCAAACACGAACAAGAAGTTGTTGCACAGTGGAAAGCAGAAGGTATTTTAGAACACCTTTTTCTTAGAGAAACAAAAAACGGAGCAATATTAATTTTTAAAGATATTGACGAAGCAAAAGTAAGAGAGTTAATGCCTACACTCCCTTTGTATCAATTGAAAAAAAGTGTTGAATACTTTAGTTTAATGCAACAGTTTTAAAACATAAATAAAGATACATATGGAAACAAAATTAACTTTTAAGCAAATAATCACAGCTGGATTAATAGCAGGAGGAGCATCTGCCATTTTTAATGCTATATTATTTTACACGTTCCATGCTGCAAGAGTATTGGTTGATACAATTCATATTCAACCAAATACACCGTTAACAATTGCACCGATTGTGATATCAAGTATTTTACCTTCTATTATTGGAAGTATCGTTTTTTATTTCATTGAAAAATATACTTCTAATGGATTTAAAATTTTCAGAATCGTTTCGATTGTATTAGTGACTTTGTCTCTAATTAGTCCATTTACAAATATTCTAAATGTAACTTTTGGTTATGCAATGGTATTAAATGTAATGCACATTATTGTTGCAGGAGAATTGTTATATTTCATTGGGAAAAAAGTGAAAGCGAAAGCTTAGTTTATTATTTCAGTCATCGTGTACTTCTACACGATGACTGAAAAATTAATCTATATCGATTTGATAAAAGAATTTGTATCGAAATGTCCGTAAGATAATTTTGGATATCTATAGAATTAACTTACTTTTAAGAGAGATAATATTAATTTGATTAAAATATTAATTCAAGTGATGCGTTTAATTAGACATCATCGCAACAATGAATAGAAAAACCATAAATAGTATAATTCTTTTCAGTTTTTATTTGATAAACTTTACAACTGTATTTGCTCAACCTTGTGGGCCAAATTCAAGAATAGTTGATAGACAGGTTTTATCTTCGAATGGTGACATAATATTATTGAGAACAGAATTTAATGGAGGACTAATGGACGTTTTCAATAATCATAAAGAATTTGATTTAAATTATGTTCTTATTTCTGAAAACGGAAAAATCAAAAAAGATACGTCATTAAATTTAATATGGGATGAGAGGTATTATGACTTTATGTCTTGTAATGCAACTTACAGACAAAAAAGCAAACTTGACTATCCATGCTCGAACGAAAATGAATGTGCTTTATATTTCCCATTTTCTCAAAACAATAATACTGTTTTGGAATATTTTCTATGCGGTGACAGAAAATTTGCATACGAAATAACCATTAACAAAAAAGGGGATGGTAAAAGTACACTCTATAACCTAGACACAATTGGACTTATCAACGAAGTGAAATATCACGATGACTTTACAAAATATGTTTTCTTCAAAAATTATTTAGAAAAGAAATATGATAAATTGAATAATTTACCAAGTGAACAATTTGAATTTTTAAATGAGAAAACAAAGGTTAAAATAACAAATAGAAACATTGAATTAAACAAAGATTCAGCTAGCTACAAATGGAAAATTACCAGCGAAAAATGGGAAATTTCATTAGACGGCAGTATTTTTAGTTATTACAATAATCCACCATTAATAAACATTAATGATAAAGTTTTATATGTAACTGTTTTTAATGAGGATTTTGCATCTTGTCCAGGCTACGGACAAGACACTTTCCCAATTACATATGCTATTAACATTAAAAAAGGGAAAATCATTTGGAAACAAGAAGTAAAATACAAAAATTAGTCAACTATTTAAACTACTTAACTTTTGCAATTTCTATATCTTTTATAGTTGTAACATTTCTATCAGACAATGGTGCTTGGGAGCAAACAAGTTATAGTTATAATATAATTAAATGGCAATTGATCATTCATTTGTTAGTATTATTATTAATTACATTCTGGATAGTTAATCTGAAATCTAAAATTTACTCATTACCATTTAGAAATAGGCTTTTTACATTTTTACCTTTTATTTTTTGTCTTGGAATTTTAATAACTTTAATAGCCCAAAGAAAAAATGAAGCATTCAATAATATTGTTTTTAAATATAATTCAAACAGTGACTTTTGGGCAATAAAAAAAGCAGAAGAGTTTGTCGAAGACTTTTCGGAAAATCAGAACAAGGTTATATCTTTTGTTGATAGTGTTCAGAATTTACACGGTAAAATATCCTTTAGTTGGGAGTATACAGAGGTTTATCTTAATAAGAAAACAAACAAATATAGTGTTGGTTATTCATCACCAAAAATTGAAGTCCCAAATGAAATTGTTGATATTTTGAATTCATTCGAAATTATAAGGATTAGCAATGAGCAAAATGGTTTAAAGAATTACACAATTATTCTTAATTCCTACAGATTAAATGGAAAAACATATACTCTTCATTATATCCCTGAAAAAAATTTTAGAGTGAAACAAAGAGAAGTTTCATTTTTAAATAGTGGAACTTGGCTATATAAAATTAATGATCTCTGGTATATTGAATTCTATGACGGAAGTAACGGTTGATAAATTCTCTTACTTCAGTAAATATAGAATAAGTTAATCATCATTTAGTCGTTGATTTAATTATTTTTCATCATTCAGTCCAACTAAAATTTCATACAACTTAACCTTGTTTTCAAACTGTTTAGAATAATTTGATTTTAATTAGTTAATCTAAAATCGGAATTTAGTTAAAGACTAAATAAAAATGAAGATGGACAAAGTAAAATTATCTATTGTAAGTTTAAGCTTGCTTGTTTTGGGTACAACTTTTTATTCTTGTAACAAAGGTAAAATTGTTTCAACTGGAGATGTATCTATTACAGATGTTGTAAAAGCAAAATTCTCAAGTGCCGTTTCCATTTCTACAAAAGGTATTGGTAGAAAGGAGAGAATTATTCTAAAAAGCAATGGACTGCCAGAACATAAAACGCCCTACTGGGGTTCAGGTCATGCCTTATATGAAGATTTCCCATCAGGTCATGCACCTAACGCAAATACGACAATGGAATCTCAAACTTATGTAATGAAAATTCCGACAAATCCAGCAGAAGCATCTTCAAAAGAAGAAACTTCATTAGGTGAAATTGGAATGGCGTTGAATGGTGTAGCTATTTACAATGATCGAGAAGGTGGTAACGTTTCACTTGATGCTATGACATTATCAACTTTTGACAATTCTGGTGCACACCCAACTCCTGGTAAAAATTATCACTACCATACAACAGGTAAATACACATCCGTAGATGATGCAAAATTGATTGGTTTCTTGCGTGATGGTTTTCCGATTTATGGAAGAAAAGATATGACTGGCGAGTATCCTACATTAGATGAATATGGAGGTCATTACGGACCGACAGAAGATTTTCCAAATGGAATTTATCACTATCACGCATCCAATGTAAATTATTTAAATTCTGGTTATTACATTTTGAAAGCAGGTAGTTACTATGGTACTAAAGGAAAGTTCACTAAATAGTTTAATTTTCGTCATTTTTTGCAGTATTACATTTGGTTGCTCACAACCAAAAAAGGATATAGCAATGAATATTTTTGAAAATATTGATGTATCGAAAATACCAAACGATACTATTTTAGTAAACAATAAAAAATTGAAATTGAAGAATGGGGTTTATTACTTTGGTTATAAGCCCTATTCGGGTTTTATAAAAGAATTATATATATCCGATTCACTCAAGTACATAGGTTCTTACTATAAAGGGGAACAACATGGTACCACTAAAACTTTTTTTCCAAATGGTAAATTAGAAACAGAACGTAGCTATAAAAATGGATTAAGCTACGGCAGACATTTTGGCTTTTGGGAAAATGAAAAAATGAAATTTGATTATATGTATCTAGATGACAGTCGCCAAGGCATACAAAAACAATGGTATGAAAGCGGAAAAAAATATTATGAATTAACGTTTTCTGATGACAAAGAAAATGGTATGCAAAAAGCTTGGCGTGAGAATGGAAAGCTATATATTAACTATGAAGTAAGAGATGGTGTGAAATATGGTCTCCAAAAAGCTGCACTTTGTTACACCTTGAAAAATGAAAAACTAAAATGAAATATTACTCTATTATTCTTTCTTTATTACTAATGATGGCTTGTACTGATAATACAAGAAAACTTCCCTATTATAACACACCTGATTTCACTCCCAAATGGGAAATGACGAACGATAAAAATTTTCATCAAATTAGACCTTTTAAACTTAAAAATCAGGACAACAAAGTTTTTACTGAGAAAGATATTGACGGTAAAATTTGTATTGCAGATTTCTTTTTTACAAGTTGTCCGGGTATTTGCCCTAAAATGACAAACAGTATGGGTGATTTACAAAAAGAATTTATAAATGACGATGATATATTACTCTTATCTCATAGCGTAACTCCTGAGAAAGATAATGTATCTGTTTTAAGAAAGTATGCAAAAGAAAAAAAAGTCAATAGCAAAAGATGGAAACTTTTAACTGGAGAAAAAAATGAAATCTATGATTTAGGGCGTAAATATTATTTCGTTGAGGAAGATGAAGGTGTAAAAAAAGGAAATGATGTGTTTTTACATACCGAAAATTTTATACTTATAGATAAGGATAGACATATTCGTGGAATTTATAATGGTCTAGATCCAAATAGTATGCAAAATTTAATAAATGATATAAAAGTTTTGAAAGTTGAATAGTTTAGAATAACACATATACATTATTAAAATTAACTAATAACGAAGAAAACTTCGATTTTTGATACCTCACTTTTTTATACAACCCAACATAAATTTTCTACAACTTAACCCAATATTTAAACTAGTTAAGGAAACTAAATTTTAGTAAATAGACCTAATAATGGAAATTTGATTGATCAATTGTGGAAAATCCAATTGATTAAATTTTATTTTGCCTTTATGAAAAAAATAGTATCCGTAATTTTCTTTATGTGCACTTTGATATTAAATGCACAAAACAGCGAACAAAACATTCGAGGAACAATTGTCGATAAACTTTCAAAAACACTAATTATTGGTGCAACTGTTCAAATCAATTCAATTCAAAAAGCAACTTTGTCTGATAGTGTAGGTAATTATTCATTAAACGGAATCTTGCCTGATAGATATGATGTTTTGGTTTTATTTACTGGTTATAAAGATGTATTTATTCCAAATGTAATTGTTACTTCAGGAAAAGAAGTAATACTTGATATTGAAATGGAAGAATTGTTTAACAATAAATTAGATGAAGTTGTTGTGAAAGCAAATGATAAATCGAATTCAATCAACAAATTAGCAACTGTGAGTGCCCGTACTTTTTCAATGGAGGAAGTCAATAGATATGCTGGAGGAAGAAGTGATCCTGCTCGATTGGTTGCCAATTTTGCAGGTGTTAGTGCACCAGATGATAGTCGAAATGATATTGTTATTCGTGGAAATTCACCTGTTGGAGTATTATGGAGAATCGATGGTTTGAATGTGACTAATCCAAATCATTTCGCAGCAGTTGGAACGACGGGTGGAGCTGTAAGTGCATTAAATACAAATCTTCTAAAAACTTCAGACTTTTTCACTTCTGCTTTCCCTGCAGAATATGGAAATGCGAATTCAGGTGTTTTCGATTTAGGTTTGCGAAACGGTAATAATAAAAAACGTGAAACTACTTTACAAATTGGAGTTATTACAGGTGCTGAAGCAACTACTGAAGGCCCAATCAATAAAGCTAAAGGTTCATCTTACTTAATTGGTTATCGTCATGCATTAGCTAGTGTTGCACAAGCAGTCGGTATAAATATTGGAACAACTGCCACTCCTTCTTATCAAGATTTATCATATAAATTAAATGGTGGAACAACTAAATTTGGTAAGTTTTCTACGTTTGGAATTTTAGCAAATAGCACCATCAACATCGGGGGTGGAAATGATAATACACTTTACGGTAATGGAAATAAGGTAGATTTTTCAAGTAAAATAGGCATAATGGGCATCAATCATTTTAAGCAAGTGAACAAACGTTCTTATTTTAACTCATCAATTGGGGTAAACTATTCTTATACGCAGCAAATTGGATATAAAACTGATAATTTCACCCTTACTACTTTCTCAAAAGAAGAAAATACGGTTGAAAAAACAAGTTACAATTTAAACACTTCATACAATACAAAATTAAATTCTAAATTGTTCTTAAAAATTGGACTTCAAGATGAAATTATTGGCTTGTATTTGAATTATAAAACAAAAGAAAATTTAAATGATAGTTACAAACAAATTTGGGATTATAACAGTTCTACAAATTTAGCGCAAGCCTATGTTCATTTAAAATATACTATCTCTAACAGATTTAAAATGAATATCGGAGTGCATTCTCAATATTTTGCTCTGAACAATTCAAAATCAATCGAACCAAGATTTGGATTAACATATATCACTGGTGAAAAAAGTAATATTACGTTTGGATACGGTTTACATTCTCAAACACAACCAATCAACGTATATTTTCTTCAATCAAAAGATGCAAGTGGAAATACCGTTTACAACAATAAAAACTTAGATTTTACAAAAAGTCACCATTTGGTATTGGGTTATTCTTACCAACCAACTAAGGATTGGAGAATTAAAACAGAAGCTTATTATCAATCATTATACAATGTTCCTGTTACCTCTTATTCAGGAAGTTATTCAATGCTAAATACAGGGTCAACTTTTAAAACTGATTTACAAGATAGTTTAGTAAACGAAGGAACTGGAACAAATTACGGAATAGAATTAACTGTAGAAAAGTTTTTCAGCAAAGGATATTATGGTTTGTTTACAACTTCAGTTTACGATTCAAAATACAAAGGAAGTGACGGTGTAGAAAGAAATACAGCATTCATTGGTAGATATGTTTTTAACATCCTTGCTGGTAAGGAATGGAAAGTTGGAGCGAAAAAAATAAATAAATTTTCATTAGATGTTAAATACACAAACGCTGGCGGAAGAGCATATACTGCAATTGATGTTGAAGCTTCAAATTTGATAGGACATGAACAAAGATCAACTGATATTTACGGTTCATATTACGCTAATTATTATCGTTTAGATGTTAAAATTGGTTTTGTATTAAACAGTGATAAACGAA
>JAJTEO010000094.1 GCA_021300395.1 Fluviicola sp. | reverse complement strand
CGTTCATTAATAATTCAACTGCTTCACGAGTTGTAGTTCCAATAATTGGATCTCCACCGATACCGATAGCAGTTGTAATTCCTAATCCAGCTTTAGCTAATTGATCAGCAGCTTCGTATGTTAATGTTCCTGATTTAGAAACTAAACCAATTTTTCCTTTTTTGAAAACAAAACCTGGCATAATACCAACTTTAGCTTCATCAGCTGTAATAATACCTGGACAGTTTGGTCCGATCAAACGACAGTTAAAAGCTTTAATGTATTCTTTTGCTTTAACCATATCACTTACAGGAATACCTTCTGTAATACAGATAATAACTTTGATTCCAGCTTCAGCAGCTTCCATAATCGCATCAGCAGCGAAAGCAGGTGGAACGAAAATAATAGATGTATCAGCACCAGCAGTTTTAACTGCATCTTTAACAGTGTTAAAAACTGGACGATCTAAGTGAGTTGAACCACCTTTACCTGGTGTAACACCACCAACTACATTTGTTCCATATTCAATCATTTGACCAGCGTGAAAAGTTCCTTCACTTCCAGTAAATCCTTGAACAATTACTTTTGAATCTTTATTTACAAGTACGCTCATTGTATGCGGTTTTAGAATCTAATTTATTATCGACCCAAAGTTATGATTTTGAATCGTTATAGCCAAACATATTTGGAAAGAATTTATTAAATCATTTCAAACAAGTTTTAAAGTCTTGAATTGAAATGAAATATGACTTTGAAAGTTGCAGATTTAATCGTTTTTATTTTCTTTTTCGATTAATTGTTTTTTATACATTTCAGCATAAACACCTTGTTTAGATGTTAATTCATCATGAGAACCTTCTTCGATTTTAGTTCCATTATCTAGTACGATAATTTTTTGTGCATTTCGTATCGATGAAATTCGGTGACTTACTATTAATGTAGTTCTATCAACTGCATCTTTTTTCAAATTGCCTAAAATCATTTCTTCAGTTTCAGTATCTACTGCTGATAAGCAATCATCTAATACTAACAATTTTGGTTGTCCAATAAGTGCTCGTGCAATACTAACTCTCTGTTTTTGTCCACCACTTAGATTTACACCTCTTTCTCCTAGTAAAGTTTCAAATTTATCAGGAAATGCTTCAATGTTATGGTAAACATGCACTTTTTTAGTAATGTCAATTAATTCCTCTTCGGTAATAGATCTTTCATTTAAACCAAATTGAATATTATTTCCAATGGTGTCAGAAAATAGAAAAACATCTTGAGGAACAACACCTGTTTGTTTTCTGAATGCATTCAAATTGATTTCTTTTAAATTTCTTCCATCAATAAATATATCACCTGAAGTAGGGTCAAATTGACGCATAATTAAATGAAGAATAGTTGATTTTCCAGAACCAGTTCTACCGATTACAGCAAAAGTTTCATTTTTCCCAATTTTGAAACTTAAATTTTTAACAGCTACAATTCCCGAATTAGGATAAGTATAACTCACATTTCTAAATTCAATTTCTCCATTGAAATTAAAAGATTCATCTGTTGGATTTGTAATCGCTGGTTCTTCATTTAAAAATTCATTGATTCGTTCCTGAGATGCAGCTGCTCTCTGAATAATAGAAGTTACCCAACCAACACTGGCAAAGGGCCACGTCAAATTATTTACGATGATCATGAATGCTACAATTGTTCCAACAGAAATTGTTTTGTCATATGTCAACAAGCCACCAAGATAAATAGTTAGTAAGGTGCTTAATCCAATTAAAAACATGATAGTAGGCATGAAAAGAGCATTTACCATAACCAATTTCATGTTTCTTTTTTTATATTCTTCAGCAGAAGCATTGAATTTTAATTTTGCTTCATTTTCACGGCTGTATGCTTTTACTACTCGAATACCTGAAAACGTTTCTTGAATGATGGTAGATAACTTAGATTGTTCTCTTTGAACTTCACCACTCAACTTATTCATTTTATTAGAAACCTTATAAATTAAGAATGACATTAATGGTAATGGTGCAAGAACATAAAAAGTTAATTGAAGATTCAATTCGATCATCTTCGAGAAATTCATGGTGAATAATACAGCAAGATTAATCGTATACATTATCCCTGGACCTAAGTATTGACGAACCTGACTTACATCTTCAGAAATACGATTCATTAGATCTCCTGTATTGTTCTTTTTAAAAAATGAATAATCTAATTTTTGGTATTGATTGTAAATTTCATTTTTTAAATCAAATTCGATTAATCTAGAGGTGATGATAATTGATTGACGTGTCAAAAACAAGAAAAAACCTTTACCTAAAGATAAAAGCATGTAAATACCGCCAATTTTTAATGAAATAATTAATACCGAATCAAAACTATCTAATTTTTCTTTTGAAATGATAGAATCAATTGTATCTTTAACAAATACAGGCATTTGTACTCCAAAATAATTCGAACAAATGATGAATAAAATACCTAATAACATACGCCATTTGTATTTTATAAAATATTTGTTGAGATAGCTCAGTGACTTCATCCGATAATTTTCTATTTTTGCACTGCTTTTTGCAGGATTATGCAAAAGTAAAAAAATAGACTATAAAAACGATTAAAAAACAATTACCGAATGGATATGTTTGAAGTAAAAAATATTCAAGATGTAGATTTAGCCGAAAATCCGGTTATAGCACAAATGAGTCAGTTCAATCATGAACAACTTTTATTTTGTAATGATAATGCAACAGGATTGAAAGCTATTATTGCTGTTCATAGTACTGTTCTGGGTCCAGCTTTGGGTGGAACTAGAATGTGGGTATATAATAATGAGTTAGAAGCATTAAATGATGTACTTCGTTTATCGAGAGGAATGACTTACAAAAATTCAATTTCAGGATTGAATTTAGGAGGAGGAAAAGCGGTTATTATCGGTAATTCTCACAAAATGAAGTCAGAAGCTTTGATGAGAAGATTCGGTAAATTTGTAAATAGTTTAGCTGGAAAATATATTACAGCTGAAGATGTGGGTATTAACACTTTAGATATGACTTACGTGAACATGGAAACAAATCATGTTGTAGGTTTACCAGGTAAAAGTGGAGATCCATCTCCTGTAACTGCACATGGTGTTTATATGGGAATGAAAGCTGCTGCAAAACAACAATTTGGTACAGATTCTTTATCAGGTAGAAAAATTGCAGTTCAAGGTGTTGGTCACGTTGGAGCTTATTTAGTTGAATATTTATCAAAAGAAGGAGCTGATATTACTATAACTGATGCTTACGAACCATCATTGAAAAATATTTCTGAAAAATACAAAACGAAAGTGGTTGGTTTAGATGAGATTTATGATGTTGATATGGATATTTATGCTCCATGTGCTTTAGGTGCAACAGTAAACGACGATACATTGAACAGATTAAAATGTTCAATTATAGCTGGAGCAGCAAATAACCAGTTGAAAAATGAAGATATCCATGGTAAAGCAGTTATGCAAAAAGGGATTATTTATGCTCCTGATTTTGCATTAAATGCAGGTGGAGTAATTAACTGTTATTCTGAAGTGAAAGGTTTATCTTCTGAATGGGCGATGGGTAAAGCAGATGAAATCTACAATACAATATCAAATATTGTTAAAAGATCTTCTGCTGAAAATGTTCCTACTTATAAAATTGCCAACAAAATGGCAGAAGAAAGAATAGAATCAATAGGTAAAGTTAAACTACCTTTGTAATATAAATAAAAAGAATGCTTAATAGAAGACATTTAAGAATTAAAGTTTTGCAAACGCTTTATGCGTACTTTCAGTCAAAGAATGAAAATTTCAGAAGTGCTGAAAATGAAATGTTACAATCGATAGAGCGAATCTATGATTTATACGTTTACCTTATTTTATCTTTTGGGGAACTTCATGTTTTAGCTGAAAGAAGACATGATGAGAACAAGAAAAAATTACGTCCAACGGATGTTGATTTAAATCCAAACACGAAGTTTGTTGATAACGAAATAATTAAAATTTTAATTGAAAGTAAACAATTAAGAAATATTTCAGAAGACAGAAAAGTAAATTGGGTTGGTGATGAACATCAAGAAATGTTTCGTAAAATTTTCAATGTAATGCGTGATAGCGAAACTTATTTTGAGTTTATGAATAATGGACAAACTGGATTTGAAGAAGATCTAGCTTTTATGGTTCAATTATTCAAAACTGAAATTGCAAATTCTGAAATTCTTTACAACTTCTTTGAAGAGAAAAGCATTCATTGGATGGATGATATCGATTTAGCTTGTACAATGGTGTTGAGAACAATTAAAAGTTTTACACCTGAAGGTCCAAATAATATTTTGGATTTGTATAAAGATGAAGAAGATGAAACAAAATTTGTGAAAGAATTATTGAGAAATACAATCTCTATGGATAAAGAGAATGAATTACTTATTGATGATTTGACAAAAAATTGGGAATTAGATCGTATTGCAAAAATGGATGTTTTGTTAATGAAAATGGCGATTACAGAATTCCAAATTTTCAATAATATCCCAACAAAAGTTACTTTGAATGAGTACATTGAAATTTCTAAATTTTATAGTACACCCAAAAGTAACACATTTATTAATGGTATTTTAGATAAAGCAATTGATTCTTTAAATGCCGCTAATAAAATCAAAAAGGTAGGTAGAGGTTTAATAAATTAAGAAGATGAAAAAAATATTTACACTTTCGTTTATTGCTTTAAGTTTGTTTTCATGTTCTAATTCAACTGAAGTAGAAGTAGGAAATAAAACAACAATGCTGGTTGATTTAGTTTATGATGCAGGTAAAGTTGTAAAAGGAGAAGTTATCGATGCAACTTTTGAGGTGAAAAATACAGGTAAATTTCCTTTAGTAATTGGAGAGGTTTCAGGTTCATGTTCATGTACAGTTGCTGATAAACCTGAAGAACCAATTGCACCAGGTGAAACTGGAGAAATTAAAGCACATGTGACAACTGAAAATGCATCACCAGGAGTGATTTCAAAATCAGTTAGAATTGTAGCAAATACTGAACCTTCAATCACTAATACAGTAATCAAAGCAACGATTATTGGTAAATAGTAATAACAATTAAATACATAGAAAATGCAACAAATGGTAATGATAGGATTGATGATCGTAGTTTTCTACTTCTTCATGATTCGTCCTCAAACTAAAAAACAAAAAGAGTTAAAGAAATTTAGAGAAACACTTAAAGCTGGTGACAAAGTTGTCACAATTGGTGGTGTTCACGGTAAAATATTGGAAGTAAACGATTCTACAGTTTTAGTAAATTCTGAAGGAAGTAAAATTCGTTTTGAGAAATCAGCAATTGCTTCTTCTAGTGAAGATCAATTAATGGCTTAAGCATATTCGCTAGTTTTCTAGCAAAACAATATAAAGTCCCATTTTCAATTGAATTTGGGACTTTTTTTTCAAATTTTTGGTCCTAATTTTTAGTTGAATCATAGATGCAGGTAGTAATTATTGGAGGAGGAGCAGCTGGATTTTTTTCAGCATTATCAGTTAAAGAACATTTTCCAGCAGCTGATGTAACAATCCTTGAGAAATCATTGAAAGTACTAGCAAAAGTGAAAATTTCTGGTGGTGGAAGGTGTAATGTGACACATGCATGTTTTGATAATGTTGCTTTGTCAAAATTTTATCCAAGAGGAGAAAAATATCTTAGAAAAGCATTTGAAGAATTTAATGCACAATCAACAATTGATTGGTTTAAAAAACGAAATATCATTTTAGAAACTTTACCAGACAATTGCATTTTTCCTAAATCGAACTCTTCACAAACGATAATAGATTGCTTTGTAAATGAAGCAAATAACAAAGGAATTACTATTAAACTACAATCAAGTGTGAAATCCATTTCTAAAAATGAACTGAATCAGTTTTTGATTCAAACTAATGATTCAGAAATAATTGCAGATAAAGTAATTGTAACAATAGGAGGTCAACCAAAACGAAATGGATTGGAATGGCTAGAAAATTTGGGGCATAAAATCATAGAACCTTTTCCTTCTTTGTTTACATTTAATATGCCTGGAAATCCGATTAGTGAATTGATGGGTAATGTTGTTGAAAAAACGACTGTAAAAATTGAGTCTACTAAATTAATTGCAAGCGGACCTTTATTGGTTACACATTGGGGGATGAGTGGTCCAGCAATTCTGAAATTATCTGCTTGGGGAGCTAGAATTTTAGCAGAGAAGAATTATGAATTTGCTATTCTCGTAAATTGGTTAGATGATTTAAAAGAAGATCAATTGAGAAATCAATTAGAGCTAATTATTCTGAAAAATGGTGATAAAAAAATCACCAACTTAAATCCTTTTCCAATGACCAATCGTTTGTGGAATTTTTTATTGGAAAAGACTTCAATCAATAAAGAAATTCGCTGGAAAGAATTAGGAAAAAAGAATTTGAATAAATTAATCAATACTTTAATAAACGATCGTTACGAGGTTAAAGGAAAAACTACATTTAAAGAAGAATTTGTAACAGCAGGTGGAATTTCTTTAGAAGAAGTAGACTTTAGGAAGATGGAGAGTAGGAGAGTAGAAGGATTATTTTTTGCTGGCGAAGTTTTAGATATTGATGGAGTAACAGGTGGGTTTAATTTTCAAGCCGCTTGGACAACAGGTTGGATTGCGGGTAAAAAAGTATTAGCATAAAAAAAGGTGTCTTCTTCCGAATTTTCGGAATTGCTCAGACACCTTTATAAAAAATGTAATTTTTTAAAACTTATTTTTTGATTTCTTTTCCGTCTTTATCAACTTTAACACCTGCAGGAGTATTTGGTTCTAAATCTAAGTAATCAGCCACACCATCTTTATCAGTATCAACTAAAGCTGTTTCAGTAGCTTTAATTTGTTCTTGTAATTGTTGTAACGAAGGATTTTCAATTTGTGTAGCAGTAGGATTTAAGTTATTACCAGAATTAGATTTTTGTAAAGTTTTTGTTACATTTACTAATCTTAATTCCAAAGAATCAATTTTTTGATTATTCAAAGCATCACTTCCATCAGACCAATCAAAATGTTTTTTATTTTTTCCTAGATAGTATGAAATACCAACAGAAGCATTGATAAAGTTTCCATCAAATCCTCTAGATGAA
>JAJTEO010000093.1 GCA_021300395.1 Fluviicola sp. | reverse complement strand
TTCAACACATTATAGCTGAAAAATATAATTCAATTATTTTGAGTTTTGAGATTATCAAAAGCTTATTTTTATCACAATAAATTCAAAACAAACAACGATGGATGATTTAAAAGCACAAATAGCAGAGTTAAAAACACAATTAACAGGTGATTTATTCCAAGATTTAGAAACTCAACAAAAGATTTATGAATTGAAAAAACAATTGAATCCAGAAATTGTTGATCATCCGGAATTAGATGAAGATGATGAATGTTTATCTTGTGGAAGTTAATATTATATAAGTGTTTTAAAATATTAGTTCAAAAAAAAGAGTTGCAAATATGCAACTCTTTTTTTTTCAGTAGTGATTGAATATTACATCCATTTAGCAGAAAACTTATTGTATTCAGCTCTTAATTCTGTAAAGTTTTTTTCGAAAGTTGCAACTAAATCTCTATGTTCAGATTGATCACCTACTTTTCTGTGATCCACTGCAACTGGATTAGCTTTAACTTCATTTTGTAATTCTACTTCATCTAAAGTGATGATATGTGCAATTTCATCAATATTATTTTTTTGAATAATAAATTGATTTTGAAATCTTTCTACTTCCGCAAGAACTTCTTCACCATTATTTTTTGATGCAATTTCTTCTAAACGTGTGTTAAAGATTTTAATATCATCTTTGTAAAAATTCAATTTACTTATCCATTCTGCATGTTCTTGGTGTACATCGTAAAGTGCTTCTTGTTTGCTCATATTTTATTTATTAATCGTTTAACTTTATACAACAAATATCAATCATTCAATTCAAAAAAAACATGATGTAAATTAGCTAAACAACTGATTTATCATATGAAAACAGCTTTAAATAAATATAAAGATGCTATTTTAAAGTTTGATTTTTTCAAAACCATTCGATTTGGCTTTACTTTCAATACTTTTATTGATTGAAGATCCAAAATCATCAATTGTTTTGGAGTTAGCGACTTTAAGTTTTTCCTTTTCGATGTATTCGTTTCGATCTACTGCAAGCTTATTTATTTTTTCTTGATATTTTTCTCTTTCAAGGACTTTTTGCTCAATCATTTTTTTCTTTTCTTCATCAGATTTACCTTTAAATTCCTCAGGTAACTCCTCTTCCTTTATTTCAGAAATATCTTTACCATCTAATTCAACTGCGTCAACTAAGTCCCAAGAAGCGTTATTGTATGATTTTTTTGATTTTACAATTGTTCTTTCAGCTAATATAGAGGGAGCTGCAGAAGCTGCATTTTCATCTTGTTTAGATTGATTCATTTTTTTTTCATTTCCCTTGATACCATATCCAATATATGTTTTATTTAATGAATCGTTATAATTATTAATTTCAGCATCATAAGGGGTTGTGACTTGTTGAATTTTTTGGTCTGAATCGATTGCGAAATAATCACCATTTCCTTCTTGAGCTCCATCAAACCAAAATTCAGTTTTACCTTGATTATAAGGTCCACAATAAATAGTATTAATATAGATAGACTTTTCTTTTGCATTTTTCATTACACTTTTATAGTCGATCGGTCCTTGATTGAATGGTTCGTTTCCAGCAATGTAGATCATTTTTAAATCGGAAGGGTTTTTAGACCAGCCCAAATCATTTATGGACTGATAAATAACTGCTCCACAATATTCTTCACCACCATTTGTTTTGATCCCAAATAAGTTTTGAGATATTAAATCTAAATCACTTGTTAACGGAACGAGTTGTTTAATGTAATTGGATGAAGGGGAGAATGCAGTATTTCCATATTCGTAAAGAGCAATTTCTAAAGTTACATTTTGTCCATTGCTTTTATAAGAACTTACTTCATTTACAATATTCCAAATTCGAGATTTTGCCTGATCAATTAGTCCATCCATGCTATTTGAACCATCAAATAATATTGCAAGTTGAATTTTGGATGTTTGAATTAAATAATCACCAGGTTGTGAAAATAAGTTGAAGCTAATAATGCTTGAAAATAAAATAATAATAAGTGTGATTTTATTTCTTTTGTCTTTTCACTAAATGATATTTTAGGACTTAAATATGGAATGTCTAAATTCAATCCTCTTAAAATTATGATTAATCCAATAAGTGTAACCAGATAGGGGAGAACCTTATTTATTTTACCTCTAAATCGATTTGTAATTTGATTTGCAAAATATGTAATAAGAATCATTCCTGGCATAGTTCCAATTCCGAAAAATAACATTGTTAATCCTGAATTGAAAGGACTACCGGCAATAATAGATGAGATTAATGCTGTATAAACCATTCCGCAAGGAAGAAGTCCGTTTAATGTACCAAATAAGAAAAATTTAAAAGGGCTTTGTGATTTAATTACTCTCCCCATATTTCTTGAGGTAAATCGCTGAATGAATGTTATTCTAAATTGATCAAAAAATGGACCTGTAAATAAAATCTTTCTCCAGGCATATAAAACAATTCCAAAACCAGCTATAATACTCAAACCTTGAAGAATTCCAACAAATTGAATACCTAAACCTAAAAAACCTACGATTACACCAAAAATTGAATAGATTAATATTCGGCCGAAATTGTATTGAATAATACCAATTATTAAATTAAATTTTGAACTTCTATCAAATGGAATAGCCATTGAAATTGGTCCGCACATTCCAACGCAATGGAGATTTGAAATCATCCCTAAAATCAATGCAGATGTGAGTAACGAGATCAATTTTTTACTTTTAAATTAAATTTCAATCGATTCTTTTTGCATATACAATTCGCGTTTCACTTGATATTGTATGTTCATTTCGTAGACACCTTTTTTCAATTTTGATTTTGGTATCATAACAACTTTAGATTCTTGTACAGAAAACACTTGATCATCTTTATCATTATTAGGGCGATACAATTCAACTTTTATCGAATCTAATTCTTCTAAGTTTGGAAATTGAACAATAACGTATGTATCGTTTAAAGTCACTTTTACCTTTTCTTTAAGTTTGTTTGTGTTTTTTAAAGCTGAAATCTCTTTTTCAAAATTTAGCTCTTTTTGATAATAATCTTCACTTTCTAAGTCTGTATTTCTTGACATTAAAGTGAAAACCATATATAGAATGAAAGTCATAAATGCAATCATTGCGATAGTAATTCCTTTTCCCCAACTCATTTTTGAAATTTTTAGAATAAATTATTGAACCAAATTACGGATGTTAAATTCAATATCCAACATCCATAATTTTAATATTACATCAATGGACCTAAGAATCGAACTTTTACGCGTTCGATTTCTTTTCCATTTCCAAGAATAATAATCGTAATATTTCTTTTTCCATTTTCCATCGCAGAATATGGATATTTTACGATAAATCTATCTTTTAAATGTGCTTCTTGTTTCAGTTTTAAATTGTGGACAACCAGTTCAATTTTACCAATATTATCATCCAATTTAAGATTTACATTGTAATTGTTTCTTGTTTTATTTGATAAATTAATTTCAAATATATTACTTATGTAACCTGAATTATTTGTTTGATAGGTTGTACCTCTTTGTCTGAATATCGTTGCTTGAAAATCTTGTCTTGTAACTAACAATGTTATCAATAATGCTAAAAGTCCAAAAAGTAATACGACATATGCTTTTACTCTTCTTGTCCATTGGAAATTTGTTCCGTTCTTAATTCCATTTTCAGATACAAATCGAATTAATCCTTTTTTTAATCCAACACCTTCCATCATTGTATCACATTCATCTATACATGCAGTACAATTGATACATTCTAGTTGAGTACCATTTCTGATATCAATTCCAGTCGGACAAACATGAACACATAATTTACAGTCTATACAATCACCTTTTCCGATTGCAGCTCTATCTTCGTTCTTTTTAAATTTTGCTCGTTCTTCACCACGTTTGTAGTCGTATGCTACAACCATTGTGTTTGGATCAAGCAATACACCCTGTAATCTACCATAAGGGCAAATAGTAGTACAAACTTGCTCTCTCAAACGAGAAAAAACCATGTAGAAAACAGTTGTAAAAACGGCAATTGAAATTAATCCACCAACATGATTACCTACATTATCAGTTTGAATTTCCCATAATTGATCCTTTCCTATGATATATGCCAAAAATGTATTTGCAATAGCGAAAGAAATAATCCAAAAAATAGAATGTTTAAGAACTCTTTTTCTTATTTTTTCTCCATTCCAAGCTTGACTATCTAACTTTTTTTGATGTGTATAATCACCCTCAATCCAGTATTCAATTCTTCTGAATATCATTTCCATAAATATGGTTTGAGGACAAACCCATCCACAAAAAATACGACCGAAAATGATAGTAAAAACTATTACGAATACGACTGCTAGAATAGAAGCAATTGCAAAAATATAGAAATCTTGTGGCCAGAAAATATATCCAAAAATGATAAATTTTCGTTCAATGACATTTAGGAGTAGAAATTGGTCGCCGTGAACTTTAATGTGGGGTAGGGCAAATAGTAACGCAAGTAATGAATAACTTGTTAATTTACGGTAATTAAAAAATTTACCTTTTGGTTTTTTAGGAAAAACCCATACACGTTTTCCTTTTTCATTGACTGTAGAAATACGATCTCTGAAACCTTCTTTATCTTCGCTCATGTTGTAAAGAATTTTACAGATGAAAGACTTAAGGATTCAAGATTTTAAGATGTTTTATCTTAAAATCTTGAATCTTATAGTCTTGGATCTATTTGTTATTTTTCAATTATTTCTCCTTGTGGAGCTTTTCCTTTTGCTTCTGGTAATGATAATACAAACGAAGCTACTTGTTGAATTTGAATTGGATTGAATTTTGTACCGTGTTCAGGCATACCGTTTGGTGTTCCTGTTTTTACAGTTTTAAATACATCTTTGATATCAAATCCATAAATCCAATTTTTATCCGTTAAGTTAGGTCCAATATTACCTTCACCTTTTGGATTGTGGCAAGTCACACAGTTTGTTTCAAATAATGCTTTACCTTTTTCAAGTTCAGCAGCGTCTGTCATTAATGTAACTGTTGTTTCATCAACGTTCATCGCATTTGCTTCCAAATAAGCTTTCACTTGTGCATCAGCTTGTTTGATTTCTTTATCGTATGCTTGATATTGTAAGTCACCTGTTTTTAAAATATGGTAATTAAACAAGTAAACAACAGCAAATACAATTGTAGCAAAGAACATCCAAACCCACCAAGGTGGTAAATTGTTATCTAATTCTTGAATTCCATCATATTCATGATCCATTAAGATTTTATGCTCTTGCTCGATTGGAACTACATCAGTTAAAACATGATTTAATTTTTTCAGCACAACTGGTTCTTCAGCTTTCGCTTTTTCTTGTTCAGTTTTAACTAAATTCATTAAGTTTTTAAACATGTTTTTCAAGTAGAAAATAACACCTAATAAAACTAAGTTTATAACTGCTAAGAAATATAAATCACTTGTTTCAACTAATAACCATGGAGAATCTTCTTTCGCCTCACCAGGAGTCATGAATGATAAAGCCAACGAATGATTATTTAAAGCCATTAAACCAAACATACCAATTATAGCAATCAAAGTTGTGTTAATTGATGAACTGCTTTTTTCTTTGTCTTTTTTCTCAGCTAATTTATTTTGGAAGTAATTAGATTTTGTCAAATTCATAATTGAAGAAGACATAATGAAAATACCTATTAGTAAGATCACAACTGCTACTAATAACCAATAAAACTTAGTTAAATTTTCTTTGTAGTTTGGAAGATAAGTAACTTCTGGTGTTGTAGTAGTTGAACCTGCAGTAGCAGTTTCAGTTGCTGCAGGGGCAGCTGTTTCAACATATCCATCTACAAATGTCAAAATCGCATCAACATCTGCTGGGGTAACATCTTGAGCTGGCATTTCCATAGGGCTATACGTTTTTATTGTATTTGCCATTGTACTTTTACCTCCAGCTATTAATGCCGTTGAATTTTTTACCCATTCAGAAAGTAAATCACCTTCACCAGCATCTGTCCATTTTTGTTTAACTCCTTTCAAATTTGGACCAGTACCATCTTTTCCTAAGATGTGACAAGCACTACATTTTGACTTGAAAATAGCCTCTCCGTCTTGACCAAATACATTTACACTTACAATTAAGATGAAAAGTAAAGCATTTGTGAAATATAATAACCTTTTCATTTTCTTTTATTTTATAATTCCTACTGTCCCTCCAACTTCTTCTTCAGATGTTTCGAAAGGAATATTACTTAACTCTTCAACTTGTGTTTTTCTCATTCTAAATACATGTGTTAATACAAATACAAAGAACAATACGAAGATGAGTAGGGAAATGATAGGGTATATAGATACCCCGTCAATTCCTGTTAAATGATGTTTTATAAATCGTAACATAACGTTTAATTTTAGTATTATTTAACTGATGTAGATGTTGTCATTACATCTTTACCTAAACGTTGTAAGTAAGCGATTAAAGCAACGATTTCTTTTTTCTGTAACTTGTTAATCTCTTGATTTACATTGATCGTTTTCAAAATCTCAGCAGGTTGATTGTTAACAATGTCTGTTGCGATTTCTAACGCTTGTTTTTGTAAATCTGCTGGAGCTTGTGTCTCGTATCCTTTTTTGTAAGGAACACCTAACGTTCTCATTGCATTGATTTTTTTAGAAGTTAAAGAAAGATCTAAATCATTTTCTTTTAACCAAACGTAAGCAGGCATGATAGAACCTTTAGATACATCTTTCGGACGAATCATGTGTTGGTAATGCCAGAAATTACTTTTCTTAATTTTAACATTTCCACCTTCTCTTGCTAAATCCGGTCCAGTTCTTTTAGAACCCCATTGGAATGGGTGATCATATACAAATTCTCCAGCTTTTGAGTAGTCACCAAAACGAGCAGTTTCGAAACGTAAAGGTCTTACTAATTGAGAGTGACAGTTGTAGCAACCTTCTCTAATATATAAATCACGACCTTCTAATTCAAGAGGAGTGTAAGGTTTCACACTTGCAATTGTAGGAATGTTACTTTTCACAATCATTGTAGGTACAATTTGTACTAAACCTCCGATTGCTACTACAACGATTGCTAAGATCATGAATTGAACTGGTTTCCCTTCAATTCCTCTATGCCAGTGTTCTTTTTTACCTTCTTTTTCATGTTTAACCAAAGCTGGAGCTTCTGCTTCTTCATCAGCTAATAAACTTCCAGATTTTGCAGTTTTCACTAAGTTGTAGAACATCATAACTGCTCCGATGATGAATAATAATCCACCTAAAGAACGTAAGATATAGAAAGGTTTAATAATTTGAACTGTTTCTAAGAAATCTTGGTAAGTTAAAGTTCCATCTGGATTAAATTCTTGCCACATTTGACCTTGAACGAAACCAGCATAATACATTGGAATAGCATATAGTAAGATACCTAAAGTTGCAATCCAGAAGTGTTGATTCGCTAATTTTTTAGAATATAATTCTGTTCTGTATAATTTCGGGAATAACCAATATAATAAACCGAAAGTAAACATACCGTTCCATCCTAAACCACCAACGTGAACGTGTGCAATTGTCCAATCTGTAAAGTGAGAGATTACGTTTACGTTTTTCAAAGATAACAATGGACCTTCAAAAGTAGCCATACCGTAACAAGTTAATGCAACTACCATGAATTTTAACATCACATCATCACGAACTCTATCCCAAGCACCTCTTAATGTTAATAAACCATTCAACATACCACCCCAAGATGGAGCAATTAACATTACAGAGAAAACAACACCTAAACTTTGTGCCCAATCAGGTAATGCTGAATATAATAAGTGGTGAGGTCCAGCCCAGATGTAGATGAAAATCAACGCCCAGAAGTGGATAATTGATAATCTATAAGAGTATACTGGACGATTCGCTGCTTTAGGTACGAAGTAGTACATTAAACCTAAGTAAGGTGTAGTTAAGAAGAATGCTACTGCATTATGTCCATACCACCATTGTACTAATGCATCTTGAACTCCTGCGTACCAAGAGTAACTTTTTAAGAAAGAAACAGGTAATTCGAAAGAGTTGAAGATATGTAAGATAGCTACAGTTACGAAAGTAGCGATGAAGAACCAAATGGCAACATATAAATGTTTTACTCTTCTTACTAAAATCGTTGCAAACATGTTGAATCCGAAAACTACCCATAATCCAGCGATTAGGATATCAATCCACCATTCTAACTCTGCGTATTCTTTACCTGAAGTGATACCAAATGGTAAAGTTGCAACAGCACATAAAATTAAAAACTGCCAACCCCAAAAGTTGATATTACTTAATTTATCACTCCACATTCTTGTTTTTAACAAACGTTGTAGTGAGTAATAAACTCCCATGAAAATACCATTACCTACGAATGCGAAAATCACAGCATTTGTGTGTAAAGGTCTTAATCTACCAAAGGATAAGAAACTAAACCCTAAGTAATCATTAAAAAACTCGGGAAAAGCGAGCTGTAAAGCTACGATTAACCCAACAAGCATACCTGTGATCCCCCATATTACGGTGGCGTAGGCAAAATTCTTTACGATCCTATTGTCGTAACTAAACTTCTGAACTTCCATTTTCGTTTTTGTTTTGGTTATTATTTATTGTTTCATCTTCAAAGAGAATTCTTACTGAAGGTGTGTAATCATCTTCATATTGACCTGTTTTAATTGCCCATAAAAATGAACCTAAAAAAAACAGAGCGATAATCAAACTCACGACTAGCATTATGTATATTATTCCCATGTAACAAAGTAATTAATTATTAAAAACGTAAAGAATGATTGGTATTAGACGAAAACCTGATTTGTGTCATGTTTTAATTTTACGTTTTTATAAATTTCTTTTGCATTATTAGTTGGTAACCACTTGAAGTGATAAGATTCCAATGTAATTCATTGATTGTTTTATAATGATTTCCCTTTATTTAGCACTAAGAAAGTACTAAGGAAAACAACTGTAATTGAACTGATTGGCATAAGAATAGCTGCGACTAAAGGTGACATTTGTCCGCTTATTGCAATTGAAAGTCCAATAATATTATAACTTATAGAAAACATTAGACATGTTCTAAGTACCGTTTTAGAAAATTTTGAAATGTTCATCAATTTTGGAAGCGTAAAT
>JAJTEO010000092.1 GCA_021300395.1 Fluviicola sp. | reverse complement strand
CTGAAGCAGAATTTTCGTCCTCCCATCTCCTTTAGTGAGGAAATATATTAAATAAAAAAACCCACATTTATTAAAATGTGGGTTTTTAACTTTATCAAAACTATTTTTAACCTTTAAAGAACTGTGGGCTTTTTTCAGCCATTGGCTCCATGTATTTTTTTAAATTTTGTTCATCATCTTTGTTTAAAATCATCAACATATTATCAGACTCAACAACTATGTGATTATCCAATCCTTCGATTAATGCCAATTTATTATTTGGTAAATTAACGATGCAATTTGTTGAATTAATAATGTGAACATTATCACCAATTACAGCATTTCCATTAAAGTCTTTTTCTAAATGAGTAAATAAACTTCCCCACGTACCTAAATCAGACCAATCAAAATTAGCTAAAACAACATCTGTATTTTTCGCATTTTCCATAACGGCAAAGTCGATTGAAATATCTTCACAATCTTGAAAACATTGATTAATTTTTTCTTGCTCTTTTTCAGTATTGTAAAACGATAAATCTCCTGCAAATAATTCGTAAAGTTCAGGTTTGAATTTTTCTAAAGCATTCAAAATAGTTGATGCTCTCCAAATAAATATTCCTGAATTCCAATAATAATTACCACTTTTCAAGAACAACTCAGCCATTTCTCTACTTGGTTTTTCTCTAAAATGTTTTACTGGATTTACTTGACCTGGTAAAATCTCTCCTTCTTCAGAAAATTCTATATAACCATAACCTGTATCAGGACGTGTTGGTTTAATTCCTAAAGTAACTAAACGCTCATCTTTGTTTGCTTCATCAATCGCAATATTCAATGTTTGAATAAAGTTTTCTTCTTTTAAAATCAAATGATCTGATGGAGCAACAACTAAAGTAGCTTCTGGATTTTTTGCGAAAATTTTAGCGGAAGCATAAGCGATACAAGGTGCTGTGTTTTTTCTTAATGGCTCTGTCAAGATTTGATCATCAGTCAATTCTGATAATTGCTCTTTAACTAAATCAAAATAATTTTCATTTGTAACGATATAAATATTCTCTTTGGGAGCAACATTCAATAAACGTTCATAGGTCATTTGAAGTAAAGACTTTCCAATTCCCAATACATCCAAAAATTGTTTCGGTCGTTGCGGCGTTGACATAGGCCAAAAACGGCTTCCGATACCGCCTGCCATTATAATACAATAATTATTTTTCATTCAAATTAATATTTAACTGGACTGACTTGCGCTAAAGCATTTACTAAAAACATTCTCCTACTTGAAACTTCTTCACATAAGAATTTTTTTCGTCTCAATTCCCCTTTCACAAAGTGTCTTCCATTTAACACAAATGTAGTGTTTTTTGGTAATCGTTCCAAGGTTTCAATACCTTCTTGTTTTTGATCATAATTTTGAAGTACTCTACTCAAATTAATATCTGTACATGAAGATGCTTTTGTCGAAATTAACGAATTCATCAATACCTTTTCGATATCATTAGGTAATTTTTTAGAATCAATAATTGGTAATAACAATTTGCGATAACAATTTTTCCATTCTTCACCATGAGGAGCAACTCGCATACCGTATTTCAAATAGGTATGTAGGTGGGCAAATTCATGTAAAGTTGTAATTAAAAACGAATAAGGATTCAGATCACCATTCACAGTTATCAATGGTTTTGGAAAATCTGGTCCAATTCTAAAATCGCCTAATTTTGTTTTTCGTGGCGGAACAATCTTAAAATGAATAGAATGCTCAAAAAACAAATCAACGACGTATTCTTCAAATCCTTCAGGTAAGAATTTTTTAAAACTATTTATTGCTTTCTGACGCTTATTTATTTTTGGATTATCCACTATTCAAAATTAGAATAAAAAAATGAAAACTTTAAATCTATGGCTGCAATAAAAGAAATATCTATTAACTTAGCACTCAGAATGAAAATACTAAGTAACATAGGGA
The DNA here is from genome assembly GCA_021300395.1 of Fluviicola sp. Taxonomy (GTDB): domain Bacteria; phylum Bacteroidota; class Bacteroidia; order Flavobacteriales_D; family Crocinitomicaceae; genus CAIUKX01. The sequence continues at coordinate 5,199 of JAJTEO010000092.1, read as the reverse complement.
AATATTTTTTGATGCTCTCGGTAGTTTTTACACGACCTGAAAAGATGAAAATATTTCGTCGTCGTTTGTTTCAAGAAGTACAGAATATCGGAATCAACTCTATTCCAATTGTTGCACTATTATCAACGTTTATGGGCGGTGTAATCGCTTTACAAACAGCTGCGAATATGACTTCACCCCTATTACCCGAATACACAATCGGATATATTACTAGATCCAGTACAATTTTAGAATTTTCTCCAACAATTATCTCCTTAATTTTAGCTGGTAAAATAGGTTCAAATGTTGCTTCTGAAATAGGAACCATGCGTGTTACTGAACAGATTGATGCATTAGAAATAATGGGGGTTAACTCTTTAAATTATTTGGTTTTACCTAAAATAATTGGAGCAATATTGTTTTTCCCAATTATGCTAATATTCTCGATCGGATTAAGTTTAATTGGCGGATGGTTATCTTTATTAATGGCTAATTTATCGAATACAGAAACCTATATTTTCGGCTTAAGATCTTTCTTTTTCACAGGTGACATTGGTTATGCTTTAGTAAAATCAATTGTATTTGGATTTGTAATCGTTACAGTATCTTCATTTTACGGATATTACACCAAAGGTGGAGCACTAGATGTTGGTAAATCATCCACACAAGCTGTAGTAATTAGTAGTGTTGTGATTTTGATTTGCAACTTCTTCCTAACTCAAATGATGTTGTTGTAATGATAGAAGTTGTAAACGTAAATAAATCATTTGCCAGTAATCAAGTATTGGATAATGTTTCAACGAAATTTGAGACAGGAAAAGTCAATATGATTATTGGTCAATCTGGACAAGGTAAATCTGTTCTAGCTAAATGCATCGTAGGTTTACATGAAGTTGACAGTGGAAGTGTTCTATATGATGGAAGAGATTTTTCAGCAATGGAAAATCATGATCGACGTGAAATCAGGAAAGAAATCGGAATGTTGTTTCAAGGTTCGGCTCTTTTTGATTCGATGACAGTTGAACAAAACGTAATGTTCCCTCTTTCTATGTTTACCAAAATGACCAAAAAAGAGATGCAACATCGTGCAGATTTTTGTTTGGACAGGGTAAATCTATTAGGTAAAAACAAATTATTACCTGCAGAATGCAGTGGTGGTATGCAAAAGCGTATTGCGATTGCTCGCGCAATTTCTATGAAACCAAAATATTTATTTTGCGATGAGCCAAACTCAGGTTTAGATCCAATGACTTCAATTGTCATTGATAACTTGATTCGTGAAATCACCTATGAGTTCTACATTACAACGGTTGTAATCTCACACGACATGAATTCTGTAATTGAAATTGGAGATAACATCATTTTTATCTACAAAGGACAAAATTGGTGGAGTGGTGATAAAAAATCAATCATACAAACAGAAAATCCTGAAATCAACAATTTTGTTTATGCTTCAGAATTCATGAAGGACATCAAGGCGTCGATGCAGAAAAAAGTATAATTCACACTCAAAAATAAGCTACATACCCAAAATGCACTTTTCCATTTTTAATTAAAATGGGATTATCGAATTGTTTTCCCTGTGCATAGGAAATAGAGAAAATTCCGAGATTTGTACCAAAAGAAAAACCAAATCCAAACCCAAAAGGTTTATCATTAAAGTATTTTACTGCATTATTCTCATACCAACTTTGATCAAAAAAAGCAAAAACACGTGAATTTTGATCTACTAAATAACGATATTCAATACTCATCGTTGATTTTGTTGTAGAGTATAATTCTTCTTCGTTAAATCCACGCTGAAGCGTTAATCCACCAAATCGAAACACTTCATTTTGAAAAATACTCGGTGCATAATAACAAGAGGTTTGATTTGCGATTCTAAGAATGTGCCTCTTGTGTAAAGGGATAAAAAATTCAAGATTAAAATCAGCTCGATATGTTGTGGATTTTAACTGAGTAGAATCTATTTTTGAAATAGATTTTCGATTTCCTATTGCTATTTCAGTATTAAAAATGATTCCTTTAGAAGGATTGGGTATATAATCAACTTGTTTTTTCAAAATTGCTAAACCGTAACTATTTGTTTGAACTGAATTTAGATTTGAAAACGAAGGATTGTTTTTCGCTCCAGACAATACACTTGAAGCATCATTTTGATAAAAAACTTTGAAATAATTCCCTCCCTTTAAAAAATACTGAACACCAAAATTTGCACGAGTTTCCAAATAAGAAGAATCCCTTTTGTACAATGAAAACAATGCATCAAGACCGAATGAAGATTTTAATATAAACGGATAATTTACATGTGCCTTCATCGATTGTGTTTGCACCTGAATACTTTTCCAGTTAAATTCTAATAATTCACCTTTCCGTATCACATTTAATAATTTTAAGGCGACATCACCAGTTAAATTCACCTTATTTGTAACTGGATTAGGTTGAAGCCCGATAGCTCCATTAACTGAACTCACCGCATTTGATTTTACATACAAATACAATTCTGCTCCATCTTTTGTAAATAATATTTCGTGTTGTTTAATTTCCTTCAAATAGTTGACTTGTTTAATCCGTTTTGAAATTAACTGCAATTCCTCTTGTGAATATTTTTCACCTGTTTTTATTCGAATAATATTCATCAAAGCGACTTTAGAAACTGCACTATCCCCTTTCACATGAAGGGCATTCCATTTATAATATTGATTTTTTTCCACCCTGATGTTTGCATGAAGATTTTCATCTTTCACTGAAATAGAATCTAAAAACACTTTAGCGAAAGGATACCCTTCATTTTCCAGAACATTTTGCATTTTTCTTAGCAGCAATGATAGTTGCAAAGATGAAAATGGCATATTCGTAATTAATTTTTCATTAATTCGCATATGCTTTTTAAAGAAATAAATTTCAGACTTTTCAATTTTTAAAAAAGCCTTGCCAAATTTGGGTCCTTTGAAGAAAGAAGCTACTAATTGATTCGGTAAATATTTGATTGTATCAACAGAAGCAGTTAAAAAACCTTGTTTTATAGCATAAAGTTGAAATTCTCTTAAATACCTTTTTGCCTCTAAACTATCTTTAAATGTAGATGTATAGTTTTTTTTAATCGATGAATATTCATCATTGGAAAATGTCAACGAATATTTTTTTTGTCCAAAAACAATCGAACTACAAAATACAATAAAAATCAACAATAATAAGCGCATGAGAATATAACGGTCTGTAAAATAACGTATTTTAAATAAAAAAAGTGGAAAATTTTGAAAATAATTTATGTTTATTATTTTTTTTATTATATTTTTGTTACAACAAACAAAGAAAAGCCTTAATATTAATTTTTTAAACCAACAACAAATGAAAAGATTTTTGGCCTTAACAATTGTAGGAATTGCATTAGCAACAATCGTTGCATCTTGCGGATCTTCAAAAGGAGGACATTGTGATGCTTATGGAAGTGTTAATCAAGTTGAGAACTCTGATTTAGCATCTAAATAATTTACAATTAGATTTTCAAAAAAGGCGTCTTGATTTTATCAGACGCCTTTTTTCATTTCTTATTTTTTACGCAATTCGAAATTCTGACCTAGATAAACTTTTCTTACTTGCTCATCTGAAGCTAATTCTTCTGCTGTTCCTTGCTTTAATATATTCCCCTCAAACAACAAATATGCTCTATTTGTAATCGATAAAGTTTCTTGGACATTGTGATCTGTTATCAATATACCAATATTTTTCTTTATTAAATCCGCAACAATACTTTGAATATCTTCAACTGCAATTGGATCAACTCCTGCAAACGGCTCATCTAACAATACAAATTTTGGATTTGTTGCCAATGCCCTTGCTATTTCAGTTCTACGTTTTTCTCCACCAGAAAGTGAATGTCCTAAGTTTTTACGAACATGTGTTAAACTGAACTCTTCTAACAATTGCTCTAACCTTTCTTTACGTTCTACTTTAGTTAAATCAGTCATTTCTAAAATGGAAAGCACATTATCTTCCACACTTAATTTTCGGAAAACTGAGACTTCTTGAGGTAAATATCCAATACCCAATTGCGCTCGTTTGTACATTGGATAATTAGTAATATCTAAATCATCTAAAAACACACGACCAGTATCAGGCTTAACTAAACCTACCATCATGTAAAAAGAAGTCGTTTTCCCTGCGCCATTAGGACCTAATAGACCAACAATTTCACCTTGATTCACCTCAACTGTAACTCCCTTTACAACTTGACGTCCCTTGTATGTTTTTTGAATGTTTTCAGTATGTAACTTCATTGTAAATCAATCTCTAAAAATTAAATGCTACTCTTCCTCTAATTCCGACAGGGTTCATTCCTGGATCTAAGTGAGTTAGTCTCCAAAATACATCAATTCGAATTACTTTTAATATATTCTCCAATCCGACACTGCATTCAGCATACGGAATATTACCAAATTTCTTAGTGAAACTAGGCAGTTCCATTTCAACATTATGTCTAGAGGAGATTGAACCGTATGTTATTCTTCCTGAAGATACAACCCTTAATTTCATATCTTTCACATAAGGAATTGCATCGAAAAATAATCCACCCCAATGATTTTCAACATATCCTCCTACGTATCTATCTGAAATAAATTCAAAAAAATTCAACATATTAAATGTAGAAGTCAACAACCAATAAGATTGATTCCCTTCATGTACTTTTAAAAATGGATAGGCGGCAGTTCCAAAAACATTTCCACAATTTATCCCATAATTCATTCTCCCTAAAATTCCTATTTTAGCGTTATGATCCATACGGAATTCAATTTTTTGATAATTATAATCTCCTCCAAATAAACCTTTAACACCAAAAATACCTTGAATAGCAAAAATTGGATATCTAGAACGAAGCGTGGAACGATCAAAAGCACCTGCTATAAATTCTTCATCCTTTGTCCATCGAAAACGCGCAGTGAATTCTGATGTGGTTATCTTATGAATTGTATCATAAGAATTAAATTGGCTATTAAACTTGATATAATTCGCTAAACCTAACGGAACAAATTCTTTCCTTTCAAACCCACCATATATTACAATATCCTTTTTAATATCCTTTTCAATATTTATTCCAATTCTTTCGACAAAAGTTAATTTATCCAAAGGCCCTGTTCTAAACAACGTTCCAAAAGAAGACCCAACAGAAGTAGCAGTAGGAGACTGCCCTATTTGTTCAATATCGTAACTATAAAATGC
>JAJTEO010000091.1 GCA_021300395.1 Fluviicola sp. | reverse complement strand
TGCAAATTTATCGAACATTTCAAATCCAGATAATACGGGATTTACTTTAACAACATTTATACATGGTAGTGGAATGGTGAGTAATTTGAATAATAGCGCTCGATTTATTTCAGTTCCTCCAGTAGTGTTATGTTCAAATCGAATTATAAGTATTGATTATGCTTAAGTTGATGCTGATAATGATTCTTTAGTTTATAATTTAATTACTCCATTTAATGGTGGTAGTATTATGGATGTTGCACCTCAACCGGAATCTCCGCCACCTTATACATTGTTAAACTGGGAATCAGGTTTTACCTATAGTAGTCCTTTTGGAAATGGTGTTGCAGTTCAATTAAATCAATCATCAGGGATAATGACAATTACCCCAAATTCTTTAGGCTTGTTTCTTACGGGTGTTGAAGTAAAAGAATATAGAAATGGTGTTTTACTCAACAAGCAAACAAAGGTATTTGTTTTTAGAGTTGTAAACTGTAATGTTGTTCAACCATTAACAATAACTTCTTCTAATTCTGGTGAAATTACAGAGGACTGTGGAGACCTCTTTATCAATTTTAAAAGAGGTGACTCTACATCTGCTATAATGATGAGTGTGAAAAAGTCAGGTACAGCAACTGAAAACATTGATTACTCATTTCCTGATTCAATATATTTCCCAATGAATACTTCAAGTATAACTATTCCGCTAATTCATTGGTTAGATAATGTTGATGAAAATAATGAAACAATAATTTTACAAGTTTTAGTAAATAATTTATGTTCTAATGGTATTGATACTTTTTCTATTCAGCTTGTATTAAAAGATTACAAATTGATGATTTTAAAATATGAAGATGGTTTAAACATTTGTGATCAAACCGAATCAAGTATTTTATTATCCTGTAATATAAAAAATGGAGCTGAACCATATAATTACGATTGGAATTTTAGTAACATTAATAATGATACAATATCAATAATTCCCCAACAATATTTGACGGTAGGAATAAATACAATAGATTTTTTAATAAAAGATGCTTGTAATAAAAAGATCAATGGCTCAATTGAAATTTATAATGAATGTCCAATTATAATTCCAAATGTCATTACGATCAATGATGATGGGATCAATGATTTTTTTATTATTAGAAATTTAGAATATTTTGAGAAATCAGAGTTGTTGATTCTTAATCGATGGGGTGAAATAGTATATTCAAACAACAATTATCTTAATAATTGGAATGGAATAAATCAAAGTGGTGATCAATTAATTGAAGGAGTTTATTTTTATAAAATATTAGTATATAATTTATATAAAGAAAAATCAGAATTTACAGGTTTTGTTCATTTAAAAAAATAGTTGATGGAATTTTTATCTATTTAATAAATTTTAATAGTAGTTGAACAATAATTTCATAAATCGACGTTTAGAATCATTTTAATTAATCCATTTAGTAACGTTTTAGTAAACTTGGGGTTAATTGTTTTAAGCGCTGTTTATTGAATTACTAATTAATTACCTATGTTCGAGTTTTTCATGGAAAAATATCAAGAGATGGAACTAAAAATGAAATCCATTTCTAATGAAAATAAAATAGACCATTACATTGACAATATAAAAATAATTGAAGAAACACTCGATGTTCTTCGTAATTACATTCTTCAAAATAATTTTGAAAATGATGAAGTTGAAATATATTATTTCAAAAACCTAAAACCGTCCATTGTTTCTAAATTGGTAATCTATAAACGGTTTCTTCAAATTGAATATGAAAAACCACACGGAAGTACGAAAGAAAAAATTACTCATTTGGAATGTGAGTTGAATCGTCTTACAAGATATTGCAAAGCAAATTCTGTTTTCGTTAAATACATTCGTTCTGGCAAATCAAATCTAGACCAAGATTACTTCCTAAGAAAAAATGCTAAAGATCATCAAATGTTTGAATCATTCGCAAGCGAAATTGATTATTCAACCGGCACTGGTTTTGACTATCGTTTAGCAGTAATTCAAGCACACGATAAAATTGAACATCATTTGCAAGAACAAATAGACGCATTAAAAAATCCCTCCCTTAAAAATAATTTTGAATTTTATTCCCCATATGATTCCACATGTGGAATAAAAAAAATGAAATGGACTATTTCACAAGCGGACTTAGTGGAACTTATTTATGGACTTTATGTAATGAAAGCATTTAACCATGGCGCTAGTGAAATCAGGGAAATAGCTGAATTTTTAGAAGTCAAATTCAATGTCAAATTAAACAATGTTTATCGTTCTTTTTCGGATATAAAAAACAGAAAATCAGTTGATCGTTTTAAGTTCATTTCTCAAATGTTAGAGCATTTAGATAATTCAACAGATGAGAATTTTATGACGAATGAAAAATAATGATTATCAAACTCAATAAAATCAAGCATTTTAAAATTGTTTTAATATAAATCTTTCCACATGTGGAACCATATGGGGAAAGAAATTAAATCAAACCACAGACCTTTGTGACATAATCAATTAAAATTAATTTTTATGTCAGCAGTTATTATCACAGTAGAAGATTTAGAAAACTTTAAATCTGATTTATTGAATCAATTAAAAGAGTTTGTATTGACTAGTCCTGCAATACCAAAATCAAAAGTGAATTACGAACCACCGCAAACGAAGTGGTTAAAATCGTATCAAGTACAACGTTTATTGGGTATTTCATCAGGAACACTTCAAAACCTTAGAATCAATGGCACTTTGCCATATACCAAATTAGGAGGTACGCTATTGTATAACAATGAAGACATTCAAAAGATTATCAATAGCAATATGCGAAACAACTTTGGGCTATGAAACCGAACAATACTTCGGTGAATTACATAAAACATTTAACTGAAGTTTTTATTCAATTCACAGAAGATAAAAGATTATCACCCCCTCATATTAGTTTGTATATGGCTTTGTTTCAAATGTGGAATATTAACAGATTTCAAAATCCATTTTTAATTATTAGATCGGAAATTATGCAAATTTCAAAAATATCAAATAAGTCAACTTATCATCGATGCATTAACCAATTAAATCAATATGGATATATCAAATATATTCCATCAAGAAATCCGATGATTGGAAGTAATGTTGAAATGAAAGACAGTCCCATATTGAGACAAGTAAATGATATTGATAGTCCCACATTGAGACAAGTTAGTGAGGTTGATAGTCCCATATTGAGACATCTAAATGAGCCTTTTTATAAACATATAAACAATAAACATATAAACATATGTATGGAGCAAAATGAATTTTGCAAACCACCAAAAAAAGAAAAAGTGAAGAAAGAAATTTTGCCTACGGCAGTTTCTAAAAATGTAAAATTTATTGCGCCACGAATTGAATTAGTCCAGGAGTATTTCAAAGAAAAAAACAAACCGGATATTGAAGCACAAAAATTCTTCAATTACTTCGAATCGAATGGTTGGAAAATTGGCGGTCGCTCTCCAATGAAAAATTGGAAAGCTGCAGCCAATAATTGGATGCTGAATTCAAACAAATTCAATCCAGTTCCAAACCAACCCAAACCCGACAATCTACACACCAACCAAGACAAAGACTATTCAATCCCACTTTAATGTGTTTCCCCCTTTGGAGAGCTTGTCCCGATATTTTTCGGGAGGGATTAAGGGGGAGGATAATCCAAAATTTAAAATTCATAATCCAAAATCAGATCATGGTTCCATTCAAAATCCAAGACAACTACCGTTGCTTTGATTTTAAAGAATGCCTTGCATTTCTTTACAATCAAGGGCAAATGAAATACGGCAAACACTTTCGAATCAAAATAGAAGATTACGAAATCGTTTACAAATTATTGGTTTATGCCATTCGTGACAAAGAGAATTGTGAAATCCATAAAATGGATTTAGACAAAGGTATCTTATTACTTGGTCCAGTAGGTTGTGGCAAAACAAGTTTGATGACATTGATAAAACCATTTTTTCAAAATGAGTTTCAATACAGAATCAAAGCATCAAGAGAAATTTCGTTTGAATTCATTAACGAAGGATATCCTACAATACTCAAATATGGAAAATCGACAAACGTATTTTGTTTCGATGACCTAGGAGTAGAAAAAAGTTTGAAACACTTCGGTAATGATTGTAATACAATGGCAGAAATTCTATTGAGTAGATACGATAATTTCATTCAATCAGGAATTCCAACCCACGCAACAACCAATTTAAATGCAGAAGAATTAGAAAAACTGTATGGTAACAGAGTCCGTTCTCGATTACGCGAAATGTTCAACCTCATCTCTTTCCCAAAATCAATTGAAGACAAACGAAAGTAAGGACGAATTGCAATTCGTCCATTTAATAACCTATAAAAAAATAAAGCAAATGAAAACAAACACTGATTTCCTTAAACAGATAGTACAATACCCATTAGACAAAACACAATATTTCCAAGAGAAATACACTAAACGACAAATCGTTCTACACAATACAGTAAGCAGTGGAAATGCAAAAAATGTAATTGCAGGGTGGAACAAAAATTCAGAACGTATAGGTGTAGCATTCGTTATTGATAGAGAAGGAATAATACATCAATCATTCAGTAGTGCACATTGGGCGCATCATTTAGGCACGAACGAATTGAATAATACACTATTGAATAAACAGTCAATTGGTATTGAATTATGCAATTGGGGACAATTAAAACTTCAAAAAAGCAAGTATGTAAATTATCTAAATCAAGAAATTCCACTTGATAAAGTATCTGTTTATGAATCTCCTTTTAGGGGTTCATTTTATTATCAGAAATATACCGACAAACAATTAAAATCATTGAAAAACCTCATCGAATATTTGTGCGAATTATACAAAATACCTAAAAATTACAAATCTGAAATGTGGGATATTTCAAGGTCTACCGCTTTGAGCGGAAGTCCTGGAATATATACACATGTCAGCTATAGGAAGGATAAAAGTGATTGTCACCCGCAATCAGAATTGATAGAAATACTTAAAAGTTTGTAATTATTTTGCTGATCCCAAATTTTAATCGGGATAGTTATAGCAGGATAAATCAGATTGTCATCCGCAGGAGTAATTAATCAAAATTTTAGAATCATTTTAAAATAAAAACCGTAGTTATCGCTACGGTTTTTTTTCAAAATATAAAGATATTCGTTTTACAAATATAATATTACTTGAATATTTTCAAAATGAATTAAAATTCACTAATTTCACTTATAAGTAAAATAATTAATTAGATTTGTACTCGTTTATTGTTATTTAAATCAAATTAATACTGATATTTGAAGTTATATTTTCAATTTAAATGGCCAAGACTAAGGTTATAATAGATGAGTATGATTCAGGAAAAGCATGTAAATTTTATTCATGTTTTTTAGGGAATGAAACCCAATGTGAATTTGATAAGTTTATTGACAGAGTTGATTCGGATGGTAAAAATATAGAATTAGAAAAACTGGTAACAATTTTAAATGATGGTATTTTAGAAAAAAACGGTGCAATCGAAAGATATTTCAGACTTGAAGGAAAACGTAGTGATAGAATTTGCGCTTTACCTGTTTTAGCTTCAAAGTTAAGGTTATATTGTATTCGAATATCTGATGTAATATTGATTATTGGTAATGGTGGAGTAAAAACGACTGATACATATCAAAATGACACACACCTCAATAAATGTGTCGAAACTTTACAGAAAATAGATTATGAATTAAAGAAGCTGGAACAAGAAGGTATTATTTTATATAGAAATAAGACAATATTAGATTTCCCTGTAGAACTATTCATTAATACTTGAAAGATGAGTAAACTCAAAGAAAGACTTAAAAGCGTGAATCCTGATATTCGAAATAACTTCGAAAAATCTGATCGGGTAGCACAGTTTATTTCAGATAAACTAAAAGAAAAAAACTGGTCTAAAGGTAGACTAGCAGAAGAGTTGGGTACAAAAAATCAATCTCTTATAACACGATACATGTCAGGACAACACAACTTTACATTTAGTACTATTACTGAATTGGAAAGAGCTTTTGGATGTAAGTTTGTAACCATTGAAGAGGTTGAGAAAAAAGATGAAAATCCAATCAATGATGAAAATGTTTCTGACTACTTAGGTCAATGGTTCCTAAATAAAGGTAAAGGTCGTAAGGGATATTTAATGGTTCATAGAAATCATTCATTTCATAAAAAAGATGGTTTACATGATATTGTAAATAATAGAGGAAAGAATAATAAAAAAATTGTAGCATGAAATTAGTTCAATCTCCATTAAAGCTTTCCGATTTTTATATTTTACAATCAAAATATAGTTTTGTAGAGCCTATAAATAACAAGTCAGAAGATCAATCTATTTTTGAAGATTACAACCTTGATTTTGATTTTAGCTTTAAAAATCAAGATGATGGTGAGGTTTTTCTTTTTACGAAAATTTCGATAAATGAAATAGAAAAACCTTTGTCAGGTTACACAATGTTTGTAGAGGCAATAACGATTTTTGAATTTAAAGATAAAGAGAAATTATCTGAGAAAGAGATATTTGATTTACTTTATATTTCAGGATTGAGTATTTCTATAAACAATCTTAGGAATTATATTTCTAACATGACAATGTATTTTCCCTTTGGTAAATATCAATTACCTGCAATTGACTTAAATGCTTTACATATATCGAAAAAAGAAAAATTGGAAGCTAAAAAAAAGGTTAAGAATAAAAAGAAATAATTTTAATAAGTCGATTGTCAAAAACAATATATTCTCATATCAATCGTAAACCATCAGATATTGCAAAACAAGTAATTAAATATTTTCTCAACATGCTTTCCTCACTTCCCATAGAATAGTGTGATTTAAGTAAATCTTTTTTATAAAATTAGCGTTCTTATATTTTAAAAGACATTGAAAGCTATTTAAAACATTATATTGTAAATTTTAGGATATAAATGTATTTTACAATATTTAGTCAAATAGTAATCTATTAAAGACTTAACTAAGTGGAAAAGATAGTTAGTTGCTAGAGTCAAACATTAAAAGCATGAATTATAAATGAAAAAAGCATATCGGTACGAAAATGTCCAAATAGGTAATTTCTTAATATCTTTCGGATATTATTTGAAAGATTTTAATGTGCCTTTAATTGGTATTATTAATCTTTTTCAACAAACCCCAAAAGATTATGAAGTAGGTGATGTTTTTGGAGTATTACAAGGTCGTTATTTTATTCTGGAATTTAAAAATGATAGCACTCAAATAAAGGAAGAGAATAATAAAAATCAAAGAGTTAAAT
>JAJTEO010000090.1 GCA_021300395.1 Fluviicola sp. | reverse complement strand
TTATCTATTATTAGAAGCAATATTGATTTGCTTCAATCAATTTATTAGCAATTAATTGTCTTGCTTCTTTCGGATTGAAAGCGTCTGTTTTTGTGAATCGTTTTAATCCCATTAACATCATTCTTGCTTCATCTCCTTCTGCAAACGAATTGATCGCATCTTTTCCTGCTTTTTCAACTCTTGAAGCAGCATCATAAAAGAACGTTTTAACAATTGCAATCTCAGTTTGTGCAGCTGCCTCCCCTTTTGTTGCAATTAACTTCTCAACTCTTAACAATACTGATTCCGCTTGGTAAATTTGAATAGCTATATCCGCAACATTCATTAAGATCTCTTGTTCTTTAGACAAAGATTGAGCTAATTTTTGAACTGCTGCTCCTGCTACCATTAAGATTGTTTTTTTGAAACCTTCCAAATAATTGTATTCATTTGCAAAAATTGCATCTGAAGGATCTTTCATTTCAGGAATACTCATTAATTCACCTGCAACTTTCATAGCATGTGATAATAAGTCTAATTCACCTTTCATTGCTTTTCTCAATAACATGTCAACAATTAACATTCTATTGATTTCATTCGTACCTTCAAAAATACGGTTGATTCGAGAATCTCTATAAGCTTTCTCAACAGGAGATTCCGCAGAGTAACCCATACCACCATACACCTGAACAGCTTCATCAGCAACATAATCCAAACATTCAGAACCAGCTACTTTTAAGATTGCACATTCAATTGCATAATCTTCAATTCCTTTTAATGTCGCCGCACCTTTGTCCATTCCTTCTGAAACATGGTGTTTAATAGCATCATCGATATTTTGTCCAGCTCTGTAAATTGCTGACTCAACAACAAACGTACGAATTACTTGTTCAGCTAATTTGTAACGAATTGCTCCATATTTAGAAATCGAACGACCAAATTGCTCGCGTTCATTAGAATATTTAACCGAATCAGTAATTGTAGCTTTTGAACCACCTAAAACACCAGCTCCTAACTTAATACGTCCAATATTTAAGATATTCAAAGCAATTTTAAATCCAGCTTCTCTTTCACTTAACATGTTCTCAACTGGAACTTTTACATTATTGAAGAAAACTTGACGTGTAGAAGAACCTTTAATCCCCATTTTTTTCTCTTCTGGATTTAAAGAAACTCCTTCAGATTTTGCTTCAACCAAGAAAGCTGAAAGATTTTTATCATCACCAATTTTAGCAAAAACCGTCATTAAATCTGCAAATCCACCATTTGTGATCCACATTTTTTGACCTGTTATGCTATAATATGTACCATCTTCACTTAAAGTTGCTTTCGTTTTTCCAGAATTAGCATCTGATCCTGATCCTGGTTCAGTTAAACAATAAGCTGCTTTCCATTCACCTGAAGCTAATAATGGAATATATTTCGCTTTTTGAGCCTCTGTTCCGTAATACAATAATGGTAAAGAACCAATTCCTGTATGTGCTCCATAAGCAACAGAAAATGAATGACCTTTTCCTAAACGCTCAGTTGCTAATAACGAAGTTTTGAAATCAACCCCCATTCCTCCTAATTCTTCAGGAACAGACATACCTAACATTCCAAGTTCACCAGCTTTATTTAATAAAGAAACCATCAAACCTTCTTCCATTGCATCAATTCTATCAATTACAGGATAAACCTCTTGATTGATAAAATCATCACACATTTGAGCAATCATTTGCTGCTCCTCACTCCATTCTGAAGGAGAGAAAATTTCTTCTGGTTTTGTATTTCTGATTAAGAATTCACCACCTTTGATAGGTTTAATCGTTGTATCTGACATATAAATAGTGTAATAAATTTCGTTCTACTAATATAATAAAAGGTTTAGAAGAACAAGCGTTATTATTGAAAAAAATAAGGTTCAGAATAAAATTATGATAATTGATTTATAAAAAGTATAAATTCCGTTTTACTTTTTAAACAATAACAAAAGAAATACAAAAATCAGAAAAGAAATTTACAAGTTTTACTTTAACTTAGAAGAAGTCTATTGAATATATTATTCACCTATCATCAACCAATAAGAACCACCATGTCGCTCAACATTCTTTAAATTCGAATGATTCCACATTGGGGAAATTATTTCGCTCAATTCTTTATCTTCACTTATAAAGTAATTTGGTAAAATAGTTTTGTATTTAGAAGGATTTGCTAATACAAATGCAGCTAATACATATTGCTCATTATAAAAACGATCACACATGAATTGCGGATAATCATATGGTAAATAGATATCATGCACATGCACAATTACTCCTTTTTTCAAATAGGGCAATAATTCTAAAAAACAAACAGTTGCATCAGAATTCGAAAAACATCTGTGAGAATTATCGATAAACAAAATATCACCTTCATTTAGAGAATTGATGATAAACTGTAAATCATTCAATTTTTCAAATGGCTCACGGATAACTTTATCTGCTAAATGATCAATATTCTATGTATTGTTTTGGCTTGTGTAAAGCTATTATTCCATACAAACCTACGATATCTAAACCAGGTAGAAATTCATTGTTCCATGCAGGAAGATTTTCATTCTTTTCAACTGAACTATCTTGAATCGTATGAATATTAGCTGAAAGATGTAAAAAATCATAAAGTGTTTGCTTATACAACTCTCTATTATCATCAATAATTTTATACAATAAGGAATGAGCTGGTTTCCCATGACCTTGACGAGGTGTTGGATCAACTCTATAATCTAAATGTACTGTTTGAAATCTTGGAGAGATAAACCTATATAATGATTTTAATTTTTCTTTCATGCCTAACTATTAACGCTCAAATATCAAATTTGTTTTTCAAAATTGCAAATAACAGAACAATTCAAAATTGTAGACTTCGACTTCGCTCAGCCTACAATACCGATATTATCTTGAAATTCCAATTTTTAATTTCTTCCCTTTAATCTTCTCGTCTTTGATCGCAGCCAATACTTGACGGATTTTCTTTCTATTAACTGCTGCATAAGAAGTAAAATCTTGAACGATGATTAATCCTAAATCATCCTTTTCTAAATTTCCTTTTTTGGATAAAAAACCTACAATATCAATCTTATTGATTTTATCTTTTTTACCACCACTCATGTACAATGTCTCCCATTTAGGCTCTTTTGGGAGAAAAGATTCTTCTTTTATCGCTTCAACAGGAATATTTTGTTCTAAAATGTATTTTGGTAATTCCTCATCTTTCGTTACCAATAAAAAAGAAGTCCCAGAAGCTGACATACGCGCTGTTCGTCCATTTCTATGAATGAAAGCATCTTTCGTTAGAGGTAAATGATAATGTATAATGTATTTAATTTCAGGAATATCTAATCCTCTTGCAGCCAAATCAGTTGTCACCAAATAATTCGAACTCCCATTTCTAAATTTAATCAATGTTCGTTCACGCTCTGCTTGTTCTAAACCACCATGAAAAAAAGTAACCACAATTCCTAAATCGGCTAAAAACTCTGCTACTCTTTCTACTGGCTCTCTATGGTTACAGAAAATAATTGTGGGCTCATTCGAATTTTGACAGATTAAATCAAATAGTGATTGTAACTTATCTTTCTCATTTGAAACAACCATTTTCAAAGTTAGGTTATCTGATTTTTCAACCAAATAATTAATTTCTATTGAATCTTTTATTCCTGTAAAAGTTGGAATCTCACTCATTTCTGTAGCGGAAACCAACATTCTTTTTTTCAATCCTTTCGTATAAGCCAAAATGTATTCCATCTGATCATGGAATCCCATTTCTAATGACTTATCAAATTCATCTAAGATTAAAGTTGAAACATTTTCAAGATCCAAATTCCCTCTCTGAATGTGATCACAAATTCTACCTGGTGTACCCACTAAAACTGCAGGCGCCTGAATAAAATTGTTTTCTTCCACTCGCATCGAATGTCCACCATAAGTTGCATTCACTTTAAAAGGTGTTCCTAATGATCTAAAAACAGATTCTATTTGAATTGCTAATTCTCTTGTAGGAGTAATAATTAAGGCTTGGACATGATTTTGTTTTTCATCCAAAAAACGCAATAATGGCAATAAAAAAGCCAATGTCTTTCCAGAACCAGTTGGAGATAAAAGCACACAATCTTGTTGTGTTTTATTCACTTCAATAGATTCTTTTTGCATCTTGTTTAAGGATGCAATTTTCAAGTTTTTTAAAGCTAATTCAATGTATTTTTCCATAATTACCATTTATTAGAAGAGAAGTTGTTCAAAATCAAAAATCTTTTTCAACTTTCATTTCTTATTTTCTATCTCCACCCCAAGACCATTTTTTCTTATTTGAACGCTCTTCTTTTGGTGCTTGAGATGTATTATTTTTTCTATTTGGCGAGTTCTGTTGCTTATTAGCCGCCATCGCTGCTTTCTTCTTTTTATTCGGTTTAGCTGGCTTTTCTGCAACTGGCGGAACTAAATTTTGAGCAGGATAAGGATGTTCTGTGACTACTGGAATTTTAATTGAAATCAATTTTTCAATATCTTTCAAATAGGGTCTTTCTTCAATGTCACAAAATGAAATTGCTTTTCCACTTGCACCTGCTCTTCCTGTTCTTCCGATACGGTGAACATAGGTTTCAGGCACATTAGGTATTTCATAATTAATTACAAAAGCCAATTCATCAATATCAATTCCGCGTGCAGCAATATCTGTAGCTATTAGAACACGAATCGTTTTGTTTTTGAAATTTTTCAATGCATTTTGACGTGCATTTTGAGATTTATTACCGTGAATTGCTGCAGCTTTTATTTCTTTTTTAGATAAATACGTTACAATCTTATCTGCTCCATGTTTTGTTCTAGTAAAAACTAAAATTGAATCATTTTTATCGTTCTCTAAAATATGAACTAATAATTCTCTTTTTAATTTCGCATCACAGAAATAAACTTCTTGTTGAATTTTTTCAGCAGTAGATGAAATCGGTGTTACTTCTACTTTTTCAGGATTATTTAATATCGTACTTGCCAATTGCATAATTGAAGGTGGCATAGTAGCAGAAAAAAACAATGATTGTCTTTCAGTTGGAATAATTCTTAAGATTTTTTGGACATCATGAATAAATCCCATGTCTAACATACGATCCGCTTCATCTAATACAAATAATTCAATGTGAGAAAGTTTGATTATTCCTTGAGAAACTAAATCTATTAAACGTCCTGGAGTAGCAACTAAAATATCGATACCCGCTCTAATTTGATTCACCTGAGAAGCTTGAGAAACACCACCAAAAATAACAGCATGCTTTAATGGTAAATTTCTACCATAACTTGCAAAACTTTCATCAATTTGAATAGCTAATTCTCTTGTAGGTGTTATAATGATTGCTCTAATTTTTCGAGCACCTTTTTCTTGTTCTTTTTTTGCACTTAATAATTGTAAAATAGGAATCGCAAATGCTGCTGTTTTCCCTGTACCTGTTTGTGCGCAACCTAATAAATCTGTTCCTTTTAATATAATCGGAATGGCCTTTTGTTGAATTGGTGTTGGTTTTTCGTATCCTTCCTCTTTTAAAGCTTTTAAAATCGGATCAATAATTTCTAATTGTTCAAATAACATACTAATAATTCACTCCTACTATTTTCTAAAATCAGAATAAAATGGAGATTTTCAATTGCAAATATACCGATTTTTGAGCAATTTACCTATAAAAAAGCCGTTCCTCTATTTCAAAGGAACGGCAATTCAAATTTTTATCAATCGTTTTTATTCTTTAATAATTTTTACATTTTGTGTAATACCATTATTTGAATGTATTGAAACTAAATAAATCCCACTATTTAAATTAGACACATCAACAGTTTGATTGAAAGAAGTTAACTTTTCAGATTTCAAGTTTTTACCACTGATATCAACAATGTTTAAAACTGGATTTTCAGAAAATTGAACAGTATGTTGGATTGAAATCGATTCATTCATCGGATTTGGTGAAATACTGAAAATTTCATTTGAGTTCAAATCATTTATTCCTGCTTCTAAAAAATTCACTCTCACCACTATCGTTTGACTGCTAGAAGCAACTGGTGAACCATCATCACTCGCATTTGTAGTGATATAAACTAAGTTAGAACTTGTATTTTCTAATAAATGTTTAACATTTAAAGTACATGTATACTCTTTGAATGTAGGAGTATCTTTAGTTAAATCATATGTAAATTTTGAGGGAACAGAACAAGAAATAGTCGCTGTAACATTCTGATTAATTTCTGGTGTCATTACACTTAAGGCAAAAACTAATGAATCTAGTGTCATTGATTTTTTCAAAGTATCACCAGTATATACATCAATTGTGTCACATATATATTCATTTATAATTAAAGGAGGAACATTTCCTAAATTTTCTAAATTAAAATACACTTCTTGATTATCTAAAAAATCAACTTGATCCGATCCGTTGTATGGACCATCGAAACCTGTACCCGCGGCATCAAATGTTCCAACTTGAAAATAATTCACACCATCACCCTGATTCACACCAACAGTTGCTGGCGCTCCACCAAAACCTGCTACACCATTAGAAGCGTCTCCTGTTGTCCAATTCATATCTCCATAACAAAAAGAAACATTATTTCCATTTGGTACAATTGAATCATTTCCATTTGTAATAATTAATTGAAAGGTATTTCTTAAATCACTATGAACATTAAAGTAACCAACATTTTCCCATTTCACTATCATTGCAGTTGGTGTAATCTTATAATAAACCAATCCACTTGATGTTACTGAATTTATTGAATCTCTTGTGTCAACATCCCCCCAAAATGGAGCAATCATATTATTCGTTGAATCGGGAAAAGCGTTTGCTGTATAAGTCGCATATGGCGATATAAAAGAAATATTTCCATTGTTATTTATGTAAAGTGAATCATATTGAATACCATAAAAATTAAATGAAAATGGAAGTCCAATTTTATCTGTTGAAAAATCATCATTTCTATATTCAGGAGCAAAAGCTCCAACAAATGGAACTATTTGAAATGTCGTATCTAGATCAATTAAACAATTACACGCAGACGAACGTGATTTGCTTTCTTGTATTTGTTGAAAATTAGCATGCACCACTTGTTGATTTCCCGATGAAGGAAAAACATAACGAGCAGTTGGAGAAAGTTGTCCATTTTGCTTAAGGATATTATAATTTTCAGGTGTAATTAAAACCATGTTCTGAGAAATTGAAATAAATGAAATTCCAACTGCCAATAATGCTACTAATTTTTTCATAAGTTAGTTTTTAATGAATAGTAAGGTATTAATAATTAATGAAAAAAAATATACAAATGAATATTATTAATTTCTAATTATACATATCTAACTTGATGACGTGTAAAAACAAAAAAGGCTGCTTAAAAAAGCAGCCTTTCATATTTAAACTATAAAATATTATTCTATAATTACTTTTTGTGATACTCTTCCATTATCAGAAGTGATAACAACATAGTAAACACCAGAAGTTAAATTAACAACATCAAATGTTGCTGTCATTGAATTTGAAATATCTTTTGATTCAATAACTTTTCCTTCAGCTGTAAACAATTGAACTGTACCATTATCAGACAAGTTTGAGAATGTTACATTGATTGTTTCGTTTGCTGGATTAGGATAAACTACAAATGTATTGTTTGAGTTTTCTTCAATTCCTGCACAATCATTCACTGTAACTAATGTTGGAACTGAAACGTTTGAACATCCATTTCCATCAGTAATTGTTACTGAATAGCTACCTGAAGCTGCAACAGTAATCGCCTGAGTAGTTGCTTGGTTACTCCAAGAATATCCATTTGACGCAGCAGAAGTTAAAACAACATTTCCACCTGAACAGAAAGTAGTTGGTCCATTAGCCGTTATAGTAGGTACCGCAGGCAATGGATTAATAGTTAATGTAACATTTGCACTTTGACTAGAACACAATGTAGTTGGATTTGTTATAACTACGGAGTATTGACCTGCAACTGTTGGGTTAAATGAAGAAGTTGTTGGAGCTGTTCCTGATGGAACTGTCCAAGTATAAGTATAAGTTCCTGCAACACCTGGATTTGCTGTTACTGTTGCTGTAGTCCCTGCACATACTGCTGGAGCTGAAACAGAAACAGTTGGTAAAGCATTAATAGTTAAAGTTGCATTTGCACTTTGACTAGCACATCCTGTAGTTGGATTTGTAATAACAACTGAATATTGACCTGCAACTGTTGGATTAAATGTAGAAACAGTATTTGCTGGAGTTGTTCCTGATGGAACTGTCCAAGCATAAGTATAAGTTCCTGAAACACCTGGAGTTGCTGTTACAGTTGCAGTAGACCCTGCACATACTGCTGGTGCTGAAACTGTCACTGTTGGAGTCGCTTTAATTTCAACATTATAAGTTGCAGATGTTAAAGCACATCCTGATACGTTAATTGTATTAGTTACAACATAATTACCTGGAGTTGATTGAGCAACATTAATTAAACCTGAAGTTGGATTAATTGAAAGATTAGCATTGTCAACAGAGAATACACCTGCACTTCCGTTATTTGTAAAAGCAACCGCTTGATTTGATTCTGAATTACAGAAAGAAGCTGCTGCGTAATTGAAATCAGCAGAAGGAGAAGTTGTTAATGTAACTACTTGCTCTGAAGAATCAACACATGCAACAGAAGTTCCATTTGAAATAAACTTTACAGTATACGTACCTGCTGTTGAATTACTTAAATCAATCTCTCCTGTAGAAGGATCAACTGTCAAACCAGAAGGAGTTGAAGTAAATTGACCTACAACATTTGCATCAGTTAATACTGGAGTAGAATTTGGACCACCAACACATAAAGTATTTGAAGTATAGGCAAAAGTAGCATCCTCTAAAGGTTTTACATCAACGACTGTAGCAATTGATGTTGAAGAACATCCACTCAATGTAGCTGTTACTGTATATGAACCAGATGTATTTACAGTAATTGAATCATT
The DNA here is from genome assembly GCA_021300395.1 of Fluviicola sp. Taxonomy (GTDB): domain Bacteria; phylum Bacteroidota; class Bacteroidia; order Flavobacteriales_D; family Crocinitomicaceae; genus CAIUKX01. Next base: position 785 of record JAJTEO010000090.1, on the reverse strand, counting down.
TGTTGAAGAATTACTCCAAGCATAAGAAGTATTTAATGCTGCAACAGTACTTAATATAACTGAATCTGAAGGACAGAAAGATAAGGCTCCAGATGCTACAATAGTTGGAACTGCTGGTAATGCTTTAATAAAGATTGTATCTTTTGAAATATAAGAACAAGAAGTTGCTGAACCTGCAGTATAATATGCAATTACATATCCTCCTGCAACAGATAAAGAAGGGTTAATGTTACCAGTAGTAGATTGCCCAGCTGTTGTCTGACCTACATATGTCAAATTAGATGAGGAGATAAACGTACCACCTGAAGTTGGTGGAGTCATTACAGGTAAAACACTTACCAAATCTTTACAATAAGAAGAACTTGTATAATTAATTGAAACCGCAGCATCTCTTGAAGTCAATGAAGGGTCTGCACATGGTTGTGCTTTCACACTAAAATCATCAAAAGTACATGTTGTAAATGCTGCAGCACCATTACTAACTCCTCCTCTAACAAATACATCAATTTCACCTGGAGTCTCTCCTACTGAACCACCAGAAACAGAATAAGAAAAAGTTTGACCTCCACCTGTACCATTCCAATAAATATTACCAGAAATCTTATCAAATGCAATCTGAATAGTAACATCACTATTAGCAGCTAAAGCAGGTACTGCTACACCGCCATTACCTATATTTAAATTATAAGTTCCAGGACCGTTATTTCCAACAGTATAATATTGACCGTAAATAGTTTTAGTTTTTGGATTGTATGAAATTCCAGCAATCAATTTAGACCATGAAT
>JAJTEO010000089.1 GCA_021300395.1 Fluviicola sp. | reverse complement strand
GGAAATTATAGTGGTTTAAATTGGGGTTCAGTTGATTCAAGAGTACAAGATCGACAACGAAATACTAAAATGGGATTTGATATGAATACTAGTATTCAATTAGGTCAATTTTTTGGTAAAAAGATGGGCTTATCTTTACCTTTTTTCTATGGGCATTCAATTGGTGTGGTAAATCCAGAATATGATCCATTTAATCCAGATACAAAATTAAGCGAATATAATTCTGAGACTAGAAAAGAACGTTTAAGATTAGGCCAAGATTACAATGAAAGAAGGTCGTATAATTTTACTAACGTTAAAAAAGAATTAAAAGCAGGAGCAACTCCTTATTTCTGGAGAATAACAAATTGGTCTGCAAGTTATGCATATGCTGAAAACTTGAAAAGAGATTTCAATACAAATTATGATAGAACAAAGATTTGGACAACTGGCTTGAATTATAATTATTCATTTAATTCAAAACCGATTGAGCCATTTAAAAAAGTTAAATTCATGCAAAAGTCTAAATGGTGGACAATTGTAAGAGAAACAAATTTTTATTTAAATCCTAAAAACATTTCATTTTCAAATGATGTAGTAAGAAATTATAATGAACGTCAAATTAGAAATAACATTGCTCCTGAATATGAATTTCAACCTGTTTACGTAAAACAATTTTCTTGGAATCGAAAGTATTCTTTAGGATATGATATAACGAAAAATTTGAAACTTAATTTCAATGCTACTAACAGGGCAATTTTTGTTGAAAACAATGAGCGAGTAGATAGAAAGTTAGATCCACTAGGTTATAATAATTTTAAAGATACGATTAGAAGTCAAATGGCTACTTTCGGAAATACAATGGATTATACACATGATTATAACTTAAGTTATAATGTTCCGTTAGATAAAATACCAGCTTTAAATTGGATTACTGCTAATACAAAGTATTCTGGTACTTACAATTGGCAAAGAGCTCCATTAGCACAATCTGATTTTGGTAATACAATTCAAAATAGCAGAACAGTCAATTTAACTTCTCAATTAAATTTTATAACTCTTTATTCTAAAGTACCTTATTTTAAAAAGGTAATTGATGCAGGTAAAGGTTCCGCAAGAGCAAATGTAAAAAGCATTTCTGATGGAAAAAATGGGAATAATAAACCAACTGATACTAAAACTCCTGTAGCAAAACCAGAAAATGAAAAACCTGAATCAGAAATGACTCGAAAAGAATTAAGAGAAAAGAGACGAAAAGAAAAGAAAGAAGAAAAAGAAAAGGAACTGAAAGAGAAAGAAAAGAAAGCAATAAACCCTGTTGGTGGATTTTTAGCTAGAATGTTGATGACTGTTCAAAATGTTTCGGGTACATATACATTGACTAATGGAACACTTCTATCCGGTTATAATAAAGAATCTAGTGTGTTAGGTATGTCTGGAACAAATCAATTTGCAACATTAGGAGGTTTTATTTTTGGTCAACAATCCTATGATTTGAAAGGTAGAGAAACTGGTTACAGTATTGCTGATCGATTAAGCAAAGATAATTCTTTAGTGAAAAATGAAAATCTTAATAAACCTCATACTATTACACATAATCAAACAATAAATTTTAGAGCAAGTTTACAACCATTTAAAGATTTTACAATAGAATTAACTGGTAATCGAGTTTATGGTAATAACAGCAGTGATTTTTATAGATGGAATCCAACTACAAACCAATTTGAAGCTCAAAGTCAAATGCAAACAGGTACTTTGACATATTCTACAATTTCTACAGGAACTGCTTTTGTTGTTTCAAATAAAAACAATTTATATAGCTCTGCTGCCTTTGATGCTATGCGCAATAAGCTAAGTACTGTTTCACAAATTTTAGGTTCCAAAAATCCTAATTCTGCTCCTAGCGGTCAAGGTTTTTACAAAGGATATTCTTCTTCACAACAAGATGTAATCATTGGAGCATTCTTGACAACTTATACTAATAACAAAGTAAACGAAAAGAATATCAATCCAATTAAAAACATACCATTACCTAACTGGTCTGTTAATTATAATGGATTGACGAAATTTGAATTTTTTAAAAAATATACTAAAAACTTCGTAGTGAGGCATGCTTATAGCTCAACAGTTTCAGTATCTGGTATTCAAACGAATTTAAAATCGCATAGAGATTCAAATGGTAATTTGGATTCAACTGATATTTCTAATAATTTTTATTCTGCTAGCACGATACAAAATGTAACAGTAACGGAGAGATTTTCTCCATTAATTGGATTCGATGCAACTTGGAATATTAAAAACCAAGGTTTAATTACAAAATTTGAGATTAAAAGAGATAGGAGTGCTACATTATCAACTATTAACACACAAATAACAGAAATAGTAGGAAAAGAAATTGTAATTGGAGTAGGGTATAAATTTGCTAAAGTCAAATTACCATTTGAAAAAATTGATCCTAGTCCTGTAAATGTTAGATTTGATTTGTCTATTAGAGATAACCAAACTGTTGTAAGAAAGATTATTGATAATACAAATCAGGCAACAGCTGGACAAACAGTTGTTTCTATTAAATCATCTGCAGATTACAACATAGGTCAAAATTTAGTAATACAATTCTACTACGATCATGTTATAAATACCCCAAAAGTTGCTACTTCATTTCCAACAGCAAATTTAAGTACTGGTATTAAATTAAGATTTAATTTAGCAGGAGTTCAATAAGATGATAAGAGCGGCAAAAATTGGGGATGAAAATGCTATACACGGATTAATTTGTGAATTGGCAGAATATGAAAAAGCTCCTAATGATGTGATCAATACACCTGAAGCAATACGTGAACATCTTTTCAATGAAAAAATTTGTGAAGCTTTAGTAGTAGAAGTCGAATCTCAAATTATTGGTTTTGCACTTTATTATACTTCATATTCAACATGGAAAGGTAAATGCTTGTATTTGGAAGATTTTTATTTAAAACCCGAATTTAGAGGAAGTGGATTTGGTTCAAAATTGTTTGATAAAGTAGTAGAAATCGCAAAAGAAAGAAAAGTCAAACGAATGGATTGGCAAGTATTAGATTGGAATACACCTGCTATTGACTTTTATAAAAGAAAAAATGCTATTTTAGATGAAGAGTGGATCAATGGTCGATTCTTTTTTGAGTAAGTAACTTTAAACTGATTAAACTTGAAAACAATACTAATTGCAGGCGGTAAAGGATTAATCGGAAATCAATTGAAATCATTATTCGTTTCTAAAGGATATGAAGTTAGAATATTAACTAGAAATCCTAAATCAACTGACGAATATAAATGGAATCCAAAAGATAATACTATAGATTTAAAGGCGTTATCAAATGTTAATGTTCTTATTAACTTATGTGGTGAAGGAATTGCAGAGAAACGATGGACAGATAAGAGAAAACAAGAATTATATGATTCTAGAATTGGAACTACAAATTTCCTTTATTCCTTAAAAGATCAACTTCCTGAACTAGAAACCTATATTTCTGCTTCTGGTATTACGTGCTACGGCTTTGAAAATCACTCAAAAATCTATAGTGAAGAAGATGAATTTGGAAAAGATTATATTTCACAGTTAGTCAAAAAATGGGAAGAATCAGCAGATCAATTTTCTTCAATTTGTAGAGTTGTTAAATTGAGAACAGCCGTTGTTCTTTCAAAAAATGGAGGTGCATTGCCTAAATTATTAAAACCAATTCAATTAGGAATAGGTTCTCCTTTAGGAACAGGTAAACAAATTATGCCTTGGATTCATATAAATGATTTAGCCAATTTATTTTTATTTAGTTTAGAAAATACATCTATTATTGGTTCTATTAATTGTTTAACTGATAATTCAACGAATAAAGAAGTAACAATTGCATGTGCTCATTTACTAAATAAAAAATTATGGTTTCCAAATGTGCCAGGTTTTATAATGAAATTAATTTTAGGAGAACTATCAATCATATTATTGGATGGTGTAAAAGTTTCTAATTCTAAAATTAAAGAAAAAGGATTTGTTTTTATTTATTATTCACTTGAAAAAGCATTAAAAACAGATTAATTTTATAATAATTTAATATTACCCCCTATTTTTTATGGGGGTAAATCAAAAAAAGTTGTATTTATTTGCTTTGACCCCTAAAAAATTCTTAAATTTGTCAAAAATAAATTTTTTATCATGGCAACTAAAAGAATCCAAGGGTATCAAGATGTGTTACACAGAACACCAAAACCAATCGAATTTGATGGTAAAGTATCAGAATTATTTGGAAAAAATGTATTTCACAGTGAAATAATGCGTGAATACCTTCCAAGTGATGCGTATAAATCTATGATGGAAGCAATTCAAAATGGAACACGTTTGGATCGTAAAATGGCTGACCAAGTTGCATCTGCAATGAAAGATTGGGCAATTACAAAAGGAGCAACTCATTATACTCACTGGTTTCAACCTTTAACAGGTACAACTGCTGAAAAACATGATGCTTTTTTTAAACCAGTTGGACCAGGTAGAGCAATCGAGCGTTTTGATGGAGATTTATTAGTACAACAAGAACCAGATGCATCTTCATTTCCTAATGGAGGTATCAGAAATACATTTGAAGCAAGAGGATACACCGCTTGGGATCCATCTTCACCAGCTTTCGTAATTGGAAAAACATTATGTATTCCAACGATTTTCATTTCTTACACAGGTGAATCATTGGATTATAAAATGCCATTGTTAAAAGCATTACATGCAATTGATCAAGCAGCTGTTGAAGTATGTCAATATTTTGATAAAAATGTAACGAAAGTTAATGCAACTTTAGGCTGGGAACAAGAATATTTCTTAGTAGATCAAGCGTTATTTAATGCTCGTCCAGATTTAATGATGACAGGTAGAGCTTTATTTGGACATGATTCAGCTAAAGGTCAACAATTAGAAGATCATTATTTTGGTTCAATTCCAGAAAGAGTTACTGCTTACATGAGAGATTATGAAACAGAAGCTATTTTATTAGGAATTCCTGTTACAACTCGTCACAATGAGGTTGCACCAAATCAATACGAGTGTGCTCCAATTTTCGAGGAATGTAATTTAGCGAATGACCACAACTTATTGTTGATGGATTTAATGGAAAAAATTGCACGTAAACATGATTTCAGAGTGTTATTACATGAGAAACCATTTGCAGGTGTTAATGGATCAGGAAAACACAACAATTGGTCATTAAGTACAAATACAGGTGTTAACTTATTAGCTCCAGGTAAAAATCCAAAATCGAACTTACAATTCTTAACTTTCTTCGTTAATACGATTAAAGCAATTCATGATAATGCTGATTTATTAAGAGCTTGTATTGCTACAGCAGGAAATGATCACCGTTTAGGTGCTAATGAAGCTCCACCAGCAATTATTTCTACGTTTATCGGATCACAATTATCTTCTTTATTAGATGAAATTGAGAAAAATGTAAAAGCTGGTAAAATGACACCAGAAGATAAAACAGAATTGAAATTGAATATCGGTAAAATTCCACAAATCATGTTGGATAATACGGATAGAAATAGAACTTCTCCGTTTGCTTTTACTGGAAATAAATTTGAATTCAGAGCAGTAGGATCTTCTGCAAACTGTTCTCATGCAATGATTGTATTAAATACAATTATGGCAAATCAATTAAATATCTTCAAGAAAAGTGTTGATACTCGAATTGAAAAAGGAGAGACAAAAGATGAAGCAATCTTAAAAGAACTTCAAAAATTAATCAAAGAATCTAAAAAAATTCGTTTTGAAGGAAACGGATATGGTGATGAGTGGGTTAAAGAAGCTGAAAAAAGAGGTTTAAACAACTTAAAAGATACACCAAGAGCATTAAAAGTTTGGAGTGATAAAAAAGTATCTAAATTATTTAATGATTTAAATATTTTAACTCCACGTGAAATTGAAGCGCGTCAAGAAATTGAATTCGAAAGCTATATCTTGAAATTGCAAATAGAAGCTCGTATCATGGGAGATATGGTTCAAAGTCAAATTATTCCAGCTGCAATTGAATACCAAAATAAATTATTACAAAATGCACAAGGTTTAATTAGTGTATTAGGTGAAAAAGAAGGTAAAAAAGCAGCTAAAACTCAAATTGATTTGATCTCTCAAATTTCTGAGCATATCAATAAAATGAAAGATTTTGCTGATAAAATGTTAACTGCTAGAAAACAAGCGAACTTAATTGAGCACGCAGAAGATAAAGCAATTGCATACTGTGATAAAGTAAAAGTTTATTTTGATGATATTCGTTACCATGCTGATAAATTAGAATTATTGGTTGATGATGAATTATGGCCAATGCCGAAATTTAGAGAAATGTTATTTACTAAATAATATTCATAATAATTTCAAAGTCCTTCAATCGAAGGACTTTTTTTTTGAAGTATAGTTTGTAAAATCAGCATTTGATTGTTCATATTTATTATTAATTTTTAGATTAGAGAATCTACTTTTACACTAACTTAGTAGATAAATAATTTGTAAAAACTAAAATTAATTAAATATGAAAAAGAACTTTTTTTACGTTTCTGCTATTGCTTTCTCTTTAGTATTGGCTAGTTGTGGAGCAAAATCAGAAGAAAAAGAAACAACTGAAGCTCCAGCTGTTGAAACACCAGCTGCTGAACCAGCAATGGAAGAGACAACTACTGAAGCAGAAGCTCCTGTAGATGCAGCTCCTCAAGAAGAGGTTAAAAAGACTTCAAAACCAACGAAACCTGCAAAAAAAGAAGAAAAACCAGCAATGGAAGTTGAAAAAATGAGCAGTGAAATTAAATCTGTGGGTGGTAAAGTGAAAGCTATGTCTGTTGAACAACCAGAAAAAATAGAAGAATCTGTTAAGACACTTGATGGAAAAAGAAAATAATCTAATTAGCCGTTGCTTTTCAGTAACGGCTTTTTTTATTCAAATAATGCGGTCTTAATTGCACCTGTTGTTACAGATTTACAAGTAGCAAAATTAAACGATATTTCATGAGAAAAACTTCTTCCTAAAGGAGAAACTACATAATCTACTGAATATTGTATCAAAAATTGTTGATTGATTCTAAAATACATAAAACCAAGTATGGCTTCTGTAAATCGATAACCTCCTCCAATACCAAAGACATTTTTAAAATCAAAAATTGCATTAGCATCAACACCTAAAGGACCTGTTGTCGGTAATTTAAAAAGAATACCAGAAAGCAAATTTACATCGTCTGAAATTTTTAATTTATTACCAGCATTTATTGATGTTTGAATGCGATAACGAGAGTCTAATCCTACACCT
>JAJTEO010000088.1 GCA_021300395.1 Fluviicola sp. | reverse complement strand
GTAAAAGGTTGTGAAATCGTTTGACCTGCACCAATTTGGAAAGCAATATCTGTATATGCCTGCTCAACAAAAGCTAAATCTAAAAAAAAATGTCTTGGAACGGCATCAAAAGCTTCAAGTATTCGTTGATCTGAAATACCTTTTGACTTCAATTCAACAAGGAGTTGACGTCTCATGCCTTTATGTTTAAAAGAATCTTGCATTTGACAAAAATAAAGCATTCTTTTGAATACGAAAGATTCATTTTCTAACAACTTAATGTTAGTCAATTTATTTCACTTAAAACCTTTTTGAAAAGTGCAGTAATTTATTAACTTTGACTTGCTTTAAAACGAAAATAAAATGGCAATACCCAAAAAAGAATTAGAATTCAACATCAATGACGATTTAATGCGTCTAAAAATAGCTGAACTTGAACGTAAATTAAATGTAGTTTACGAAGGTGGCGGAAAAAAAAGAATTGAAAAATTACACGAAAGTGGAAAGCTTACGGCTAGAGAACGTATTGATTTATTATTAGATCCAAACACTGATCGATTTGAAGTTGGAGCTTTCGTAGGTGATGGAATGTACGAAGAACACGGTGGATGCCCATCTGGAGGAGTTGTAGTGGTTATCGGTTACGTTTCTGGTAAACAATGTATCGTTGTTGCGAATGATGCTACAGTAAAAGCTGGTGCTTGGTTTCCGATTACAGCAAAAAAGAATTTACGAGCACAAGAAATTTCTATGGAAAACAACTTGCCTATAATCTATTTAGTGGATTCGGCAGGTGTCTATCTACCAATGCAAGATGAAATTTTCCCTGATAAAGAACATTTTGGAAGAATCTTTAGAAACAATGCTATCATGAGTTCTAGAGGAATCGTTCAAATTGCTGCTGTTATGGGTAGTTGTGTTGCTGGTGGTGCATATTTACCGATTATGTCAGACGAATCTTTAATAGTTAATAAAACAGGGACTATTTTCTTAGCAGGATCTTATTTAGTAAAAGCTGCAATTGGAGAAACTATTGATAATGAAACATTAGGAGGTTCTGTAACCCATACTGAAGTTTCAGGTGTTTGTGATTATAAATCTGAAAATGATCAAGAATGCTTAAAAACAATCCGTAGTTTGATGGATAAAATCGGTCATAATGAAACGGCTGGTTTTGATCGCAAAGAAAGTAGTCTTCCTAAATTTGATTTGAAAAAAGTTTACGGAATTCTTCCAAGTGATCGTGCAAAACCATACAGCATGCATGAATTAATTGAGTGTATTGTTGATAATTCTGAACATACTGAATACAAAGCTGATTACGGAAAATCTATCGTTTGTACTTATGCAAGAATTGATGGTTGGAGCGTTGGAATCGTTGCTAATCAAAGAGATATCGTAAAAAGCGGAAAAGGAGAAATGCAATTCGGTGGAGTAATTTACTCTGATTCAGCTGATAAAGCTGCACGTTTCATTATGAACTGTAATCAGCGTAATATTCCTTTAATTTTCCTACAAGATGTAACTGGTTTTATGGTGGGATCGAAAAGTGAACACGGTGGAATCATTAAAGATGGGGCAAAATTGGTAAATGCAATGGCTAATTCTGTTGTACCTAAATTTACAATTGTTGTTGGTAATTCATATGGCGCAGGAAACTATGCAATGTGCGGTAAAGCTTATGACCCAAGATTAATCGTAGGATGGCCAACAGCTGAAATTGCAGTAATGAGTGGAGCTTCAGCTGCAAAAGTATTGTTACAAATAGAAGTAGCGTCTTTAAAAGCAAAAGGAGAAGAAATTACTCCTGAAAGAGAAGCTGAATTATTCAATCATATTAAAGATAAATACGATAAGCAAACATCACCATATTTTGCTGCTAGCCGATTATGGATTGACGCTATTATAAATCCAATTGATACAAGAAAAGTAATTTCAATGGGAATAGAAATGGCCAATTTGAAAAAAGCTGAAAAAGCATATAACGTAGGCGTGATACAATGCTAATTTAGAAGTTGTTATTTTAAAAATTCACCTAAAAGATAAAATTAAGTATGCATTTAGACTGGCAAATAAAACCTTATTCAGAATTAAACTTAAACGAGTTTCACGACATCATTCGTCTTCGTTTAAAAGCTTTTGTAGTGGAACAAAACTGTACATATCTAGATTTAGATGGTAAAGACAAAAAATGTTATCATTTAATCTGTAGAGATGGTGTTGGAAAAGTTGTTGCGACTGCCAGAATATTGCATCCTGGAATTTCATACCCAGAGGTTTCTATTGGACGTGTTGTTATTGATGAATCAATTAGAGGAAATGGTATAGGTCATGAATTAATGAAAAAATGTTTAACCTTTGCTAATGAAGAGTTCGGTGCTGTTCCAATCAAAATTTCTGCACAACAACATTTAGAAAATTATTACACAAAACATGGATTTATCTTTACAGGAAAGTCTTATTTAGAAGATAATATTCCACATATTGAAATGTTATATACACCATTAAACTAAAAAAATGAATCATAAATTTTTAATTGCAAGTTCTGTTTTATTTATAGCGGCGAGTTGTTCAACTTCAAAGAAAACTGAGAATCCATCAACGGTTTCATCAGTTGGAACGATTTCAACTCCAAAAGAAGTAATCAAAGAGAATCCTTATAAAACAATTACTACTTCTTACATGGACAAATCAATTCGTCCGCAAGATGATTTCTTTCTTTATTGTGATGGTGATTGGGTAAAAAACAATCCAGTTCCTTCTACAGAATCAAGATGGGGAAGTTTTAACGAGTTAGATAAAGCGAATCAGATTAAATTGACTGAAATCCTTGATAAAGCAGTAAGTGCGAATGATAAAAAAGGAACTCAAAATCAAATTTTAGGAGATTATTACAGTTCATTTATGAATATGACTGTCAGAAATCAAAAAGGTATCTCTCCTATTCAAGCTGATTTAGATAAAATCAAAAACATTAAATCAAAACAAGAAATTATTTCATTCATATCTGAATCACATAAATATGGTGTAGGAATGTTGTTTGGATTTGGTGTAGATCAAGATTTAAAAAATGTCAATAAAAATAGTGCTTACATTGGTCAAGCTGGTATAGGTTTACCAAACTGTGAATATTACATCAAGAAAGATAAAGCTGAAATATTGAAAAAATACGAAGAACACATCGTAAAAATGTTTCAGGCTTTGAAATACGATGAAAATTCAGCTAAATCAATGGCTAAATCTGTTATTGCTTTTGAAACATCATTAGCTCAATCAATGATGACACCTGCTGAAAATCGTATTCCTGAAAATACTTACAATCCTCAAAGCAAAAAAGAAATCGACAAGAACTTCGGTAAATTTGATTTTGAATCTTACTTAGTTGGTATTGGAAGTCAAAGCTTTGATACAATAATTGTTGGTCAACCTAAATTCATTTTAAAAGTTGCTGATTTGATGGCAAATGAGAAAATGGAAAACTGGAAAAACTATTTATTATGGTCAACATTAAATCATTATTCAGGTTTATTAAATGATGAATTTGTAAAATTAAACTTCAATTTTTATAGCGGTGTGATTCAAGGGAAAAGCGAAATGAGTCCAATGAATGAGCAAGCTATTGATGAAATTACAGGTTTACCAATTGGTGAATTATTAGGTAAAGCATTCGTTGATATCTATTTTTCTGAAAGTGCAAAAAACAGAGTCGATAAAATGGTCGACAATCTTCTTTTAGTTTTCAAACAACGTATTGAAAACCTAGATTGGATGTCTAAAGAAACAAAAGTGCAAGCTACTTTGAAATTGAATGCAATTGGAAGAAAACTAGGTTTTCCTGATAAATGGGAAGATTTCAGTATGCTAAACATTTCAAAAGAAGATTACATCGCTAATGTTAAAGAAATTGCTTTGTATGCTCATAAAAAGAATTTAGCTGATTTAACTAAACCGGTCGACAAAGCAAAATGGGGAATGCCTGCACATATGGTGAATGCTTACTATCATCCTCTTTTAAACGAAATTGCTTTCCCAGCTGGAATTATGCAACCTCCTTTCTTTGATGTTAATGCTGAAGATGCTGTAAATTACGGTACAATTGGAATGGTAATCGGACATGAGTTCACTCATGGTTTTGATGATATGGGTTCAAAATTTGCTGCAGATGGTTCTTTTAGAAACTGGTGGACAGAAGAAGATTTAAAATTATTTGAAGCTAAAACAAGTTTACTTGGAGCTACTTTCTCAACTTTTTGTACTCCTGATGGTCAATGTGTAAATCCAGAATTAACAATGGGTGAAAACATTGCAGATTTAGGTGGATTAACTTTAGCTTTCAATGCATATAAATTAACAAATGAATATAAAGCAAATGAAATCAGAGAAGGATTCACTCCTGCTCAACGTTTCTTTATTGCATATGCTCAATTATGGAAAATTAATTATACTGAAGCAGAATTAAAAAATAGACTAGCAAACGATCCACATTCCCCAGGAATGTACCGTGTAAATGGTCCATTAAAAAACTGTCCTGAATTTTTCGAAGCATTCGGAGTAAAAGAAGGTGATAAAATGAGAAACTCTGCAGATAAAGTTTCTAAAATTTGGTAAAAGAAAAAGGGCTTGAAATATAGCCCTTTTCTTGTTTTTAATTAATATTCAAAAGTACTTTCTTTTGATTTATTCTTTCAACCTTTACCGATTTGCTGTAATTTAAAATTGCATTAATCGTATCATTTTTAGGTTCCATTTTAAACTCTTTGATTTGAGCAACTTGAGAGTAAACTTTTAACATAGGCAAAATTTGTTTATTTACATTAATAACGCTTTTGTAAATTGTTTATTATAAATTTGCAAAAAAATAGTTCAAATACCTTTAGAAAATTGCAAAAAATAATATTTAATATTCTTCATTTCTTTTATCCAATTTTTAAAAAATTCATGGATAAACAAACTTATTACTACCTAGTTTGTGGTGGAGGAAATACAGTATTAGGTTTGATTGTTTATTTTATTGGTGATCACTTTTTATTTCACAAGGTTGACATTGACTTGGGTTTTATCGCTTTTAAATCTCACATTGCATCATTAATATTATCAATTATAATAACCTTCCCTATTGGCTTTTTATTAAATCGATACATCGTTTGGCATGATAGTAATTTAAACCCTTACAAACAATTATATCGTCATTTTGGTTTTGTCATGTTGTTTTCTTTAATGAATTATGTACTACTAAAAATGTTTGTTGAATATTTCAACTGGTGGCATTTTCCTAGTCAATTTCTGACAATCTCCATTATCGTAGTTTTCAGTTATTTTGCTCAAAAATATATTTCATTTAGAAAAACTGCTGAATAATATCAAATTTTCAGATTTCCTATTTTAATAAAACAAACTGATTTATTAAAAATAATTTACCTTTGCAGAAAGCTAAATGTAAATAACTGGATATGAATTTAAAAAACTACACTTCATTAATAATATTTGCACTATTCTCAAATATCATTTTTTCTCAGACACAAAGTATTGCTTATCCTAGTGTAGGTAAAGGAGTAGCAACTACCTTTGTGACAGATTATCATTGTTTAGGTATCAATTCATCAGCTTTAGGATGGGGAACTGGTTATGAAAAGAAAAAGTTCACAATGGGAACAAGTGAATTTGGAATGGGAATGTATTCTGATAGTTTAAATTCAGCAGATTTAAAAAAAATCTATCGTTCAGCTACAAACAAATTCCTTCATAAGGACACAACAAAATTTAATTTCAATGCTCAAAAATTAGCAGCAGGAAATTTTGCACAAGCCGGTGTAACTATGTTTGTTGATTATAATTGGTTAGGTTTCTCTTTTCAAGGTAAACGATTTGGTGGAATTGCATTTAATATTAATGAAAGTTATTCTTTTAGTGGTAATTTGAATCAACAAACGAGTGATATCATTTTTAGAGGTAAACTTTCTTCCTACTTTGATTCCTTGAAAGTTGTTATCGGATCGGACACTTCTATAATAGCAAATAGCCCTAACATTTCTTCAGACACACTAAGTCACGTTATACAAGGTAGAATTAATGTTCCGTTAAAACTGAGTGACATTACGAATGGCTCAAGTATTCATTTGGTATGGAATCGTTCCTATAACTTTGGATATGGTCGGAAAATCATTGGAAAAGACTCTATTTTTGAAATTTATGGTGGTATCGGTGGTCGCTTTATACAATCTATGGCAATGTTTAACATGACATCAGATAAAGATGGTTTGAGAATGTATTCATCTCTTACTCCTTCATTTAATATTGATTATGGAAGTATCGCTTCGATAAACCCTTCTAACTTTCAATCAAATGGTGGTAGGCTTCCTAAAGCTGTAGGAAATGGTTATGGTGTCGATTTATCTGCAAGCGTTATTATCTATAAAAAATTAAGAATTGCTGCATCTGTCAACAATATTGGAAGTGTGACTTATAATCGAAATGTATACCAAATTAAAGATTCAATTTTAGGTAACTTATCGTTGAGTGGATTAACTAATAATGATATAACAAAATCAGTTGATCAACTTTTAAAAGACAATGGAATATTATCTTTGGTAGGAACAGAAAAGTATGTACTAAAAAACGCTTCTAATTTTCGTTTAGGCGCAAGTTTTCAACCATTTAAATTCTTGCATTTCGGTTTTGACTTGGTAGCACCTTTTAATAAAGAAGTACCAGGAAGCATTCAAAATGCTGTCTATTCATTTGGAGGAGAAGTTAAAGTTTTTAAAAGAATTGCATTAAGTGCTGGTTATTTTGGTGGTGGTATTTATCAAAACAACATTCCAGTAGGTATCAATTTCATTTTAAAAGATGGTGCATACGAATTTGGTATTTTAGATTTTAAAAAATATTACTTCACAAAAAAAGGCTCTAATAATAGAGCCTTTTTTTTGTTTTTTCTTAAAATTATTTAAACCAATAAACCACTATCCTTTACAGCAATCAAAAATGATTCATTTAATTCTTTTACTGATTTTACTAATGGATTAAAAATATTCCATTCTGAATAATCCTCAAGAGATGCGTATGCAATTGTTTTTTTTTCAATATCATTCTTTACAACCATTTTAAGTCTATTGAAAAAGTCTATTGACAATTGTTGACCTAACTCCTTCATTTTCTTAACTGATCTGTCTATAGAGCATCCAGATGGACTTTCAACATCTTCATCTACCCCAATTACAACAAATTGATTTTCAAGAATAACAACATCTGCTTTCAAAGGTGTTCCATGAGAATCCCAAGATTGAACAAATGGTTTCAATTCATTTAAAATGACTTCAGATTCAACTAAAGTCAATTCTCTAGAGGCCGGATAGATCCAAACTCTTGAATTATCTGATAATTGTGTATTATTGTAGCATTTGTTTCAAGAGCATCTTCTGTTCTTTCTACGTTAATTTCTTTATTTCCTTTTTCTGCTTCTTTAAACATTTGAGCTCCACCTGCACCGCAACATAAACCGTTTGTTTTACAACGTTTCATCTCAACTAATTCAGCATCTAATTTCTCAATTAATTCTCTTGGCGCTTCGTAAACATCATTTGCTCTACCTAAGTAACAAGGATCATGAAAAGTGATTTTTTGACCTTTAAAAGCACTTCCTCCTTTAATCGCTAATTTACCCGTATTGATCAAATCTTGAATTAGTTGAGTATGGTGAATTACTTCATATTTACTTCCTAATTCAGGATATTCATTTTTTAACGTATTGAAACAATGAGGACAAGCAGTAACAATTTTCTTTACTTCATATCCATCTAAAACTTGGATATTCATCATTGCTTGCATTTGAAATGTAAATTCATTTCCTGCACGCTTCGCTGGATCACCAGTACAACTTTCTTCAGCACCTAAAACAGCAAAATTAACATTGCAATTGTTTAATATCTTAACCAATGCTTTAGTTATTTTTTTTGCTCTATCGTCAAAACTTCCTGAACAACCAACCCAAAATAATATGTCAGCTGTTTCTCCATTTGCCAATTTTTCGGCCATTGTAGGCACTTTCAAAGGAGTACTCATAATTCAGTTAATTATTATTTTTTAATGTATCACTACAAACATTAACAACAAAAGTATCAATGTCAATTATTTTTGATGTAGAATCCTTGTATGAAACAACTATTGAAACTTCATCAAAAGTGTCACTTGCTTTAATTTTATAATCGCCTTCCGTATAATCTTTCGAAATCTGAACACCTCTTCCTCTTATTACAAGGTTTTCATAAAAAGTGCCATTTGCAAAATTAATTTTCATTTTATACACTTTACCACTTTCAATACAAGAAGGATGTCCTTCAATTTCAATATCAACCTTTTTTTCATTCAACTTAAAACTGAATAAAAAGAAAATAGATATTATTAAAAGTGATTTCATTGTATTCTTATTTTTCGAAAACCTGAATGGTTACTTCTTTCTCGATTAAATCAGTAAATCTTCCTTCATATCGAGTCGCACGAACCATATGATTATCAACCCAATGGTAATTTCCTCCTCTAGGTTTACCCATTAATAATCCATGATATTTAAAACCATGATCATTCAACCATTTTTCCGTTACCTCTCTATGTTCTTCTGTTCTTGAAGTAAAAAAAGTGATAATATGTCCTTCAGAGTACCATTTATTTAATGTTTCCAGAGCTTCAGGATACAATTCAGCTGTAGCCATTCTTTCTGGTTCTTCATTTGGAATATCGTCACAAATCGTTCCATCAATGTCAATTAAATAATTTTTAACATCTTCCGGTAAAACAGGACTAATCAAATGTCCATTTTCTTCTTTTTGAACTAATTTCATGCTTTTTACTTTTTTTGATTCTAAACTTTTCTCTTCACAATTCTAATTCACAGTTTATAGCCAAAGTTATAGTTGTAGTTTATTTATTCTTCAGAAGCCCAATTCAATCTATCTGCTTGAGAGAATTGCCATGGTGCTCCATTATTTTCAATATTCGTTAACATTCCTGTTAATTCAGTTGGCATTTTGGAATCTTCCATAACTAAATATCTTCTTAAATCAACAATAATTGACAAAGGATCAATATTCACTGGACATTCTTGAACGCAAGCATTACAAGATGTACATGCCCATATTTCCTCTTCTGTAATGTAATCGCCTAATAAGCTTTTACCATCTTGATAATCCTTTCCATTTTTTCTTTTCCCTTCACCAACTTCAACCAAACGATCTCTCGTTTTCATCATGATATTACGAGGTGATAATAATTTACCTGTAATATTAGCAGGACAAGAAGAAGTACATCTTCCACATTCTGTACAAGAATATGCATCTAACAAATTTTTCCAAGTCAAATCTGTAACATCTTTTACACCAAAAGGAACATGCTCTGTTTCACCTTCAGGTTGAGCAGCATAAGGATCAGCAGATGGATCCATCATCAATTTCACCTCTTTAGTAACAGATTCCATGTTTGTAAACTTCCCTTTTTTCTCAAGATTAGAATACCAAGTATTTGGAAAAGCTAATAAAATATGTAAATGCTTAGAATAAGGTAAATAATTCAAGAATGCAAACACCATTAAAATATGACCCCACCACCCTATTTGTTCAAATATATGTAATGTATGTAAATCAGTATATCCACCGAAGAATAATGGTCCAACAAAACTACTTACTGCAAAACCATATCCTTGACCAGTTTCAACAATTCTTGCTTGCTCGTCAGCGCCATTCATTGTGAATATACAAGTTACTAAAACAATTTCCATTATCAAAATTAAATTAGCGTCCTTTTTAGGCCAGCCTGCTAATTCTTTCATATTTAATCTTGGAAGTTTTAATAAATTTCTTCTTGCTAAAAATGCAACTGTTGCAATTAAAGCTAAAACTGATAATACTTCAATAAAACTGATTAAAAAAGTATAAAACCCACCTAAACTATCATGAAAAAATCGGTGACTTCCAGAAATACCATCAACTATAATTTCTATCAATTCAATCTGTGTTATAACAAATGCGCTATACAATGCAAAATGCAACAATGCTGGAATTGGCCTAGTAAACATTTTCTTTTGACCTAATGCAACCAAAATCATTGTTTTCCAACGCTCACTTTTATTATCTGTTCTGTCGATATCTCTACCTAACAAAATATTTGAACGTATTTTTAAAACATTTACTGTAAACAAACCAAAGCCTGCTACTAATAATAATGAAAATAAAATAGAAGTAATCATCTTAATTTATATTAATCGGGTATTGAATCTAATAATTTACGAAATTTTTTCTCTTCTTGATTTGTCAAAGGTACATCTTTTGATTTAGCTCCAAGAAAAGAAAAGTGAATATATCTTTCAGGGTGTAATTGAATATCTGAGACTAAATTTTGTAATTCTTTGTTTGTATTTACCAACTCATCATACAATTTTTCATCTTTAACCAATTTTCCTAATGTCCCTGTTCCATTTGCTGCATCTGATAAAATATTGTTCAATTTTTGTAATGTTTGTTGTGCATCACCAATAACATTTTTAAAATCCGCAGTAACTAGGTCATCTGTTATTTTTTTAGCGTTTCCTAGAATAGATGCAACTTTCTCATTACTCACTTTAAGATTATTAGTAATACTTTCAACATTTGAAAATATTTGTCCTAATTTAATTTTCTCTGAAACAACTAATAATTCAACTTCATCTGCAACATTACCAAATTTAGTTATTGTTGCTTTCAAATCTTTAATTCCTGTATGTAATTCAGAAGTAGCTGTCGTATCCCAAAATGCTGAGACATTATTGACAAAATTATCCAAACCAGTCATCATTCCTTTGAATTTTGTAACAACCGGATCTGCATATGTTTTTACTTGAGAAACAATATCAACTTCAACATAACCTTGAATAGATGCTCCAGGCTTATAATAACCTTTAGACAAATCTTCACTCATTTTTATTAATATACCTTTCGTTAAAAAATCTAAAGCACCTATCTCTATTGTTGAACCAACTGGAATCTTAACATCTTTATTTTGAATATTAAAAGTCACTTTTACTTTCCTATCTGGCTTTTGATTCGCTACATATTCTACTTTCAATACCTTACCAATTCCTACTCCATTTAAAGTTACAGAACTTGCCGGAGCTAATTGACCAGAATTTGGGAAATAGGCGTAATAAACATCATCACCTCCAAAAAAACTATTGCCTTTTAAAAAATTGACACCTGATACAAACAAAGCTATCGCTAACAACGCAATTAGACCTGTTTTAATTTCTTTTGTTATCTTCAAAACTCTATTTTTCTGCTAATTTAATAGCTTTTTCTAAATTAATACGCTCTCCATTCATAAACGCAACGACAAAAGCATGTTGAAATCCTTTTTCTCGCATTAAATTTTTATAATTATTAGCAGCATTGAAATCGTTTTCATAATTACCTACCGTATACTTATATAGTTTATTTTGTTGATATTCAGAAACATCCAACCCCATAAACTTAGAATCTGTCGTTTGAACTTTTGTATCAGATGTTTCAATTTGAACTTTGAAAATTATTGCATTATTTTTTTCAACCGTTGTGTTTTTAATCGTATTACTCTCAGAATTTTGATCTGATTTAGAATTTGATTTTGAAGCAACTCCTTCAATTTCATTTTTATATTTTTCAAATGCGCTGAACATTGAGTTTGCCATTTTTCTTTGAGATGTGGTATCGTTCAAAAACTTTTCTTCTTCATGATTAGTTAAAAAGCCTGTTTCGATTAATACACTTGGCATTGTAGTTTTATATAGCACTAAAAATCCTGCTTGTCGAACACCTCTATCAGAACGTCCAATCTTTTTAAATTCTGCCTGTAATTTAGAAGCAAAATTAATTGATTGATCTAAAAAAACTGATAATTGTAATTGTCTTGCGATAATTGCATCAGGCGATAAATCAAAGTCTTTATATTTCGCTCCTTTATCATCCTCTAAATAAATAGCCGAGTTTTCTCTTTCAGCTATTTGCTTTTGAGCTTCAGTTCTGTGTAAACCCAAAACATATGTCTCAGTCCCAAAAGCCGCTTCAGCAGCTGAATTTGCATGAATACAAATAAATAAATCTGCTTTACTCTTATTCGCAATTTTAGCACGATCATCTAATTCAACAAAAACATCTTTATCTCTGGTATAAATAACATTTATTGATGGATATTTAGTTTTAATCGCCTCACCTAATTTTAAAGCCATGGAAAGACAAACTTGCTTTTCTAAAGCTGATTTACCATGACATCCAGGATCTTTACCACCATGACCAGCATCAATTACAACCGTTTTAATTGTAGCCATTGGATCTTGTTGAGCAAACAAAGTAGTTTTACACAATAATCCAAAAAAGAAAATTATGGTATAATTTATGTAATATCTCGTTTTTTTATCCATTTAAACTGGGTTATTTTTAATTTTGCAAACTAAAGCAAACAATACAATACAAATTTAATTTAGAAAGTTGACCAAAAAGCGTTCCATATTCTTAGTTTTCTTCTGTTCATTGTTAATAATGTTCAAATCGAATCAATCGAATGCTTTTTTTCAACCTATAAAAGACTCACTTTCCTCAGATACACTTTACTTAAATGATGAATCCTTTGAAACTCCAATAATTTATAATTCAAGAGATTCTATTTACATTGATGTTCAAAAAAATCAAGTTCATTTATTTGGTGATGCCCATGTAGAATACGAAGGTATTAATATGAAAGCTGGCTATATCTTAATTGATATGGATAAAAATGAGATTACTGCCAGTTATCGTTATGATAAAGATAGTAATCGAGTTGAATTACCTGAGTTTACTGATGGCTCTGATAAAATGATTGCTTCTCGACTTCGAATAAATACTGACACAAAAAAAGTATACATTGAAGAGGCTAAGATTGAGCAATCTGAAGCATTTATTTATATGGAAGTTGGAAAAAAACATACGAATGATGAAGTTCATTTTAGAAATGGACGTTTTACAACTTGTGATTTAGATGAACCACACTTTCATTTTCAGTTATCAAAAGCAATAATGATTCCTGACAAAAAAATTGTAACGGGCCCTATGAATTTGTGGATTAGAGGTATACCTACTCCATTTGGATTGCCATTTAGTGTTATTCCTCAATCAAAAACGAGAAAACATGGATTTCTTTTCCCAAACATTGTTCCAATGTCTAATTATGGTTTTGGAGTTCAAGATTTAGGCTACTTTACTCCTATTAATGATCAATTTCAAACTTCGAATTACCTAACATTATATAATAGAGGTAGCTTTGGATTGAGAAATCACACTGATTATAAAGCAAATTATAAATACAATGGAAATTTTGACTTAAGTGTTCAGAATTTAAAAGCTGGATTTCCGAGCAATGCTTCAACGAATAATTTTACAATAAAATGGGTACATAATTCGGACCCAAAAGCAAGTCCTTATTGGAAATTTAGTTCTAATGTTAACTTTGTTTCTAACAATAGCTCTAAAACAGACTTATATCAACAAAACAATTCAAATTATTTTACAAATCAATATAATTCTGATGTTAATATAAATAGAGCTTTCCCTGGAAAACCTTTCTCAATGGGATTAAAATTGTCATTCAAACAGAATACTCAGTCAAAACTAATGACATTGAATAGTCCTGAATATAATTTCAATGTCAATCGCTTCTTCCCTTTCAAGAAATTAATCAAAGACAATACAACAGAATGGAAACAAATATTTAGTAGAATTGGTATTGTGTATAGATTAGACATGGCCAATAAATCTAATTTTAGTGATACTTTATTGAAAACGAGTCAATGGAATTCAATACAAAATAGCTTTATAAATGGAGCAAATCAATCGATTTCAATACAAACAACTGCTGGACTGTTTAAAAACAAATTTAAACTTACACCTTCTTTAGATTATCGTTCATCGCTTAATGCTCAACAAAATTCAATCGGATTCGTTCCTTTATCCGCAACTAAAGACACTTTAATCACAACTCGTCATCAAAAAGTCGGTACATCTCAAACTTTATCTTTCAATGCGAGTTTAACGACCGTAGTATACAGTTACTATAGATTTGTTGGAAAAAACAAACCATTATTGAGACATATTATGACTCCATCGGTTAGTTATAGTTATTCACCTAATTTAAATCCAACTTATTCTTACATTGATACTGCAGGTAAAACAATCAATTATTCGCCTTTTACGAATAGTTTATACTCTTCTACTTATACTTTGAATAGATCTGGAAGAATTAATTTTGGAATTAGTAATACGTTTGAATTAAAAAGACTTTCGACAAAAGATTCTACAGGTTACAAAAAACTTAAATTGGTTGAGCAATTTTTAATCAATGGTAGTTATGATGTTTTCAAAGATTCTATGAATTTATCTGACATTTCTTTATCATTTAGATCAAACCCTGTAAAGGCTTTAAGTTTTGTTTCTAGCGCTACATTCTCGCCCTATTCATGGAATTCATTAGGGAATTCTATAGATAAATTTGCGATTCAAGAAAATGGTCGTTTAGGACGATATAAACAAGCTCAATTTGCAACAACCTATACCTTTGCATCAAAAGAGAGTATTAAAAAAATTGAATCCAGTAAACCTCAAAATGCAAATTCTAATTGGAATTCAGACTACCAATACTTTGCATTACATCCTGAACAAATTTACGCATAATTACACCTTAACATTAGAAGAAAATTCAATTCAATCTTTCAAGAAACTGAATACGTTAATGATAAATGGAGATATTAGTTTTACTAAAAGATGGAAGCTTGTTGGAACAACAAATATTGACATTAAAAGCATAAAAATAATAAATACTCGTTTAGAATTAACGAGAGATATGCATTGTTGGGGACTTTCATTTATGTGGGTTCCAACAGGTTTGAATCGTTATTTCCAATTCAGAATATTCGCAACTAGTTCAATGTTAAGTGGATTAGAACAAAAATTCACTAAGCCGCCGTTGTTCTTTTAACTAACAATAAAAAAATAAATTCAATTTGAAATTTACTATTCAGCAATCTGAAAATAAGAATAATTAAACCTCTGAAGCAAACAAAAATTTATTCGGAGAAACTAAATTAGTTTTAACTGCATACATCACGATACCAGCCGTGTTTTTAACACCTAATTTTGCCATTATGTTTTTTCGATGTGTGTTAATCGTATGATTACTCAAAAACAATTGATCTGCAATCTGTTGATTCGTAAGACCTTCAGCAATTAGAACAACAATACCAATCTCTCTTTCCGATAAACTAATTGGTTCACAAGAAAATGACTCAAAATCAATATCGTTCACATCGATAGAAGCTCGTTGAATAGTTTCTAAAATTTGTCCACAGAAAAATTTATGACCTCTACCCGTTTCTTTTACAGCATTGATAATTTCTCCTAAATCACAATCTTTTTTGACGTAACTTACAACACCAGAACGCAATGCATCAACCAAGGTTTGTGCAGATTGTTCAGGAGTTATTGCTATAAATTTAACTTTGTTATTTAGTGCTAAGATTTGATGAATGATATCAATATCAAAACCATCAGAAGTATAATCTATTAAGATTAAGGTAGGTTCAAAATTTTTAACGATCTGTTTTAATTCTTGATTGTCTTTTGCTTCACCAATAATCTCAATATTCTTCTCAGTCCCCAAAATAGTTCGAAGTCCTACTCTAACAATATCATTACTATCTGCGATAACAAGTTTCATCTTATTTAGAATAATTTTAAACAAGACAAAAATATTAAATAAAGTTTAAGAAATATGCATTTTTGGAAATTTATTTAGAAAGAATCTAAATAATAATTTGTAAATAACTAAAAAACAACAAGTTAAAACAAAATCATACAAAATATTCATCAGCAAAATTAACCAAATAGACTTTATCAGTTGCTCTAGTTAAAGCAGTATAAAGCCATCGAAAATAATCAGGATTCATCATTTCTTCCGTCATATAACCAGCATCAATAAAAACACTTGCCCATTGACCACCTTGCGATTTATGACAAGTAACTGCATAAGCATATTTTACCTGAAGTGCATTGAAATAAGGATTTTTCATGATTAAATCATATCGCTTTCGCTTATTTCTTTCGTGTGCATAATCTTTTTCAATCTCAAAAAACAAATCTTTTAATCGATCCCTTGAAATTGCTGGAGCCTCAACATTTAATGATTCTTTGAACATTAAAACTTCTAAATCAGTTACATCTGGATAATCAACAAAATCAATTAATGCTCTTACAAATTCAAATCCATATCGTTCTTCATGTTTTAGGATACGTCCAATTTTCATGATTTCACCATTAGCAATGAATCCTATTTTTGATGTATCATCCAACCAATAATAGTTATTTTTCACAACCATCAAAAAGTCACCATTACATAAAATATCTTCGTACCAAAGAATTCTTGAACGTATTTGATTATTATAATTATTTGCCCATTTATTTGAACGAGTGATTACAATCGTGTCATCAAATCCATAATTATCAATCGATGCCTCTAAATATTCTTGCAATTCTCCCCCATTAATTCGAACTAAATCACCTTTCTTTTCTAATTTAAAAGTTGGATAACCTTCATCCATTTTACTTCTGAGACGAGTTGCATTTTCCAATATAGAAGACTTCTGAGATTGACGCAGAACTTCTGTCAATTGAAATTCATGAATTTTAAGATTAAAGAAATGATGTTCTAAATATTTTTTATTCAAAGCTGGTGAATCTTCACAACCAACCGGTGGCAACTGACCTTCATCACCTAATAATATTAATTTACATCCATCTCCAGAATAAACATATTCCATCAAGTCTTCTAATAGATTTCGCTCACTAATAGATCCATCTTTTTGCCTAGAAAAGTCCCCAATCATTGATGCTTCATCAACAATAAAAACAGTATGTTTATGCAAATTTGGATTCAATGATAATCTAACTGCTCCATCTGTCGAAGGTTGTCTCCTATAAATCTGTTTATGAATGGTTAAAGCGATTTGATTTGATTTTAAACTTAAAACTTTCGCAGCACGACCAGTTGGAGCTAATAATTTACATCGCATTTTATTTTGAACCAAGGTTTTCACCAACGAACCTAGAATAGAAGTTTTACCTGTTCCAGCATAACCTTTCAATAGAAACAACTGATTTTTTTCTTGTGAAGCAACAAAATCAACGAGTTTATTAATTAAAATTGCTTGATGTTCGGTCGGCAGATGACCAAAATTTTGATAAAACTCTTCTATAAATTGTGATTTATACATACAATTTTATCCCTTCTTTTTCTTGAATTGCTTTAGCTCCTTGAATACCTCCAGTATGTATAAAAACTATTTTTTGATTATCCAGATTTCCTTTTTCGATCTCTTCAAAAATGGTAATCATCACTTTTCCAGTATAAATTGGATCTAATGGAACTTGAGTTTTAGCGTAAAAATCTTGAATAAAAGTCAGCAATTCTTTAGTGTATTTTGCATAACCTCCAAAATGACTTTCTGAGTGAACAACTACTTTTTTGACCAAATCATCTGTCAATTCTTCATCAAAAATTGAATAATTCAACAATTGGCGCATTTCAGAAATTGAATCATAATTTTTCAAAACAGGGACAACACGGAGTGAAGATTCTTCTTTCATCCCTAACAACAATCCACAACTTGTTGTTGTAGTTCCTTGTGCTACAAAAATGGAGTCATAATCAATTGGAATTTCAGAAAGAATTTCTTGACAGCCCATCATTCCATAAAAATTTGCGCCTCCTTCTGGAACTTGATAATAATTTGGAAATTGAATATTTAGCTCTTCTTTATAAATTCGATCATATCTCAAATCGTATTTACTTCTTGAAACAAATTCAAGATCCATTCCAAACTCTACGCATTTTCGCAGTGTTTCATTTGAATCTGATGTTAATTCATCACCTCGAACAATTCCTACGGATTTGATTCCTGCTTGTTTACACGCAGCTGCAGTAGCAACTAAATGGTTTGAAAAAGCTCCTCCAAAAGTTAATACTCCTTCTTTTTTTTGAGAAAGTGTTTGTTCAACATTAAATTTCAATTTTCTCCATTTATTCCCAGAAACAAAAGGATCAATCAAATCATCTCTTTTTATGAATAATTGAATATTTCGTTCATTAAGGTTATCGAGAATTATTTCTTGAAGAATTGAATTTTCCGTTGAATACAACATAGTTTGTATATATGGTTCAAAAATATGAGTTAACTTTGGAACATAAAAGAAGTTTATGTCAAATTTTTCAAATAAACCCAAATTAGCACCAGATGAATTCTATATGAGTCCTGAAGGTTTTATTGTTTTCACTGAGAAATACCATTTAAAAAGAGGATATTGCTGCAAAAGTGGCTGCAAGCACTGTCCGTATGGATATGATAAAAAAACGGGAAAGGTCAAAAACAATTAAAATTTTAGATTCTAAATTTTGGATTTTACTAGTATTCAAATCATTAAACTAAAAGAAAATTCCACTAATCGAAGTCGAATTGTAGCAGAGCGAAGTCGAAGCTAATTCCCAGCTAATCTAATTAATCCATCTTTATTGATTATTTCTAGTTTTCTAGTATGAATTTCGATAAAACCTTCTTCTTTAAAATCTTTCAATAAACGAATTAAAGTTTCAGTTGCCGTTCCAACATAATTTGCCAAATCTTCTCTCGTCAAATTAATTTCTTCTTCTTTGTATATATCTTTTAGAATCAATAAAATACAAGCCAAACGTTCTCTTACAGATTTTTGAGCCATATTCGTAATGAAAACAGCTCTTTCTGCTAATTCTTTTGAAAGTTCACGCATAATTCCATTTCTAAAACTTGCGTTTGTATCAATCATATTCAGAAAATCCTCCTTAGCAATAAAGCAAATATTAGATTCTTCTAAAGCTGTAGCTGAAACAGAATATGGATCTCCACTAAACATAGACCTAAATCCAATAATTTCACCTTCTCCTGCTATACTCCTCTAGTAAATATTTTAACTTTTCCTTTGTTTACACAAAAAACGCCTCTAGGGAAACTTCCGTCTAAAAATAATCCTTGATTTTTTTTATAATATGCACAAGATTTTTGTTCATTTAAATCATCTACATGATTATCACAGAATGATCCAAATAATGAATCTTTTCTAGCTTCACAGTTATGGCAACTTACATGTTTAAAAGACTTGTCTGACATTTTTTAGTATTTACATCTCAAATATAATTATAATTCTTAATAGATATAAACATGATTCAAGTCATTTTTTAACAATCGCTTCATTTCTAATTTTGTATCGATGATTTATTTATAATATGAGCGATAAAAAAATACTGATTCAAAAATACAATGTACCCGGTCCGAGATATACCTCTTACCCTACAGTGCCCTTTTGGAAAAACAATGAATTAACTCAAAATGAATGGGTTGAATCAATTAATAAAAACAAAACTTATTTTAATTCAAATGAAATAAGTCTATACATTCACTTACCTTTCTGTGAAAGTTTGTGTACTTTTTGTGGTTGTCATAAACGAATCACTAAAAATCACGCTGTTGAAAAACCATACATTGATGCTGTAATAAATGAATGGAAAACATATCTTTCCGTTTTAGATTTTACTCCAAACATTAAAGAATTGCATTTTGGTGGAGGAACACCAACTTTTTTCGACCCTAGAGAATTAAAAAGACTATTAGTAGCTTTATTTAATTCAGAAAATATTGATCCACAATTACATGAATTGAGTTTTGAAGCACATCCTAACAATACGACTGAAGAACATTTACAAACTCTTTATGATTTTGGTTTCAGAAGATTAAGTCTGGGAATTCAAGATTACAGTCCAACGGTACAACAAGCCATTCACAGGATTCAACCTTTTAAAAATGTTCAAAAAGTACATGATTTAGCCAAAAAAATAGGCTATACTTCAATTAGTCATGATTTAGTATTTGGTTTACCAAAGCAGCATTTAGATGATATTGAAGCTACTATTGAAAAGACATTACAATTAATGCCTGATCGTATTTCATTATACAGCTATGCACATGTTCCTTGGATTAAAGGAAATGGTCAACGTGGTTATGATGAAAATGACTTACCAAAAGATGACGAAAAAAGAATTCTCTACGAGCAATCAAAAGAATTATTAGAAAAAGCAGGCTATCTTGAAGTTGGAATGGACCATTTTGCATTATCTCATGATGATTTAGCAAAAGCTATGAATTCTAAAACATTGCATAGAAATTTCATGGGCTATACAACTCAATTAACGCCAATGATGATTGGTCTTGGTATGTCTTCAATTTCTGATAGTTGGTTTGGATTTGCTCAAAATGAAAAATCAGTTGAAGATTATATTCAACGAGTATCCGAAAATAAACTTCCTGTTTTTAGAGGTCATTTATTAACTGACGAAGATGTTATCATTCGAAGACATATTTTGGATTTAATGTGTCATTTTGAAACGAAAATTGAAGATAATTCAATTATTACACCACTCTTTCCAGCGATAATAGACCGATTAAAAGAAATGATTTTCGATAAGTTGGTTAATATAGAAGGAAACAGAGTAAGGATAACCGAAAAAGGGATTCCTTTTGTAAGAAACTGCTGCATGGCATTTGACCAAGACTTACACAGAAATGAATTGAAGGAAAATTTATTTTCAAAAACTATTTAATAGAAATTAGACTCTTAAATTTTAGACTCTTAGATAACATAAACATTGATAATTATTATTGAAAAGTCTAATTTCTAACTTCTAAACTTCTAAATTCTCAATAATTATGAGCGAAAATTGTTACCACTGCGGAGATGACATCATCGGAAAAGGTTATTTAATCGAAGAAAAAAAGTTCTGTTGCAATGGATGCATGATGGTTTACCAATTATTGACTGACAATAATATGGGTACTTATTACACTTTGGAGAATAAACCCGGAGTTAAACCATCTACATCTTCTCAAAGTAAATACAACTTTTTAGAAGTAGAAAGTATTCAAGAAAAATTCATAGATTTTAAAGATGGTAACACTGCTAAAGTAA
The DNA here is from genome assembly GCA_021300395.1 of Fluviicola sp. GTDB lineage: Bacteria > Bacteroidota > Bacteroidia > Flavobacteriales_D > Crocinitomicaceae > CAIUKX01. Next base: position 1,361 of record JAJTEO010000088.1, on the reverse strand, counting down.
CACTTTTCCTTCCTGAAATTCATTGTTCTTCTTGTATATACTTACTTGAGAACATTTCGAAAATTGAACCAAACATCCTAAATTGTCAAGTAAATTTCACAAAAAGAGAGGCGAAAATCACTTTTAATTTGGATAAACTAAAATTATCTGAGCTTTCTTTATTACTTGACAGAATTGGTTATGCGCCTAATTTCGGAAACAGACAAGAGTCTGAAAAGAAAATGGACAAACAATTCTTATACAAATTAGGAATTGCTGGTTTTGCTTTTGGAAGTATCATGCTTTGGAGTTTCCCTGAATACCTTGGAATTGAAGACATGAATCAAAAAATGAGAAATTTCACTTCATATCTTTCATTTGTTGTTTCACTACCCGTTTTATTTTACTCTGCAAATGGTTATTTCATTTCTGCTTACAAAGCAATAAAATACAAAAGTTTAAATCTAGATGTTCCAATTACAATTGGGATTATAGCACTATATGCCCAAAGTACATACACCATTTTTACTGGTGGTGGTCCTGGTTACATGGATTCATTTGCGACGTTTATTTTTTGGTTATTAATCGGAAAATGGTTTCAAAACAAAACTTATAAAACGTTGTCATTTGAACGTGATTACAAGTCATACTTCCCTGTAGCAATAACAAAACTAAATGATGAGAAAGAACAAATTGTTGAAATTGAAGAATTAAAACAATTAGATTCTATCTTGGTTAGAAATGAAGAAGTAATCCCTTGTGATTGTGAGTTAATTTCCGAAGAAGCAAAGATTGATTATAGTTTTGTTACTGGTGAATCAATACCTGTGATAAAAAAGAAAGGCGATTTTATTTATGCTGGAGGAAAGCTAATCGGTCAAAGAACTAAATTAAAAGTACTTAAGGAAAGTAATAGAAGTCATTTAACTCAATTATGGAATGATGTAATCAAAGAAGATAAAGAAGCTTCTCAACGTACAATTCAAGATAAAATATCAGTTTACTTCCTTGCGATAATACTTATCATATCCGCAGTTGCTGGAATTGGATGGGCATTTATAGATGCTTCAAAAATTACCCCAATAGTTGTATCAATATTGATTGTTGCATGCCCTTGTGCGTTAGCAATTTCGGCACCTTTCACTTATGGTAATATTACTCGTGTTTTAGGCAGAAAAGGATTGTATATTAAAAATGCAAAAGTAATTGAGCGAATAAATGAAATTACTGACATTGTTTTTGATAAAACAGGAACATTAACAACAGGTGTATTAGATGGTGTCGAATATCAAGGTAAAGAACTAACCATCGAAGAAAAAGCATTAATAGTAAGCGTCGCACACTCTTCTACTCACCCACTTTCTCGCGGAGTTGTTCAATAT
>JAJTEO010000087.1 GCA_021300395.1 Fluviicola sp. | reverse complement strand
TTTCATTAATCTAAAACTTTTTTTTAACATCTCGCTCGTTAGCGGGGTGCAAAGGTAATCAAACTTTTTATTCTCACAACACTTTTTTAATTTATTTTTAAAAAAGATTTTGTTGAACTCGTTTTCTCTTCCTTTATGTCAATTGACTTGATGAATCAAGTCTTTATTTCAATTTGTTTCTCGCTCGTTAGCGGGGTGCAAAGATACATACTCTTTTTTGATCTGCAATCTTTTTTTTGAAAAAAAATGAAAATAATAGATAAAAGACTGATTATAATCGATAAAAGATATGAAATATTCATTAAACCGGTTTATTTTTATCCTTTATACACCTAATTCACTCAATAATCTCTCAGATGTGACAGTTGTTTTTTCTACTAGATCACTAACAGATTCTGGATCTAGTTGTAAACCATATCTTGCCTCATCACATTTTAATATTATTAATTTAATTTCCTCTATCAATTCATTTGAAATCGATTTAGAAGTGAAAAATGAAAACATCTCAGCATTACTAATAATTAATTGATGATCGTTATTCATTAATTCAACTGCAATCGAATTAAATACTTTTGGTATTCGAGTAATTACAGTACTAATATTACCTGCTGTGTTAATTGTAATTAGTTCACCCATCCTTAAAGAATGATTTGCTTTCACTTCACTCTTATTTAATACATTTGGTTTAGACTGCCTAATTGGTTCTTGAATAGATTTTTCTTTATCGTTCGCTGAATTTCTTTTAATAAAGAAAAACAATAATAAGGCTACCAATGGAATACTGACTGCTCCAATTATTAAGCTTATCGGTAAATCACTTTTTTTACTTTCTTTATTTAGCAGCTCTGTTTGACTTGAAACAATTTGATCACTTACTTCTTTTGAACCTGAAACAACTGAAGGATTAACAAAATTTGGATTCTCTTTTACCTTAATAGATATAGATGATTCATTTAAGGTTACATATTCCTCTTTAGCTGGATCAAAATAAGACACCGTTTGTTCTGGAATAACTATATCACCTGATTGATTTAGTTGAATATGATAAGTATACTTAATTTGTCCTTCAGAACCTTTATAACCAAAAGTGTAATCATCTTCTACTATCGCATCACCATATTGAGCCATTCCTTTTGGCAATTTCAATTTGGGCTTGTCTATATTATGAAGATTACCTTCTCCACTAATTACTAATGTTAATTCAATAACATCTCCTTCTTTATAATCTTTCTGTTCGTAGTTTCTAGAAAATTCAAATTTACCTACACCTCCAACAAAATCTTTTGGAGCTCCTTTAGGTAGAGACGCTACTTCAATTACGGAACCATTCGAAACAAATGAATATCCATCAAAATCAGATTTTAGATTTAATTTGAAAGGTTTTACTGTTAATTTCCCAATTTGAGTTGGAAATAATTATTTCTTATCTTATTCAAAACTATAAAATCTCACTCCTCTAAGTGTTGATTCACCAACTGAAATGTTCTGATTGTTGCCCAAATCATGACTTTCTATCATTCCATCTATTTCAAATGGCTGATAACCGTCTAAGAAAGTAGGTTCGAATCGAGCGTATATTTTAGCAGAAACGACAACTGGCTCTCCTTCATAAATTTTTGTCTTAGATTTTTCGATTAAACCAAAGGCTGGTTGCTTCATTTGCTTGGTCGAAACGTCATTCCCCATATGAACAGGTTTGTCTTTTTCGATTTTAACAGTAACGGTATTTGATTTGTATACCTTGTTGCCTTTTTTTACATATGCTGGACCAAAAGTAAAAATTCCTTCTTTTGACATAGCTCCAGTTTGAGATAAATAATAAAATGAAATCATTCTACCTGAATTGTAATCCATTTCATGTTCCATTCCTTTCATTACACTGTAACCATTCACAAGAGCTGCCGGTAAATCAATATTTATATTTTCTCCAACATTTGTCTTAACAGTTATTGTCAATTCTTCTCCAACTTGTGCCACTTTCGGATCAATGATCAATTGAACCATCGGTTTTTGTGAAAAACAATTGAATGTAATTATTAACGATAAAACTATTTTAATCCACTTTAACATATTATTCGATCTTATCTTTAAATGTTTCCCTACTATTAAATAGTAGTATGCCGATATAACTTTGGTTAAACTGGAATTAAATCCAGAATTATCAAAGGTCAATCGGAATTACCAATCCTTACCTGATACTGTTCCTAAATTATCTCCTTTTCTACTCGTCGTTTTCTTTTTTGTTTCAGCTTCCTTTTTTGCTAACTGATCAAGCATTCGATCAACTGCTTTGTTAGGGAGCTTCGATTTATTTTGTTGATTATTTTTATTTGAATTTGATTGATTGTTTTTATTGTTTGAATTCTGCTGATTTTTATCCTTGTTCTTGTTTTGATTATTCTTGTTTTGATTTTTCTGTTGCTCTTTATTTTTTTTGTTATCCTTATTATCCTTGTTGTTTTTCTTCTGCTGATCTTTCAACCTTCTAATTGCTTCAGAAAGATTGTATCTAGTTTCCTTATCATTCGGATTATTTTTCAAAGATTCCTTATATGCATCAATGGCGCCTTGATAGTTTTTTTGTTGCATTCTTGAATTACCAATATTGTGGTAAGTTTTTGACTTTTTTGATTTATTTAATTTTGATCCACTTTGATTGTATATTTTTTCAGCTCGATCAAATTCTCTTGCTTTATAGGCTGTTTGCCCCATCTCATCTGATAAATCAACCGATTTTGGCGCTTTCTTTTGTGCGCTTTTATAATACTTTAATGCTTTTTGATAATCACCTTTTTTATATGACGACCTTGCTACAACTAAAGAATCCCTCCACTCTTGTGAAAAAGAATGAAATGAAGTCAAAAACAACAAAACAGCTATAACAACTCTCATATTTTCTTCATTTTAAATAAACGATCGCTGAATTTTCTATCCCACATTAAATACAATATCCAAAATAGCAGACTGATAAATAATGAAATATGATATCTACTCTGTGATACATTAAATTCAATATCATCCATTTTTGTGCGTTTCATGTGATTAATCTTATCTAATAACATTCTCAAATCAGGAAAAGCACTACTACTAACAACTCCAACTCCATTTGTATTATCTGCAATTTGTTTGATAAAATTTACATCTAACTTTGATTGAATCGGATTACCTGCAGCTGTTTGCTTGTACCCTAATTCTGGTCGTGATGGATTATTTGGCACAAGTCCACCTTGTTCTGTTCCAATACCTAAAACACATATTTGGATTTCACTTTCCTTTAACGCTTCATAAACAACAGTTGGGTTTTCTTCATGATTTTCTCCATCAGTTACCAAAATAATTGATTTGGAAACCTTAGCCTTCGAAAACATTGACATTGCTGTTTGAAGTGCTGCTGAAATATTAGTTCCTTGATTCGAAATCATTCCTGATTCAATTTCATTCACAAACATTTTTGCTGCATTGTAATCATTTGTCACCGGTAACTGAACATAAGCGCTTCCTGCAAAGATTGTTAACCCTAGTTTTTCTCCATGTAAATTATTGATTAACTGCGTGATTGCTCTTTTTGCTATATCCAATCGGGTTAATTCCTTATCTATATCTCTAGTATTCATGGAATTTGAAATATCCAATGCAATCACCAATTCCAAACTTTCAACTGTTCCTGCAACTTTTTTTGAACCATAAAATGGCTGTGCGATTGTAATTACTAAAGTTGTGAGTGCAATTCTAAAAAAGATGTATTTAATTGCAACGTGAACAGTAGAAACCGATGAAAAAATTGATAATCGAACATTTTCATTAATTTTTCCAAAAATCAAATTCAATTTGTTCAGTTGAAATAATAATAAACCTAACAATGGCAGAACGACTAATTCCAACAATAATAACTTTGGATAGCGAAATGCTAAATGTTCACCTATAGAAGTTGATTGATAGCCTAAAAAGTAAAACACAGAGACAACAGAAAGAATGGAAATCAGCTCCCAAACAATAATAATTGTCGCCAACTTTTTAAGATTATATGTAAACTCTTGGTTACTCATTTATTTTAAATACACTATAGTTTACAATCCATGTTAATAGAATGAACAAAAAAGCCCAATTTAAAAACGCCCCTGGAGTTGCAGGCGGTTCAGACTTATATTGTTTATCTAACATTTTTCTTTTCTCAAGCTTTTCTATCTCTTTATAAATTAGAGCTAAACTTTTTTCATCAGTCGCTCTAAAATATTGTCCTCCCGTTTTATCTGCAATTTTCTTTAATGTTTGTTCATCTATTTCCACAGGAGCATATTCATAACGAATCCCAAATGGAGTTGGAACTGGCGAAAGTGCTTCACCGTTTGAACCTACACCTATCGTATAAACTCTTACATTTTTAGCTTTTGCCAATTCTGCTGCTGTTTCTGGTGAAATATCTCCTGCATTATTGCTCCCATCGGTTAATAAGATTACCACTTTTGAAGGCAATGAATCATTTCTAAGTCGAGCAACTGCAGTTCCTAGACCTGTTCCGATAGCAGTACCACCTTCCAAGGTTTCAAAATCTAATTGATCAATTTGTTCTTTTAACACATTATAGTCTAACGTAGCTGGACAAGCTGTATACGCTTCTCCCGCATAGACAACTAAACCAATTCGATCCCCTTGCCTTCCATCGATGAATCGTTTTGCAACTTCTTTCGAAGCTTCCATTCTATTAGGTTCGAAATCTCTTGCCAACATAGAAACAGATAAATCCATCGCTATAATAATATCAATTCCATTTTTATAATTCTCATCGAAGTTCTCTTGTGAATTCCAATGAAATGGTTTCGCTAAAGCAAAAATGAATAAAATCATTATGAGACCATATATCAGTATAATTGCTTCCCTTAAACGAACAACCCAAGAAGTTGCTAAAAACTGCTGTTCTTTTTCATTTCTAGAAAATTTAACTTCTCCATGTTTATTTCGCTCTTTTTTTAACAGGAAATATATGACAATAGGAACAACCGCCAATAACCATAACCAGTTTGGAGAAAGGAAATCATATTCCCAAAACAATATGTTCCAATTAGTCAACATTTTCGAATTCTATAGGACTTGTTTCTGCTATAATTTGTTTTGCCAATACTGAGATTCTTAAAACTGAAAGTTCATCAGGTGAAGATTTTGCAAATTTCACCATGTCAGATTGAATCAAAATCTCAACGATTACTTCAATAGTTTCTTTATTCAACCCTTTTTGAGTTAATAATAACTTCGTTTCTTGGGTTGTTTTTTCTAATAAATTAACCTCATATCGAGCAGCTAAATAAGAACGTATGATAAATGACAACTCAATATAGTGCTTCTTTAGTTTCCCTTTTTCCCAAAGTTTTTCTTTTTCTAAAGCATCAATTGCCATTAATGTTCGCTCTTTTAATGAGAGCACTTTTATTTTAACAGGCTTTTTGGTTACTTTTTTCCATCTGAAATAAATCCACGTTCCAATACCAATGATAATAACTGGAACTATCCACCACCAATTGCTTTTGAAGAAATTTTTAATTTGAATAGAAATTGGTTCGGCTGGTAATTTAGCATAGGCTTCTTTAATATCATAAATATCTTGACCTTTCTTCGCAGGAACTAAATCTACCCTTATAACTTGAGCTGGAAAAAGTAATTCTTTACCGTTTACTGATAATTCTATTTTAGGAATTTCAAAATATCCCGAATCCCAAGCAGTAATTTTATATCCTCCAACCCAAAGTAATTCGTTCTCTTTTCCAGAAACGATCGTGTCATGAAATGCTTGCATTATTTCTAATTCAATCATCTCTTTCGAACCTAATTTGCTGTTTTGAATGAATCTTTTTGCTGGAATAAAAGTTGAATATGACTTAAAAGGAATTTTTTCTTTTGAATCAACTTTGATCATATAGGTCAACGAAGTTTGCTGACCAATTAGAAATTGATTTCTACCAATTAACGTTCTTCCTACCTCTTGAGAGAATAAATTCCCAAGAAATAACACAACGCAATATATCAGAAACCAATTTTTCATTATCCTCTTCGTTGAAATAATTTCATTAATACTGGAATATAATCCTGTTCTGTTGAAAAAGTTGCTAAATCAATTCCAGCTCTTTTAAAATCATCTTTTATTTTCGTTTCACTTAAAACCGCCTCTTTTGTATAATAATCTTGAACTAAAACTGAATTACTATTTACCCAAGAAGTTTTTCCTGTTTCTGCATTAAACAATTGTACAAATCCCATTTTTGGCAATTCAAATTCAGCCGGATCAAACAAGCGAATTGCAACCATATCATGTTTTTTACGACTCACTTTCATGCCTTCCATGAAATTATTGGTATCGAAAAAATCACTAATTACAAATGCAATACTTCTCTTTTTTTGTGTATTTCTAAAAAATCTAAGCGCTTCATTCAGATTTGTTCCTTTATTTTCAGGTTTGAACTCAATTAATTCTCGTAGAATAATAAGCGCATGATTTCGTCCTTTTTCTGGAGAAATGTACTTTTCTACTTTATCTGAAACAAAGATTGCTCCTACTTTATCATTGTTACTTATTGCTGAAAAAGCTAAAACTGCGGCTATTTCTAAAGCTAAATCTTTCTTTGATTTTACAGTCGAACCAAATTCACTAGAACCAGAAACATCGATAATCAACATCACTGTCAATTCACGTTCTTCTTCAAAAATCTTAACAAATGGGCTATTGAACCTCGCCGTTACATTCCAATCGATCGTTCTCACCTCATCGCCTAATTGATAATCCCTCACTTCACTAAAAGCCATACCTATCCCTTTGAATGCCGAGTGGTATTCTCCAGAAAATACATGCTTTGTCAAACCTTTCGTTTTGATCTCAAGCTTTTGTATTTTTTTTAGTATTTCTTTCGTTTCCATTGAGTTTAACTACTCAGTTCAATCAAGGTACTTCAATTCGATTCAATATTTTTGAAACAATATCTGTTGCAGACATATTTTCTGCTTCCGCTTCATATGTTAGACCAATTCTGTGTCTCATCACATCTGGAGCAACTGCACGAATATCTTCAGGAATAACAAATGCTCTATTTTGTAAAAATGCATATGCTTTCGCTGCCAAAGCTAAATTAATACTAGCTCTTGGCGAACAACCATAACTGATTAACGGTTCTAAGAATCCTAATCCATATTTCTCAGGAGTTCTTGTAGCATAAACTATTCGTTGGATAATCTAAAAACAACTTCAACATGAAACGATCTACTTGCGCTTCAGGTAATGAATACGTTCCTTCCTGTTCAATCGGATTCATTGTTGCCAATACTAAGAATGGAGAAGGTAAATTAAAAGTTTCATCACCGATTGTAATCTGACGTTCCTGCATCGCTTCCAATAAAGCACTTTGAACTTTCGCTGGAGCACGATTTATCTCATCAGCCAAAACAAAATTGGAGAAAATTGGACCTTTTTTTACATTAAAACTTTCTGTCTTTGGACTATACATTAATGTCCCTGTAACATCTGCAGGTAATAAATCTGGCGTAAATTGAATTCGACTAAAATTCACATCAATGGCTTCAGAAAGTGTTTTAATTGCTAATGTTTTTGCTAAACCTGGAACACCTTCTAACAAAACATGTCCATCCGCTAACAAAGCAATTAATAAACGCTCAACCATATTAGATTGACCTACGATTACTTTAGCAACTTCTTGTTTTAGTTGAGAAAAGATAAAATTTTCATGTTTTATTTTTTCACTTAAAATTCGCAGCGCTTCTGCTGGATTAATTGTATTATTTAAATTCTCCGACATAGTTGTAATGAATGAACATACAAAGTTGAACAAGTTTCCTTACTAAACACTTGTAAATGCTGTTAAATAATGTTAACATTGGGCAATAATTTTTCCAAATTACACTTAAAATGAATGAACGAAAATGCCAAGAATGTGAACAAAAATTAAAGGGGCGAAAAGACCAAAAATTCTGTTCTGATTATTGTCGAAATACTTTTAATAACCGATTAAATGAAGATTCTACGAATTATATGCGCAGAATCAATAATATCCTTCGAAAAAATCGTCGCGTTTTAGCAAATCTAAATCCAAATGGGAAAAATACCGTAGATGGAATTCGCTTAGCTGAAGATGGTTTTAACTTTCATTATTATACCAATGTTTATAAGACACAAAAAGGGGCAATGTACTATTTTTGCTATGATCAAGGTTATCTAAAAATGGACAACGATCAATATATGTTAGTTCAAAAGCAGGATTATGTCAAATAATTTTAGCTAAAAAATAACAAAACTGATATTCGCGTTTCAAAATAAAAATTGATAAATTTAAGTTCTAAATAAAAATGCAAATTGTATTTATTATGAAAAACACAAAAACTATAATTGCTTTAACGTTACTTTCGTTAATTACTTTAACAACTGTTCCAAGTTGTAAAAAGAAAGCCAATAACTCACCTATAGTTGATTCAGATGTTTCTGCAGCGAATGACAACAACATTGCCGAAGGTCATTTCAACGATGCACAAAATATTGCAGATCAATCCGCAACAGGAAATTTAGTATTTTACTCGCCAACTTTTAATGGAGATGTAAAGCAAAATGATGAATATGAAAAATCAAGTTGTGCAACAATAACTCACGATTCTTTATCTAACCCAAAATCGATTACTATTGATTTTGGAAATACAAATTGTGTTTGTAATGATGGAAAATCTAGAAGAGGCAAAATTCTTGTTTCATATATCGGGCGTTACAGAGATAGTGCTTCTGTTCACACTATAACATTTGATAACTATTTTGTTGATAATAACCAACTGCTTGGTACAAAAACGGTTACAAACAACGGACATAACTCAAATGGAAAGACAACTTTTACAATTCACGTTGATGGCCAAGTTATTAAAGCAAATAACGGAGGAACAATCACTTGGGTTTCAGATAGAGTTAGAGTATGGACACAAGGCGAAAGTACTTTAACTTTTATTGATGATGAATATTCTATAACAGGTAGTGGCTCAGGTACAAATTCAAGTGGTAATTCATTCACAACATTAATTACTTCACCTTTGGTAAGAGCGTTAGCTTGTCGTTGGTTCAAGAGTGGTATAATAACAGTTACACCTTCAAACAAACCAGTCAGAACAATTGATTATGGTACCGGAACGTGTGATGCAAATGCGACTGTTACTATAAACGGAACAGCTTATCCAATTATATTGAATTAAAAAACAATAATTATATTCAAAAAAAATGGAGAAGTTCAAATTGAGCTTCTCCATTTTTTTTGAAATCTATTTTACTATCCGTATAATTCTTGTCTGATTTTTTCATACAAAACCATACCTGTTGCAACGCCAACATTTAAAGAAGAAATCTCTCCTTTCATAGGGATTTTCGCTTTAATATCAGCCATGTTTAGAATATCAGAAGTAATACCATCTTCTTCAGAACCCATAACAATCGCAACTGAACCTCTTAAGTTCACTTCATATAACGGAACATTTGTTTTTTCAGTACAAGCTACAATTCTTAATCCGCATTGTTGTAAATAGAATAATGAATCTTTAATGTTATCTGACTTACAAACTGGAATTCTATTCAATGCACCTGCAGAAGTTTTAATCGCATCTGAAGTTACTTGAACAGAACCTCTTGATGGAATAACGATTGCATCCACTCCTTCACACTCAGCTGTTCTAGCGATTGCTCCGAAATTTCTAACATCTGTAATACGATCTAAAAATAAGATACAAGGCTTCTCACCTTTTTCTAATTTTTCTTCCACCAATTTTTCGATATTATGGTAAGAAATTGGAGAAACATAAGCAATTACACCTTGGTGATTATTTTGCGTTACTTTGTCCAATTTTTCTTGAGGAACGTATTGAATATAATAATTCTTTCCTGCTAATGCATCTTTTAATTCTAAAAATAAATCTTTATTAATTCCTTTTAGAATCATTACTTTATTAATTTCTCTTTCTGCTTTGATTGCTTCAATCACAGAACGAATACCAAAAATAAATTCATCAGAATCCTTTCTTTCTCTTCGTTCATATGTATTTTCACTTCCAAAACTATCTCTTTGAGTGAATTTTCTATTTGCTGAATATTCTTCTCTTTTACCGTAACCTTCTTTTCGGTTATTTCTTCTGTTTTCCATATATTCTTTGTTCGGCTTGTCTTCGATACGATTTTTGTAAAATCTACTCAGACTTACGCCTCATTGGTTGTTAATATCTAAATGCAAATTCAACCTCAACATTATCGCCAAGCGTTTTTGCTACTGGACATGCTTTACCTGCTCTGATTACTCTCTCAGCAGTTTCTCCGTCCCAATTGTTTTTTGTTAAATCTAATTCAATTACGATTTTACCGATTCTTCTAGGTTCAGCCGCCATGATTTTTTGAACATTCGCTTCAGCATGAACAAAACTGATTTCATGATTGTTACAAAAAATCCCCATGATTGTGATCATACATGAAGCATAAGCTGTCGCAACTAAGTCAGTTGGTGAAAATGCTTCTCCTTTTCCATTATTATCTATTGGAGCATCTGTTATGATTTCAGTTTGAGATTGAAGATGTGTACATTTCGTTCTTAAATCTCCTAAATATTCAACTTTTGACGTAATCATGGTAAATAAATATTGTAACTTTGTAATGAATTAATTATTACCCCAAAGGGAAACGTTACAAAAGTAGTGTTTTTTATTGTCTTTCCTTTGATTCGAGTAAATTAAGTCCATAACGAAACAACGAGCAATTATGAGTGAATTAGAAAACGAAAATTCATCTGTAAGAATAAAAAAACCGAAATGGTTACGAGTGAAATTGCCAACTGGTGAGAATTACAAAAAAGTACGTTCATTAGTTGATCAACATAAATTACATACAATTTGTGAAAGTGGAAGTTGCCCAAACATGGGAGAATGTTGGGGCGAAGGAACTGCTACTTTCATGATTTTAGGAAATATTTGTACACGTTCATGTGGTTTTTGTGGCGTTCAAACTGGTAAACCAGATGCGGTTGATGAATTTGAGCCAGGAAAAGTTGCTCACTCTGTTAAAACAATGGGAGTGAAACACGCTGTAATTACTTCTGTAGATAGAGATGATTTAAAAGATGGAGGTTCTACTATTTGGGCTCAAACTGTTCGCGCTGTTCGTAACCAATCTCCAGGCACTACAATGGAAACCTTAATTCCTGATTTTGCTGGGAAATGGGAAAACTTACAAGTAATCATTGATATTGCTCCAGAAATCGTTTCACATAATTTAGAGACCGTTCGTCGTTTGACGAAGCAAGTGCGTATCCAAGCAAAATATGATAGAAGTTTAGAAGTTTTATTCCGTTTGAAAAAAGGTGGAATGAGAACGAAGTCTGGCGTTATGCTAGGATTAGGTGAATCTCGTGAAGAAGTAATCGAAACAATGCAAGATTTAGCAAGTGTTGGAGTTGATATTTTAACTTTAGGTCAATACTTACAACCTACTCCAAAACATTTACCTGTTGTTGAGTTTATCACTCCTGAACAATTTGATGAATACAAAGAATTAGGTTTAAAAATGGGCTTCCGTTATGTTGAAAGTGGGCCGTTGGTAAGATCTTCTTATCATGCGGAGAAACACCTTTTTTAACTTCGACATCGCTCAGCATAAAAATTTTGGATGTTGGATTTTGAATTTTGAATTGGGGTAGATTTATAAATTGTACCATATGAAAAGCTTTTTTTATTTTCTTCTTTTGATTGTTTTATTCTCAGCTTGTTCATCACCTGAAAATAAAAAAACAGCTTCAACGGTTGAAAATACAACTTCAATTCACCAAACAAAAGTTTATTTTGGAACGATTGGAAAATATCCAATTACTCTTGAATTAGCGATTG
>JAJTEO010000086.1 GCA_021300395.1 Fluviicola sp. | reverse complement strand
ATGGAAACTGATGATGAAAGAGGATTGATGCACCATAAGTTTTGTCTCATCGATAATGTAATTTCAATAAATGGCTCTTACAACTATACTTACAACGCAAGTAATAACAATGTAGAGAATATCCAAGTTTCAGATGACATAAATATATACCGCCAATGGTTAGCTGAATTTCAAAGACTTAAATATAAAATTGATCACCCAATAGACGTCAATATTAACACATCAAATCTTATGGAACAAAACAATATAAATACAAGAACTATTCATCCAAACAACATCGCTGATACATTTTCCCAACAATTATCAAATATCATTTATGCTACTGCTAACATGAATACTGAGAATTACAGGAAACAAGGTTATGAAGATTCCAAAAGCAAATCAGGGAATATTGACATATTTAGCACAAATTTTAGCGAAATAAAAGAGCAGATAAAAACATTTGCGACAGATGATACTCTGAATAGTAAGAAAAGTGTAATAATTCAAAAAATAGATTCTGCTTTGGAAAATAAAAAGGCGGAATTAGAAATTGATAAACAGAATGAACTTAGATCGATAAAGTCTAACCATGACATTGAAATAAGACAGATGAACACCAAAATAACTGACCTGAAAGGCGAAAAGTCAATTTTCGAATCGGGTAGCCTCAACACAGGAGAAAAGGGACTTTTGCAAATTAATAATGATATCGAAAAAAACAGATTAGAAAGAAACTCTCTCGAATCTGCTTTAGTCATAAAGAGATTTTGGACTGCGGGTACAATTTTTAAAATGGTAGGTTTAATCATTTTGGTTTTCTACCTTTCGATGTTTTTTGCATCAGCAATGTACAAAGTTTTTTTTGAAGGTAATATAATTCGAAATTCTCTAGAGGCAGGTGTTAACCCAGGGCTTCCTCAAATTGTAGATGCCAATGCAATATTGAAAATTTTTACAACTCAAGGTGCATTATTTGGGATTATGGCCTTGTTCTTTTTTCTAATTCCCGTTTTGTTATCTAATTTAAAACTTATTGGTAGTAAAAAAGAATGGGTGAACTCATTGTGTTTTTGGGTTGGTATTTTAGTTTTTGATATTGTTGTATCAATAATGGTTGCGATGAATTCAGATGAAATCAAGAATTTACTGATAGGGCAAAATTCTCAGTTGAAAATTTGGCAAGTTCCTTCTCATGGTGAATTTTGGTTAATATTTGTTTTTGGAATGTTACCTTTAATAATTACGCATTACCTAATTGAGTCCATTGTGGATTCTTATCAAAAATCGCAGCGTGAGATTGTTGATGCAAATAAAAACAAGCAAATCGAAACGTTGGACCGAGCATTACTCGATCTAAATCTTCAAAAAGAAGTTCTTTTAAGTAGAATTAAAGACAAAGAGGAGATTTTAAAACAAAAAAATGAAGAAATTGACAAGTTGGAGAGAGAAATTAACCTGCGACAAAATAATGTAGAGAATACTTTTGCGGAATTATTGAAAAATATTACGGTGATCTATGACAATTTTATTTCCAGTATTACAAGCGGTAAAATCTTTACGAATGAAATTTTAAACAGTGTGTCTTCGGCTTATAAATCGGGTTTCATTGAATATTTGCCAGAACTTTATGCTGAAAGAGAAGTGAGTCAAAGAGTTAGGCAAATAGAACAAATTATTAGTAACAGTATTAGATAAAAATGAATAATTATTTTAGGGTAGTTGCTGGAATAATTTTATTGCAGTTAGTGTCGTGTTTGCCAGAACCGGTTAATAAGAGTCAGACATATCAGAATATCATAATTCTGTCCGATCTATCAGATAGAGTTGAACCTTTGATAAATGGTGTTTTTCCTAACCAACAATATCCTCCAAAAGATGAAGAAGAAATTAAAAACATTTTGAGATTTTTCAAAGATGAATGTGTTAAACCTGGGGAAAAAATAGGTGACAAATCGAGTATTTTATTCTCCACATTTTCAACGGAAAGCGTCGCTTCGATAGATATTGACAAAATAAAGGACTTAGGATCTAAGCAGCAATTTATAAATTCTACGGGTAAATATGAAAATAATGGACTAAATCAGGCGATCGAAGAATTTAATAAAAAAGTGCAAAATGCATACAGGAATATAAGAAATCCGGGATTAGATCTGTTAAGCGTGATGGTTGATAAAGTTGAAAACGGAAAATTAATAAAGGAAAATAAAGTTTTAACAAATGGTGTTGACACTACATTTATCAATTTCGATAATCATATTTATATTTTTACGGATGGCTATCTGGAATACAAAGGTAAAAACAGTAACAGCCAATTTTATTTTGGGATAAACGAGATTGAACAGATCAGAAAGTACTGCACAGCACAAAATGTAGATATAAAAACAGCGCTTGATAAAAATCGCTCATTTTGTCTGCCACGTATAGAAAATAATATATATCAATTCGTGAATCTTCATGTGTTGGAAACTCACGAAAGGGATAAGGATGTTCAATTGCAGAAATATATTAATCCTAGAGGATTAAGAGACAATGAAATTCTTAGGGAAGTTTGGAGAAAATGGGCTGTTGAAAGTGGATTTAAGAGTTTTGAATGGCGGAAATATTGATTGAAAGTGTAATTATAATACTTTTTGAATACTAGATCGGATGTTTAGTTAAAAAAATACCTCATTTGACTAAACGATATGACCAAAGAAATCTGACGCGAATTCACGGCTAATTTTACCGTAAAGGTTTCATTAGAAGCGGCTTCAAATTACTTTGGCACAGATGTCCTAGAAATCTGAAGTAAACATTGTCGCCATACACTAGCCTCGTGATAGACTGGAGAAAATACGTAAAGCATGGGTTGGGGCAACTGCAACTCAAATAGTGAGCATTGATGTTTGGATGTGCTTGAAACAGCATCGTAGAAAACGTAGTGCCATAAATCATCAACGCCAACCACGGATTGCTGCATACTAGCCCAAAATGGACAAATGCGATATTGGGAAAAGGTATCAAAATGTCGGTGGCGGAAAAGGTCGTGCAATAGATAATGTTTGTATCGAGCGCTCTTTGAGAACTATCAAATACTATTACATTTACCTCAATTCCTGCGATACAAGTTTAAATTATACGATGGAGTGCTGTCCTAAATCTAGTATTTTCACCAGGAAAATACCAAGGCATTGGGATGATTCTCAATGATTCGTATTACAAATCTTTATATCAAAATACTGCCGAATTCTCGGCAAAATATTAACTTAGCGTCACTAACCTTTTTGCTCAACAACATGGGAGAATTGTTATTGCAATTTAGCACATATGATTTTGCCCTAATACAAACGAAAATAACTAGGCTCTTACAATGCTTGAAATATTAAATAACAGAACGAGACATACACACGAAAACGAACAATTTCGGAGAGTTGTAAATATAATTGAAACTGCATTTGATCAGTTTGGCTATGATGGTTTATTGATTGGAAATCCATTTAATGAATCATATTCACGTTTTCGAGCTGATGCTATTTTGTATTATAACAATGGAATTATACTAATTGATTTTAAGGATTATAATGGGATAATTAAATTGCCCCCAAATGAAAATGAATTCCATACTTCTAAGTGGCATAATGAAAGTACGAAGGATCGAAGTAGATTAGAAATAAAAGCAGGGGCTAGTTTTATTAATCCATTTAGGCAATTAGTTTCTTATCGAAACGCTTTTAGAGAAATGATTGAGCAAAACAAATATTTTGTCGGGATAAACCCCGCAAGAGTGTGTATTGCAAATATTTTTTCTGGGCCAGTTGAAATTGACAATGAAGTTCCAAGAAACCTGCCCTATTACAAACTTATTCAAGAATCCGGATTAGGTAATTTTCTTTACGACTTTGCTAGTGACAACACTTACCAAGAGGAAAATGTAAAGGTTTTTAAAAGCATTTTTCCTGCCGAAAAATGGATTAAGGACATAAAAATTGCTATTCCTAAACAAATCACCGCAAAGCGGTTAAAAGTAATTGAGTATGATGTTGAAAAAAACATTGTTGATTTTCTGAAGGAAGAAAGTGGTGGATTTCTGGTTTTGGAATCTATGAGTGCTGAAGATAGAGATTCTTGGTTACGATATATTGCTAATGAAGCTGTGAATCACAATATCCCCCAAATTGAAAAATGGTCACATTCCGCAAGAATTAGTAAGAAAATACAAAGAAGGAGCAATATTGAAACAGAAGGAATTTACAGTATTATTTATGGTGGTTCTGATATTGAAGGACAAAATGAAAATCCAGATACAGAAGAACAAGAAGAATTATTGGAAGTAATTCCTCTTAGATCAAGTATGGATATTGATGAAAAAGCATTGATTATTATTGCTGAGGCTCATTTAGTAAGCCGTAGCTTAAGTCAATCTGAACTATTGCGTTTTGGTTCGGGTAGATTATTGGAAGATATAATCAAATTTGTCAATCCAAGCAGCAACCGCAAAATTGTATTTATTGGAGATCCTTATTCTTTAACATTTGGTAAAGATGAAGATACGGCATTGAATTTAGACGCTTTGGCAGAATTGTACGATAAAGAAAAAATAATACATTATCGCAAACCGATAGAGAACGAAGCGACTGATGGGAAAGAAAAATTGAGAATTAATTTAGCAACTAGCATTGAAAAATCACTTTTCAATAATTTGAATTATGGTTTTGATGAATATTCGTTAATTGATTTACAGGACGATAACCAAAGAATTCAAAATCTTCATTCGTGGTTCTCAAAGCCATTTAATAATGAGCCTGATAATGCGGTTTTATTCTATTCAAAAAAAGATTGCTTAAAAACTAACAAGTGGATTAAAAAACAATGCTTGAGAAATGGAGAAAGTTTGGGTATTGGAGATTTACTAATAGCAAACAACAACATTTCTATCCCCGATGATAGCGGTTTCCAAAACCCAAGACGAATTATAAATGGTATGTTTTTAACTGTGCTAGCCATTAAAGAAACACTACAAGAACCAATTAAAATTCGACAAACACCAACTCCAATTGTCTTGTCGTTCACTAAGATAAAAGTAAAATGTCTGAGTTTGGTAGGGTTTCCTGAGACTGATATTTGGATTTTTGATAATTATTTTAACAGCGAAGATGACTTGACAAAAGAAGAACAAATTTCTTTTAGAGTTTTTGTTAATTCAAAAATTAATGATGAAAAACGCAAACAAAGATTTGATGATAGTCCAGAGTGCAAACTAATGTTACAAGACAACCAATACAATGTCCTTTCAAGTGAAGAAAAAGAAGCTATAAAAGTACTTATCAAGAACTACAATTTACCAAAAGAGAAGAAAGGAAAAGTTGAAGTAAGCAAAAAATTAAAAAACTTACTTGCAAGCTATTACAATAAATACTCTAAGAAACTCTTTTATCAAATCAAGAATTCTGACCCATTGGTAAATGCTGTTTTTGTAAAATACGGTTGGGCCATTACTGTACATAAAGCAATAGGTTCAAATTATGACGAAATAATTATAAAAGGCCACCGTAAAGAAAATGATGGAATCACAAACGATAGTTACTTCCGCTGGCTTTATAGCGGTATTACAGCTGCGAAAGTCGTCAATTTTACTTCGCCAAAAAGAATAAATCCTTTAATGGACTGTGTATTTGAAGACAATTCTGCAAGTGGCGTTTCAAATAAATCAAAACAATATCTGATATTCGATAATTACGAAGTCGACACAAAATATGTAGATAAAGTTCAATTAATTGAAAACCAAAATGTATTAGGTGCTATTTGTGAAATATCAAAATTATTGGAACAAAATGGATACTTACTTGAAAGTTCAAAAAAGTATTCTGAATACCTGACAAAAGCACTTTACTCAATCCCTAAAAGCGAAAATCAACAATTGATTATAAATATAGACAATAAAGGTTCAAAGGATAATTTTGCTGTCGGCAATGTTCGTATAGAAAATCTCAATGGTGCCGATGAATTAATTGTAAAGTCTTGTATTGAAGTTTGTTTGGATAAAAATCAAAGTATCGCTTCAATATCAGATAACATCCCCAAATTGCCATTAGACTTTCGAAAAGAGATTTATTCTATCTGGATGTTAAGTTGCAATAATGAAAAAATTAACCTTAAAATAATACAAAGCCATAATAATCAGGATGTTTTTAGAGCATTCTCTGAAAAGGACCACTTGACTTTTAGAGTTTGGTATGGTACAAGTGAAAACAATCACACAAAAGGGTTTTTTTCAAAATTTGAAGTTTTAGAAAAAACATCGGAATCATTTTTGGAACAAATAAAATTGATAGTTTATGGACTCTAAAACTGTTTTCGCACTTAGAAATGAAGCCAAAGATTTAGAAGGTATTTCAAAACTCAATAAATTAATTGAGGCATTTAATATTGCACAAAGATTATTCTCAAACGAACCCTATGATAACTGGATTCAAAAAGCTTTTGCCTACACTTTAATTGATTTAAGCAAATACTACATCGCTGATAGAAACACAAATCAAGCAGGTGTTTATTTTAATCAGCTACTTTCTATCGACTTTCAGGAAATTGACGAAATAATAGATAATCAAAAGAATTTTCTTCGACCTAAAATTGATACTAATTATTCAGATGTTCAAAAAGCAGAAGTCCATAGTAAAAACGGAAATAATAAAGAAGCATTAGCGATTTTCAAAAACTTAATTTCTCAAAACAGACTTACAGAACTTCATCACGAATCTTACGGTTGGATAATTTACAGGTATATAAAAGCGGAAGAAAGCAATCTTTCATCTGTGGGTGTGAGAATATTTTTGAGAGATTATATGAACTTAAAAAATGAAAGGCCGTCAATGCTTCATTCGATGGTATTAAACTTTGCTTTGAACTATTGTAAAACTCACAACGATTTTAACTTTTATAACTTCTTCATATTATGGAATCCTGATAATCTTCGTTATGAAGATTTACACAACGGATATAAAGAGGGTAAAGAAATTCCTTCGTTAATTTCACGCATTTGCAGGGAGTTAGTAAACTCAAATATCGAAATAAACATTGAAGAATTTTTAAGTAAAATTGATCTTGAAAAAGTAGTCGTTTTAGACTTTTTCAGAGAAACGATTTTTTGGAACATTTTTAATGCTCACAAGGAAAATAAATTTTCTGAATTGTGGGCTTTGTTTGAACAATACCATAATAATTATTCGAAACACGGTCAATCAAAATGGCATTCAGAAATTTTAAATCTTGCAGAAAGATTTATGAAAGATAATGACGAATGGCGTTTTTTGAATTTTTTCAAAAATTGGAATCCACAAAATTTACGATCTGATGATTGGAAAGAAACAAAGAAAAACGAACAGGTATATAAACCATTAGCAATAAAAGCTCTTAAAAAGGC
>JAJTEO010000172.1 GCA_021300395.1 Fluviicola sp. | reverse complement strand
CCTAAAAGTTGAATCAATAACCAATATAAAAATACTTTCATCATTGAAATGAATATTTGGATCCATTTTCAGGATATTGTAATTGCGAGAGAAGTGCTTTTAATTTCCGTTCCTTTTCTGGTTCAAATCTATTTCTTTATCGAAGGGGTCAATCTTTTTCAGACAATTGGTCAGCTTATGATTTTTTTTTTCAATAATCCAATATTCATGTGTTTTGGTCCTTATCTTCAAAATGTAAATTCGGAGAAAAAAGGTAAAATTTACATCCTTATCCGGTAATAAAAAACTATTATACTGGCAATTAAAAAAATAAGTCCAGACAACACACCATCATAATATGGTACTATAATCATATCGTTTGTCCATTCCTTTTTTACAAATTTCAAAGTTCTATACAAAATAATTGAAGCTATTAATGCACAAATAATTCATGTTGGGTACGAAATAATCCAACTGTCTATAAATTCTTTCAATTAATCTTTAGGTTTTATTATTAACTCATCCTTTATTTCACATTAAACTCCTAACAAGTTCGACACTACCCTTAATGAAGGAATTTCCAATGTAATAAATGTGTTGTGAAGAAGTCCATTTTAAAATAGCAATTCAAAATTCCTCACAATTACCCATACAACTTTGTAAAACTCCTTCAAAGTAAATTGCTTCAAATTTGATCTCTCCACTTTCATTAAAGCCTTTAAATACCCCGTGATAGAGACCATTCAAATTTACTGCTTGAAACTTGATTTTTCCATTATCATAGTACTCAATATATTCCCCAGACAATTCATTTTTCTTGAAGTTTTCTTCAATTATCAATTGACCATTGTAATTATATGTCAACCATTTACCTTCCTTGCTTCCCTCACTCCAGAATTGAACTTCAGCTAAAAGCCCATTTTCATTGAAAAACTGCCATTCACCATTTTCTTTTCCATTTAAATAATAATTCTTAGAGCGTAAATGGCCATTTTCAAAATATGCTAACCATTCACCTTCATTAATCCCACTTTTATAAAATTCTAAAGTGTTTATTTTTCCATTTTCATAATATTCAACCCATTTACCATTTTTCTTCCCATTTTTATATTTGCCCTTCCCTCTGAGTCGTCCATCTAAAAAATAACTTGTACTTTTTTTAACTTTTCCTTTTGTATATGATTGCTTGATTGTAATTTGTCCTTCTTGAAAAGCAATGAATTTACCGTTCATTTTTCCCTTTTTAAATGACATAATTGCTTTAAGTTCTTTGTCATCACAAATTTTAACCTTACCTGAAAAAAAATCACCTTTGTAATAAACATGCTCAACATAAAGATCACCATCTTCAATGGCCTTAGGATTATCACAATTTGCTTTATCCTGTTTGTCATTTACTTGACATCTCGAGTTTTGAAGAATAAATAAGAATAGAATAACAATTCCTCTCATACTTTTTAGAATTAAATTTTGGTTCGTTTAACTAGTTTTTGCTCTTGTCTTAGTTTATTTTCGGTATATTTTTCATTTTCATATTTTCCTAAACCTACTGTTTTGAGCTCTTCAAATTTTTCACGGAGTTCCTTAAACAATCCTCCTAATACATTCGTACTTAGTTCAGCACAATATTTAGCTCTTTTCTCATGGGGCATACCCCACAAAGGTCGTTGATAATTACTTAAGCTTAAAAAAGCCTCCATCTATAAAACCATCATATTTGATTAATTATACAATTACGCGTTTGCGAACCCTAATTTTAAACGATTCAGCATTTTGGGAAGCTTACCTTCTGCTTATTAAGCTATGTTAGGTTAACAAAATTTGAATCAATAGAAATGTAGTTTTTATTGATTACGATCAAAAAAATATCATCGCGAAATACAGTTGGGAAACACTATTTTTTAAAAAATATCTTCGCTGAAAAATTTCACCTGAAATGGTTGTGTAACTTACTAACCCTAATTGCTTTGACCAGATAAACTCTTGAATGTATGAGTTGGTTTTTGAACTGAAATAGTTGATATTCACTTTTTGTCCATCAATTAATGTATCTCTTTCAGTTTGACTTAGATCTAAATTACCTTCAATTTTCATGTCTATAACTCGAAACCTTTTATAGCAATTTTGTACAGTGTCATCCTGAATATCCTTTGAAAAGAACATGGCAATTCTATTCTGAAAGAATCAAACCATACCTTTTCGTCAGACCTAAGATTTATTTTTTTACAGTTATCCTTAAAAAGGCAAGATTGTAATAATGGTAATAAAAGAATAATTACCAATTTATAATTGATTTTCATAGATTGATTTAATATTAATTACCATTCCTAATATCTCAAGAAATCTTGACATACTATGCTTTTGGGTTGCTGAATATCCAGATTTGGATGCTTCTAAATAATAGTTTAAACCATCTGCTCTATATGGTTGATATTTGTTTAATACCTTGTACATGGATTATCAAAGTAAGAACAGTATGATGACCAACCTGGTCATTACTTGTAAGCGGGTCATCAGTTAGCCACTTTCCTAATCTAGGATCAAATTGTCTGAATTCTGTTGTATAACTATTTCGATCTCCTTTTACCTCATGATCACTCTTCTTACCATTAAAGGTGAAACGGTAAATCATCGTGAATTTTTTATATACTTTATTTCAAAGAGCTATTTCAACTTTGTGTTGCTCGTTTGCAAACATTGTAATTAGCGTAATTTGACTATTTATTTTAAAATACTAGGGCAAGGCGATAATCAAAAAACCTGATTCGTCCAATATATGAACTTGGTCTCTTCCTTTTTTGATCATTCTTGAACCTTTTCTATTGTAAAAACCAAATCATCAAAATCGTCATCCGGAGAGCCATCATTACAATAATATCTTTTCCCATTTGGGATTTCTTCAATGTACAATGCAGCACCATTATGACCATATTGCATTGGCTTATTATTTAACCTCCAAATGTTCCAAACTTTAAACTCTCCAGTTGAAGACTTTACAATGAACTCAGTCTCGCTCAATGAAGCTGATTGCCATAAATAAAATCCTGAGCGACATTCATTTTCATTCACGGAAAAAGTATCTTCATTGCTGTGAATCATAATTCCTTGTTCCCATAAACTATTTACTTGTTCAAACTTTATTACAAATTTTGTTTTCCCAATTGGCACATTAAATGTATCTGCGAGCGATACTATTTTACCCTTGTATTCAAAGGGTTTGTATTCGTTTTTTTTAAATAAAACTTCAAACGGCTCTTCCATAGTTATATTTTATTTAAACTGCTTTGTGGGTATACCTTTACATATGATGCAAATCAGCTGATTCAACTTTTCCTGTTCTCGGTTCATATAACTCTGGTGCTTTATAGTCGAGTTACTGCCTCCCGTTGTTCATCAAAGTCGTATTGAAAGTACTTTTCTGTTAAGGAAAGATAAACATATCCCGGTATGACTTGAATATGCTTAAAAGGAATGTTACTATTGATGAAAATCATACTAGCAGCAGTTTAATCCTAAGATTTTGTTTTGAATTCTTTAAACCGGAAATCTAGAAAATCACAAACAATTTGAAAATTTTCACAGTTATTTTTCACATGGTATATACTAGGTAGATTAGAGCATAGATTATTTTCATAATCGTCAAGGTATTGCCCGTTTTTAAAGTCAGAGTAATGATTCGTAAATTTATATCCAAGTTCATTTACCTCATTACTTGTAAAAACTCCATCCAATTGATTTAAATAAATTGCGATAGAATCTACTTTTTTATCCAGGTAGTCTGTTACTTCTTGAAAATGCTTTAACCAACCCAAATAAAATCCAGTGTGAGTATATGCATTTATCGAGTTCAATTCCTGCGGGAAATCCGACTCATAATGCCATTTTGCTTTATCAAACACTTCAAACTCAAACATGCTTATTTCCTCAGTGCCCGTAATAAACCCATCGGCTTCATATTCCGATATATATTTTTTTAACTCTACTAATGCTTTTTCAGGATTACCACAATTTTTTGTAGATTGAGATGAAAACGGTTTCCCTAATTTCCCTTTCTTTTTTTTTAATAAACTACCATTAATTTCAAGCCAAATAACTTCTGTATTTTTCTTGACTTTTTTAGTAAGTTTATAAATCATGATTGTAAATTATTGAATTTCTATTTTTGGTCGGTTTTGCTTTTATACCTTCCATGTGCTTACGTCCAAGAACTCTCAGAATTAATTTTATTTCAAAATTCATTACGAGAAACTTATTATTTTGATTATTTCAAAAAGATGAAATAAGAGATCTTCATTATCTTTAGAAAAATTGATATTGAACTGAACTGAATCTCCTTCTTTGTTTATGTCTATGTAATTATTTAAAAAGGGTTCCAGGTTATTTTCAATATCCTTTAATTTTAATAAAGAGTGATTACTGCGTATTTGAAATGCATTTTTGAGATTTTTTCTCTTCCAAAATAAAATAAATGAGGAGCTGACAATCCTAATTGAAGATTTTGTTTTTGATTTCAAATGGCATTTTCCAACTAAATCAACATTAATAATTTCCCCAAAACCATTTTGTTTCAACTCAATTTTTAATGTCCAATGCCCCATCTCATCGACTTTTGAGAACTCCTCTAATATGAAATAAAAATTCTGCCCATTAATCCATGTTCTCGTTTTAGTCTTATTTAACGAAATGAAATCATTCTTTGTAATGTGTTCAAATAATTTCATTTTTTCACATTTTCTGTTTGGTGACAATTTTAAGAGAACCATCCAAAGGTAATTTCATGTCGTTTATTTTGTTGTTTGTTTTTATCAACTCTTTACGTATACAATTGACTTTGCTTTTTTGATAATTGTACGGCTTCTCATGTGTATAATAATTGTGAATTGAGATCGCCTTTATTTCTTAATAAAGAATAGAGAAATTAAAAAAATTAATCCAAATAGTATTAATGCGATTGAACGAATATAATTCATTACATTAAAATCATAGGGTTCTTTGGTTTTAGATGGATTTTTAATTCCATCAAATAACCACCAGCTTCCTAGAAATAATGCTAATAAACCAAAAATTAAAACTTTATAAAATACAGACATTGAATTTCCATTATATGTTGTAACATTTCATTA
Source organism: Fluviicola sp. (assembly GCA_021300395.1). Lineage (GTDB taxonomy): Bacteria > Bacteroidota > Bacteroidia > Flavobacteriales_D > Crocinitomicaceae > CAIUKX01. The sequence goes on along the minus strand of JAJTEO010000172.1, from coordinate 451 downwards.
AAATGTATTATTGCATTGTTAATAAACGAATGAACTTTCAGATTTATTTCTTCAATGTTTTCTGCATCCAGGTTGGAAGAAGAGTAACAGGCTTAATTTCATCACTTGGTGAATAACCACTATTTGATTTTTTCTGGGGATCTGACTTTGTATCCGATTGGTGAATTAATTTAGCCATTGGACGGTCAAGTTGATATTTGAGATTTGTTGTTTTTGTATTCTTATTAATCTGGGTTTTAGAACTTGTTTCTAACAATTCGCTTACCGATTGACTTTCTACTTTCGTTAGTAACTTGACGCTCATTAAAATCTGCCAAGCTAGGATGTCTAGGCGAAAAAAAGCTCAAATTATTCGGAATCTACTCCAACCCGTTTGTCTATAATTCGGTTATGAGTAGGCCAAATAGTGGAATATTCTATTTCTATACATTCGATTTTTTTAAGACTGTCT
>JAJTEO010000085.1 GCA_021300395.1 Fluviicola sp. | reverse complement strand
ACGAGTTATTTTTTGATCTATTTCTAGTTGACTTAAAATTGTTTGCATATTGATATTTTTTGTAAAATTAATTAATCCAATTAAGAAAAAAGCAAGTGTTCATAAAGTTTATGGTAATTCTGCTAAACCTTCTTTTGCCCATTCGTTCGTTGGATCAATTTTCAAGATTTTTTTATAAATTTTTCTAGCTGTATTGTATTTTTTTAAAGCATGGAAATGATAAGCTCGATCACTTAAATTATCAACTTCCATTATTTTTAGATTTTCTTTCGCTAATATATTTTCTGGAAGTAATTCAATCGCTTTTTGATAATTTTCTTTCGCTAGTTCGTATTTTTTCACATCGTGATAATGCAAACCTCTAGCTAGATACCATTCAGAAGACCAAGGTGCATAAAAAACAGATATGGAACATAGTCCCATTAATAAGGTGAAAATTAAATAATATTTTGTGCTAGAAAGATGACGAATAACATACGCAACAATTGTTCCTGTTATAAACCCAGAAACCATTGCTTCAGTAGCGATTATCCCATGTAACATCATGTTAACGATATAGCAAATGATTAAAATCAAAAATGAAATTGGGTAAATGAATTTTCTATATTTCAATTTAAATTCAGGCTGTTCAAATGATCGAATGAAAATATAACCTAAAAATGCATAAACAACTCCAGATAATCCAATTCCAGGATCAGTAGATAGTGCCAATTGCCATTCAGAGGTAATGATTGATGTGAACAAGCCGAAAAGCATGTAATGAATAAATCCAATTCGTCTTTCTATAAATGCACCGAAAACCCATAAGCCTATAAGATTTAAACTCAATTGAATCCAATGAGAGTGAATGAAACTGTTTGTAAAAACGCCCCAAATTTGACCTTGATAAATATCAATAGCAGCTGGAGCACCAAATTCAGTATATGTTTCAATACTAATTTCTTTAAAATCGGATTTGATATTTATAAGTATAAAAATAGTGATACTTAATAATGTTAAGAACCAAGTAAACCAAGGTGTTTTGTAATTGTTTAATTGTTGATTGTTAACAGACATTTTAATTAAAATATGATTTGACTACAAATTTACTTTCTATAGAACCTTGAAAAACCAATTGTTATAAGTATTTATCAAGAGAAAATTGTTATTATTTAAAATTGTTAATAAAGTAAAAGGAAAAATAGTTATTCGGTTAAGTCTTTTGATTAATTTTGCGACAATTTGAAAACTGTTTTTTCAATTAAATTTTTAAAAATAGCGTTGTAAAAATGCCGAAAAAAAGTTCTATTAAATCCGTACTTATTATAGGTAGCGGTCCAATTGTAATCGGTCAGGCTTGTGAGTTTGACTATGCAGGTTCTCAAGCAGCAAGATCTTTACGTGAAGAAGGAATTGAAGTTACTTTGATTAACTCAAATCCAGCGACTATCATGACGGATAAAGTAGTTGCAGATAATGTTTATTTACAACCGCTAGAACCGGAAAGTATTATTCAAATCCTTGAAAATCATAAAATTGATGCAGTTTTACCAACAATGGGTGGACAAACAGCATTGAATTTAGCGATTAAATGTGAGGAGATGGGAATATGGGAGCAATATGGTGTTGAAATGGTTGGTGTTGATATCGCTGCTATTGAAATCACTGAAAATAGAGAAGCTTTCAGAAATTTAATGGGAGAAATTGATATTCCGATGGCGCCTCAAGCAACGGCTAAATCTTTTTTAGAAGGTAAAGAAGTTGCTCAAGAGTTTGGTTTTCCATTATGTATCCGTCCATCTTATACATTAGGAGGGGCAGGTGCTTCAATCGTTCATGATCCAGAAGAATTTGATAAATTATTAGAAAGAGGTTTACAATTATCACCTATTCATGAGGTAATGATTGATAAAGCGTTGATCGGATGGAAAGAATATGAGTTAGAGTTGTTGCGTGATGCAAATGATAATGTTGTTATTATTTGTTCAATTGAGAACTTTGATCCAATTGGAATTCATACTGGAGATTCAATTACGGTTGCTCCAGCAATGACGCTTTCGGATAAGACTTTTCAACGTTTAAGAGACATGGCAATTAAAATGATGCGTTCAATCGGTAATTTCGCTGGTGGATGTAACGTACAGTTTGCTGTTTCTCCAGATGAAAATGAAGATATTATTGCAATTGAAATCAATCCTCGTGTATCTAGATCATCAGCATTGGCTTCAAAAGCAACAGGTTATCCAATTGCAAAAATTGCTTCTAAATTAGCAATCGGTTATCATTTAGATGAATTAAAAAATCAAATTACGAAAACAACTTCAGCTTTATTTGAGCCTACGTTGGATTATGTAATTGTAAAAATACCTCGTTGGAACTTCAATAAATTCCCTGGAACAAATCGCGAATTAGGTCTTCAAATGAAGTCTGTTGGTGAGGTAATGGGAATTGGTCGTTCTTTCCAAGAAGCTTTACAAAAAGCGTGTCAGTCATTAGAGATTAACCGAAATGGATTAGGGGCTGATGGTAAAGAATTGACAAGCCAAAATGAAATTTTACACAGTTTAGAGCATCCAAGTTGGAATCGTTTGTTCCATATTTATGATGCGATTAAATTGGGTATTCCTTTTAAAACAATTGTTGATAAAACAAAAATTGATATTTGGTTCTTAAAACAAATCGAAGACTTAATTAAATTAGAACGTAAAATCGAGAAATTCCATTTAGGTAATTTACCAAAGGAATTATTGTTTGAAGCTAAACAAAAAGGTTATGCTGATAGACAAATTGCTCATTTGGTTCGTTGTTTAGAATCAGAAGTTTATACTAAAAGAACAGAATTTGGTATTAACCGTGTTTACAAATTAGTAGATACATGTGCTGCTGAATTCGAAGCAAAAACACCGTATTACTATTCAACTTTCGAATATGAAAATGAAAGTGTAGTTACTGATAAAAAGAAAGTGGTTGTTCTTGGTTCAGGTCCAAATAGAATTGGTCAAGGAATTGAGTTTGATTACTCTTGTGTTCACGGTGTATTGGCTGCAAAAGAAATGGGGTATGAAACAATCATGATTAACTGTAATCCTGAGACTGTTTCAACTGATTTTGATACAGCTGATAAATTGTATTTCGAACCAGTTTTCTGGGAACATATTTATGATATCATCAAACATGAGAAACCAGAAGGTGTTATTGTTCAATTAGGTGGACAAACAGCATTGAAATTAGCAGAGAAATTAGAGCGTTTTGGTATTAAAATTATCGGAACAAGTTTTGAAGCATTAGACTTAGCTGAGGACAGAGGTCGTTTTTCTAAATTATTAGAGAAAAACAATATTCCTTTCCCTAAATATGGTATCGTTGAAAGTGCTGAACAAGCATTAGAATTAGCAGATGATTTAGGTTTTCCATTGTTAGTTCGTCCTTCTTATGTATTGGGTGGACAAAAAATGAAAATCGTTATTAATAAAGAAGAATTAGAGCACCACGTTGTTGATATTATTAACGAAATGGGAGCGAATCAAATTCTTTTAGATCACTTTATTGGTGGAGCAATTGAAGCGGAAGCGGATGCAATTTGTGATGGAAAAGATGTTTACATCATTGGTATCATGCAACACATTGAGCCTGCAGGAATTCACTCTGGAGATTCATATGCCGTATTGCCTCCATACAATTTAGGTGATTTCGTTATGACACAAATTGAGGATATTACTAATAAAATTGCTGTAGAGTTAAAAACAGTTGGTTTGATCAATATTCAGTTTGCAATAAAAGATGATAAAGTTTATGTAATTGAAGCAAATCCTAGAGCTTCAAGAACGGTTCCTTTCATTGCAAAAGCTTATGATGAGCCTTATGTTAACTACGCAACTAAAGTAATGTTAGGTGCTAAAGTGAAAGATTTTAATTTCAATCCTAAAAAAGAAGGGTACGCTGTTAAAATTCCAGTTTTCTCTTATGAGAAATTCCCTGATGTGAAAAAAGAATTAGGTCCAGAGATGAAATCTACAGGAGAAGGAATCCGTTTTATCAAAAACTTAAAAGATCCTTTCTTTACGAAGATTTATTCTGAAAGAAATATGCATTTGTCTAAATAATGGTCGTAGAAGCGAGCGTAACAGGTGTTTTTAAAACTATAGTAATGATCTTAGGAGCTTTTGTGCTCCTAAGATTTTTAGGTCAATTTCTGACTGCAAAAAGAAATATGGAAGAGGAGCGATCGTTGAATGAAAAACAACGAAAATTCCGAGAAGAAAAAGAACGTGTATTTAAATCGTTTGGGAAGACTTCAATTATTTCTGATAAAAAATCTAAATCAAATCAAAAATCAAAAAATAGTGTAGAGGATGTAGATTTTGAAGAGATTAACTAAAAGGAGTATCTCTCTTAAAACTAAATTACTATCTTCATGCACTTAAATAAATAAAAGAAAACTAATTAGTAAAAAATGAAAAATTTCTTTATCAAAAATTGGGTACATTTTGCAGTTGTTGCAGTGTTTTTCATTATCACATTTGTTTATTTCTCTCCTGAATTTGAAGGGTATGGATTAAAGCAACATGATATCGAGCAACATGTTGGAATGTCACATGAAACAGCAATGTATCGTGAAAAATTTGGCAAAGAACCATTGTGGACAAATTCGATGTTTGGAGGTATGCCTACAACTCAAATTTCAATGTTATACGATGGAAACATGTTCCAAAAAAGTATGACATGGTTTTTGACGTTTTTCGGAGTTACGGCAGGGATTTTCTTTGTTCATTTAATTGGATTTTACATTTTTTCTAGATTAGTTAAATTAAAGCCAATCGTAGGAGTTGTAGGAGCTTTAGCATTTGCATTTTCTTCTTATGAGATAATTATTTTACAGGCTGGTCATAATTCAAAAGCGTTAACTGTAGCGTTGATGGCACCTGTATTAGGAGCGTTTATTTATTCGTTTAAGTCAAATTGGAAATGGGGAGCAGTGCTTTCTTGTATTTTCATGTCGTTTCAAATGGCAAGTAATCACTTACAAGTGACGTATTACTTTGGAATTTTATTGTTGTTTTTAGGTGCTTATTTCTTATTTGATGCTATTAAAAACAAAACATATAAACCATTTTTAATTTCTAGTTCAACATTGATTTTAGCTTATGTGATTGCTTTATTAGCCAATTACGGAAATATTGCTTTGACAAATGAATATTCAGCAGAAACAATTCGTGGTGGAAATGATGTAACAATTACCCCAGAAGGAACACCTAAAGAAGTAACAAAAGGATTAGATAAAGATTATATTACAAATTGGAGTTATGGGAAAGGTGAATCATTTACATTAGTCTCTCCTTATGTAAAGGGATCTGCAACATCTGATCCTGTAACACATGAAATAGGAATTAGGAATTCACCTTTTTTTGATTTAATTGAAAACTCTGATTTAGAAACTAAACAAATTAACGATGCTTTATCTGCAGGTTATCCTGTTTATTGGGGAGATCAACCAATGACTTCTGGCCCAGTTTATTTAGGAGTAGTAGTTGTTTTCTTGTCTTTATTAGGATTGGTTTATTTAAAAGATCGTTCAAAATGGATTTACTTAGGTGTTTCAATCTTGGCTTTAATGCTTTCATGGGGTAAAAATTACATGGGATTAACAGATTTCTTTATTGATCATGTTCCAGGTTATAACAAATTTAGAACTGTAACTATCATTTTGGTATTAGTAGAATTATGTTTACCAGTAATCATGGTTTTATTATTGAATAAATTAATTGTTGATAGAGAAGAAATTAAAACAAATAAAAAACCATTTTTAATTACATCAGTTGCTTTTATTATTGGTTTATTTTTGATTAAATCAATGGGATTGAGTGATGGATATACAACAAAAGATGAATTAAATCAAATATCAAATATTAATGGCATTGTTTCAAAACAAATTTATGAAAAGAATCCTGCTGAATTAGCAAACGAAGGTATCGATGTAAACAATCCACAACAAATGAATCAGGTAATTGAATATCAAGCAAATTTTTACAAAGATCAATATGAATCAATGAAACTTGCGAGAAAAGTGATTTTCAATTCTTCCATGAATCGTTCGTTAATAATTTCTATTTTGACAATTGGTTTAATTGCATTGGTATTTTATTCCACAATTTCAAGTTTATATGTAGTTGCAGGTATAGGGTTATTAGTAATTTTCGATTTGGTTCCAGTCAATTTAAATTATCTAAATTCTGATGAAAATAATAGTGGGAAATATAATTTTTGGATTGAAAAAGAAGAAAAGGCTTATCCTGTTGCATCAAATCAAGCTGATTTATCGATTTTAGAAAACGAAATTAAAAATCCGGTAGTTGCTTCTCTAGTAAACAAAGGAGCTCAAGATGGTGCAAGAAAAGCAGATGAATTAGGCTATATAGGCATCTATAGAACAAGAATTATTGATGCCTATAAATTTAGTGCACTTAATTTTGCAACTAATTACCGTGTAATGGATTATGATGGATTTTGGGGATCTTCAAGAGCTTCATATTTCCATAAATCTTTAGGAGGTTACCACGGTGCTAAATTGACAAATATTCAAAATTTATTTGATTTCCATTTATCAAAAACGAATAATAAAGTGATTGATATGTTGAATGTTAAGTACATTATTCAAGGAGAGCAAATGGCACCAAATCCAACAGCTTTAGGAAACGCTTGGTTTGTTAAGTCTGTAAGATCTGTTCCGACTGTGAATGATGAAATTTTAGCATTAGGAAAAGTATTAGAAATTAAGAATTTAGGGAAAGGTGAATTTATCGTAAACGGTAAAAAAGTAGCTGAAGCTAAAGTTCATGGTACTGAGAAATTACAATATTTCATTCCTGGAAAAGATACATTAGCAATTCCTTTATCTAATGGATTAACTAAAGGAATGCAAGCTTTATTTGTGATGGATGCAAATGGATCAACGAATTTGATTCCTAAAATGACGCAAAATGCTGATACTGCAAATTCATTTCAAACATTTGTTAGCATTGAATTATTGAGTGATTTTGCTCCAGAAAGAGAAGCGGTTATGATCACTGCTGAATCTTCAAAATTGACGAAAAAATCATTTTCTGCTGAAGGTTCAATTAAAATGAAATCATATTTGCCAAATAAAATTGAATATACTGCTGATTGTAAAGGAAATCAATTAGCTGTTTTTTCTGAAATTTATTATACAAATGGATGGAAAGCATATGTTGATGGTCAAGAAGTTGAAATCAGAAAAGTTGATTATTTGTTAAGAGGATTGGAATTAAAAGGCGGGAAACATTCAATTGTTTTCGAATTTGATTTACCAAAATACCATAAAGCAAATACGTATTCAATCATAGCGTTGCTTATTTTACTTGGAGGAATAGGAGCAAGTGTTTACACGGATAGAAAATCAAAGGTTAAATCTGCGGAGTAAATTGTTGGATATAAAAAACTAATAATTGAAATTAGTTTTTACTTTTTTAAATTGTGAATTAGTATGAAGCTTATTTTAATCTGTTTAGTGTTATTTTCATTGAATTCATTTTCTCAAACAACTGAATTGAATTGGTCTATTTTTCATCCGATTAAAAAAGAATGGATTGAATTAGGAGTGAAAGGTT
>JAJTEO010000084.1 GCA_021300395.1 Fluviicola sp. | reverse complement strand
CAGGAGAAATTCAAATGATCGGGTTTTATAAAGATAAAAAATGTACTTATAAAGAAGGGGATTTCGATTATTATTATAAAACTGGTCAATTAAAACAAAAAGTGAATTATCATAATAACTTGCTAGAAGGTACTAAATATGGTTATTTTGAAAATGGAAAAGTAAGCGAGGAAGGGGAGTATAAGCATGGTAAAAAGAATGGTTTATTTAAATATTATTATCAAACAGGTACTGTAAGTTGGTATGAACAATTAAATAATGATTCAATTATTGTAAGAGAATGTTGGAATGAAATAGGACAAGAATTAGATCCTGAATTCCCTTCAAATGTAGATGCTTTTATTTCAGGAGGTTCTAGATCACTTTATTTCTTAATCGAAGAGAATTTTTCATATCCAAATGAAGTTCAATCAAAAACATTCACTGTTGAAGTTGAAGCTTCTTTTATAGTTTCGAAAGAAGGTAAAATATCAAATGTAAGAGTTACAGGTACTAAAGAAGATTGGATTGTTAAAGAGGTGATAAGAGTTTTTAATTTAATGCCAAAATGGTATCCAGCTTTAGATCATATGAGACCGGTAGAATCTGTAGTTAGAATTCCAATTCTTATAAAACATCTTGCTAAATAATCTATCTGATTGATTTTAAATATCATAATTGATGATTTTTCAATAGACTATTTTTAGCTTAATTATTTGTGAAAAAAGAGGAACTCCAATTATTTACTTCTTAAAATTTGAGCGAAGAAAAGAAGTTTTTAGAAGTTCCTCAATGATTTACTATTTTTTTTTACCACTTAGCATCTGGATATTTACTTGGTAAATATTGCATTTCGCATAAAATATATCCTAAGTTTTCTGAATGAACGCCTTCTTTTCCTCCTTTGATTACAAAATCATTTGTTGGAATAGCGAAGTGTGCCATGTAGAATATTTCACTAATTTTTTGTTTCCAATTCAAATGAACAGATGCTAAATTTGCACCAATTCCTTTGCTAATCATTTCAGTATCGATTGTATTTTCAATAAAAAATTCATGCGTATACTTCCATAATTTGTCAATAGCAAATTGTGTTTTCTGACTTGCTTCAGGTGTACCTTTTCCTAATCGAATCATCCATTCAGAACTTCTTCTCAAATGATATGTTATTTCTTTAATTGATTTTTTTGCTAAAGCAGATAAAAATTGATCTTTACTAGTGCAAAGTTCTGAAAAGAAGTAATAGTTGAAGGCATCTGTGAAAAATTGACGAACCATAATGTGAGCAAAATCCTCATTTGGTTGCTCAACTAAGATTACATTTAAAAATTCACTTTCTTTTCTTCTGTATGCTAAATCATCACCGCATTCTCCTTTACCTTCTTGTTTTGCAACTTCCTCTAATACTGATTCTGCTAAACCAATTAAATCCAGCGCAACATTTGTATTTGCCAAATCTTCTTCCAAAAATGGAGCTCTACTGCAATATTCACTTAAGCGATGACTTAAAATCAACGCATTATCAGCGATTTGTAGATAATATTTTAGTTTCGTTTCCATCTTTTCAAATTACATGTGTTTAACTCCTTCTGGCATTTCGTAGAAAGTTGGATGACGGTATACTTTATCATTCGATGGATCGAAAAAATAACCTTCTTCATTTGGTGTAACAGAAACGATATCTTTGCTTCTAACAACCCATAATCCACTTCCTTCACCTCTTCTTGTGTAAGTGTCACGTGCATTTTCAATTGCCATTTCGCGATCAAATGCATGAATAGCTCCTGCGTGTTTAAATGATTGACCTGGTTTACTTTGAATAAATACTTCCCAAAGTTCTCCTTGTGTATCTGTATTGCTCATATTATTAATGTTTTAGTTAATTGAAACTATCTGATAATGGTTATTTCCATAATGAAAACTCTCTCCTTCAACTTTATCTTTCATCATTGAGTATATTGGAGCATCTGTTGAAATACCAACATATTGTTTCTCTTCAACATGAAAAGGTGTAGTAGCTACTCCAATGACAAATGCGAATTGATCTGTTGTTACAACAGCACCTACTTCTATTTTGTTTTTTAGCTGAAAATCGATTGTTTCTAATTTTGATTTTTCGGCTAATGCTTTTTCTAATTGAATTAATAAAAGTTCATCCATTTCTGATGATTCATTTTGATGCGAATAATCTTCTGGATCAATTGTATCGTTATGATCTAAAGCAACTTGTTCTTTGTTAGAAGTAATTTGTTCTTTTAAATCGTTTATAATCTGATTGTTAATCGAAAATAAAGCTTCTTTGATTTTTTCTTTGTTCATAAGATATTATTATTTAGGATTACTTATTGATGCACTTTCTCTTACCCATGCACCCTCATTGTGATATTTTATATGATGAGCTAAACGTTGTTCGTTGCATGGACCATTTCCATTTACGACTTTCCAAAATTCATCCCAATTGATATCACTTGTTTGATAATTTTCATCACTTAATTTAACCACGTTAGAATCTGGAATTTTTAATCCAATTAATTCAGCTTGAGGAATTGTTTTATTGATGAATTTTTGTCTCAAATGATCATTTGTTTCACGTTTGATTTTCCATTTCATAGCATTACTTGTTCTAGGAGAATCAGAATCGTGAGGTCCAAACATCATTAATGCTGGCCACCACCAACGATTTAATGCATCTTGAGCCATTTCTTGTTGATCTTTCGTTCCTTCCATCATTTTCCACATGATTTCATATCCTTGACGTTGGTGAAAAGACTCTTCTTTACATATTCTTACCATTGCTCTAGAATATGGACCATATGAAGTTCTTTGAAGCGAAACCTGATTTGTGATCGCAGCTCCATCAACTAACCATCCAATTGCGCCCATATCAGCCCAAGTTAATGCCGGATAATTGAAAACAGATGCATATTTTGCTTTTCCTTCATGAAGCCATTGAATGTATTGATCACGACTAACACCTAATGTTTCAGCAGCACTATATAAATACAAGCCGTGTCCACCTTCATCTTGAATTTTAGCTAAAAGAATTTTTTTACTTCTCAACGATGGGGCTCTTGTAATCCAATTACCTTCAGGCTGCATACCGATTACTTCTGAATGTGCATGTTGAGACATTTGACGAATAAGATGGTTTCTATATTCATCTGGCATCCAGTCTAATGGTTCGATTTTTTGTTCGGCATTTATTTTATTTTCGAATTCAAGGAGTAATTCTTCTTGTGAAATCAAACTAGTTTTCATGGTTTTGTATTTTGCTTTAACAATTCTGTTTAACCATTTTAGTTTTTAGAACAAAATAATTAAACATTATCCTTGCAAAATAACGAAGTAACGAAGGAAATCTGAATGATTGTAATCAAACGGAAAAGTGATTAAATCAACTTAAAAACATGATTTAAATCATGAAATTAATCTTCTGAATTTTTAAAGGTAAATTTATAGGTTGTTTTAGGTGTGTGTGAAAATGAAATTGTCCCATCCAATTGGTCTGTTAAACTCTCAATTAGACTTAAGCCAAAAGAATGTTCTTTAATCGGTTTTTTCCATTGACCATTATCGGAATATTCCAATGAAAATGTATCTTCATCGATTTGATTTAATTTCATGTCAATTTTTGCATCTGTGATATCATTGAAAGCGTATTTTAATGAATTTGAAAATAATTCATTGATTATCAATGCTAATGGTACGATGGGTTTTAATCCAAGTTTTTCTATGGAACATTGGATTGTTGTTTTTACCTCATATTGTATTTGATAAGAATGAATTAAGTCTCTTGCCAAACTTCTAAAATATTCTTCAATGTTAATTTTCGAAAGTTCTTCTGTTTGATACATTTTTTCGTGTATCAAAGACATCGTTAATACACGACTTGTAGTATCTCTAAATTTTTCAATTGCTTCTTCATTTTCCAATTCATGAGATTGAAGTCTTAATAAACTGACAATTACCTGAAGGTTATTTTTTACACGATGATGAATTTCTTTCACCATAGCTGTTTTTTCAATATTTTGTTTGTTGATAATATTGTATTGATTCTGAAGTGTTTCTTTAGCTCTTTTTAATTGAACTTGCGCATAATTAGAAGTGTTTAGACTTTGCCAACATAAAAATAAAATAACTGAAAAACAGATAATAATATTTAAGCCATTTCCAATAACTTGATCTTGAGTAAGTAATTTAATTAGTACAATTTGTTCATTGTAAAAATTTAGATAGAAGTAACTTAAGCTAATTGTGTGAATTGCAGTTATCGCAATGGCCCATCTTTTTGAAACGGTTAAAAAAGCAAACAAAACATTGATGATCATCCATAATCCATCAATAATATGAGGGTGATCTTTTATTGCATATAAAGTAAATTCACATAAGAATGCAGCGAAAAGATTGAATGAAAGAGCAAATGTTTGATATTTACCAGTAATTCGAATGAAAAAAAACGAGATAAAAACACTTACAAAACCTGTAAAAGTTAAAATTGAATAAAATTGATTGTAAAATAAAAACAAAATGATTGTAAGCAATCCAAGTGAAATTGACAAAAACAAGCACATTCTGTAAGATAACAAGTATCTTGCTTCTTCAAAATAATCATCAAATGTTCTTGCTGGTGGTTGAATTATTTTCTGAATAAAATTATTTACACTCATTCGTTAGCCAATAGTTTAGAAAACTAAATTAGTAAGAAAGTTTTACTTCAAGTTCGTTTTATATTTTATAATTCTGTTAAATTATTGTATAACGTTTGTTTCTTTATCAAATCGCTTGTAAGAGAAGAATATAGCGCTGATTGCTAATACTATCATTATGAAAAACGAAAGAATTAAAAATTTCGTTTCCAATGTCCCAGCAATTAATTCTTTAGTAGATAAAACCACGTTTACAACTGGAATACAAGCTGTAACTATATCTAATTTAATTCCAGGAAAAAAACCAATCATAGCTGGAAGTACCATTACAATGTTTAATGGAGTGATAATGCTTTGTGCTTCCTTAAATGTTTTCGCATAAATAGCAATAGGAATCATTATACCTGCAAAAAAGATCGTTAAAGGGAAAAGTAAAGCAAACAATGCAATGATAAAACTCGGACTTAAAATACTATGAATGATAGCTAACAAAGCTTGATCTTCAACTAATTTAAAAACTTCTATTGATAAGAAAAGTCCTACTAATGCACAAGTTGCCGCAAGTAAACCTGATAATACAACTACCCCCATTTTACCAAATAAAATTTGCCAACGTTTTACAGGAGTTGTAAGTAATGTTTCTATCGTACCTCTTTCTTTTTCGCCAGTAAATAAGTCAATTGCAGGATACATGCAGCCGATAAATCCAAAAGCTATGAAGATATATGGTAAAATTCCTCCAGCTAATTTTCCAATCCTGTCTTGCATCCCCATTTCTGTTGCGTTAAAATAGACACTAATTGGAGCTGCAGTTTTTTCTTGCAGATGTAAGTTGAAATTGCCGTTTACAAAAAGACCAATCTGTAGACTATCTTTTCTGATGTCTTGAATCAATGATAAAGTATCTTTATAAGATATGATTTCCTTGTCTCCAATTATTTTAGGAATTTCTTTTAGCTCTTTTGAAATGGAATTTTCTCCTTCAGAAACAATTCCAATTTTAACTTTTTTTGTTGCTGATTCTTTTGAATAACTTTCAGAAACACCAACAAAAAGATTTAGTATTACAGGGAAAATTAACACTGGAATCACAATCATCGTCATAAATGTTCTGCGATCTCTTAAAGTATCTTTTAATTCTTTTTTGAATATAGTAAAAATCATAGGTTCTAATTATTTGATGATTCTTTTACGATTTTAATAAATTCTGTTGTCAAATTCTCAGTCGTCATTTGATTTTTGAATTCTTCTAATGATGCATTGTAAAGTAAATTTCCTTTATGAATGATAGCAATATCGTCACATAATAAATCAACTTCACTCATAATATGGCTGGAGAAAATAACGGTTTTTCCTTCTTGCTTACAATCACGAATTAATGTAATAATATTTTCAGCAGTTATTACATCTAAACCACTTGTTGGCTCATCGAAAACAATTACTTGAGGGTCGTGAATCATTGTTCTACAAATAGAAACTTTTTGTTTCATACCAGTACTTAATTTCCCAATGCGTTTATTTTGGAAATCGTGCATGTCTAAAAGAGTGAATAATTTATCTTTACGTTCTTTTAAATCAGAAGAAGAAACACTATAAAGTGCAGCAAAATAATCGATCAATTCATTTGGGGTCAAACGTGCGTATAGACCTGTAGACCCAGTAAGAAATCCTATTTTTTTTCGAGCTTCTTGTGGATGTTGAACAGCGTCAATCCCATCAATTTTTATTGAACCTGAAGTCGGTTGAAAAATTGTAGAAAGCATTCTTAAAGTTGTTGTTTTTCCCGCTCCATTCGGACCAAGTAAAGAAAAAACTTTACCTGGTTCACATTTAAATGAAATAGAATTAACCGCAATTGATTTTTTATCGGTTGTATTTAATTCTTTCTGTTGTTGTTTAGATAGAATAAATTCTTTGTAAAGATTAGTTACTTCAATCATTTGATCGTTATTTATGAAGTGAAATTAAAAAGAATAAAAAGAATCGATTTTAAAAAATGATGAAAGGTCAATTTTGAGGAATAAAAAAGCGACTAGTATTTTTACCAGTCGCTTTCTAAATTTGTTGAAACAAAAATTCTATTTTTTTCTTCTATTTCTCTCGCTCATTATCAAGCGTAATTCTCTACTTGTTTGTCCGGCAACAGATGTGTTTTCATCAGCTCGTCTTAGAAGATAAGGCATTACTTCTTCAATTGGTCCAAAAGGAACATATTTAGCTACTCTATAATTATTGAAAGCTAAATTGTAAGAAATATGATCACTCATACCTAAAAGCTGAGCGAAGTAGATGCGTGAATCATCTTTTGCTAGACCTTTTTTTGTGATTAAATCTGCTAAATAATTTGAACTGTCTTCATTATGAGTTCCAGCACAAAGTGAAATTACATCAATGTTATCAATAATTAATTCAAGAGCTTTATTGAAGTCTCTATCAGAAGCATCTTTAGTTGGTTGGATCGGAGAAGGATAACCTTTTTGAGCTGCTCTTTCTCTTTCTTTTTCCATGTATGCACCACGTACTAATTTAATTCCATAGAAATAATTACCTTCTCTTGCTTCTTTGATTTCTTTTTCCAAAAATGCTAAACGATCGTGACGGTACATTTGAGCTGTATTGTAAACGATCGCTTTTTCAAGATTGTATTTCTTCATCATTTGAATACAGATACGGTCAATTGTATCCTGAATCCATGTTTCTTCAGCATCAATGAAAACGGGAATTCCTGCATCAAAACCTGCTTTGCAAATGATATCTACTCGATTGATAACAGCTTGTAATTCTTTTTGTTCAGAATCAGACAAATTCGCATTTTCAGGATTTGCTTTTTCTAATATTTCGAATCGAGAAATACCAGTCACTTTAAAAACGCCAAAAGGTATATGCTTACTGTTTTTTGCTTCTTGAATCGTTGCTACTATTTCTTTAACGGTTGCATCAAAATCATCTTCACTTGTTTTACCTTCAATCGAATAATCTAAGATTGTTCCGATGCCAAAATCACCAAGTTGTTTGATTGTATTTGCGCAATCAGGTATTGTTTCACCACCACAAAACTGATGAAAAATGGTATTTTTTATAATTCCTTTGATTGGTAACTTTGCTTTTAATGAGAAATTAGTCATTGTTTTTCCCATTTTGACCATTGAAGGATTACCTACAATTTTAAATAACCAATAAGCTTTTCTTAGATCTTTATCAGATTTACTTTTAAAAGCAATTTCTGTGTTGTCAAACGATATCATAGCGCAAATTTATAGGACAAAAGTAATTCCTTTTTTGATAAGTTGTACGTATTCTAAAAGGGTTTATTTACATTTGTTTTTATATTCGCTTCACACTTATAGACATGGTAAAAATTAATGCTTCAGATTATCAGATTGAATTAGGGAATTTAGTTCAATCGTCATTTTCTAATTTGTTGAAAGAGAGATATTCTCATTCAAAAGTTGTGATAATGGTAGATGAAAATACTCATGACAATTGTTTAGAATATTTATTGACCAATTTTGAAGAATTAAAAGAAGCTGAAGTTATGTTACTTCCAAACGGGGAAGAAAACAAGGTGATGGAGGTTTGTTTTCAAGTTTTCGAAGCCTTATCTGAATATCAGATTGGAAGAAAAGATTTGGTCATTAATCTTGGTGGAGGAGTAGTGACAGATATGGGTGGATTTATTGCTTCAATTTTCAAAAGAGGGATTGATTTCATAAATATTCCAACTACTTTATTGTCTATGGTTGATGCATCAATTGGGGGTAAAACTGGAATTGATTTAGGACCATATAAAAATCAATTGGGTACATTCACCAATCCTAAAGCGCTGTTTATAGATATTTTGTTTTTGCAGACATTACCAGCGGAAGAGTTAATGAATGGATATGCAGAAATGTTAAAACATGCATTAATTGCAGATTCAAATTACTGGGAGGAATTGACTTCAATAACGACTTTAGATGATTTGGTTAATAATGATTTAATAAAAACGTCGATAGACATTAAAAACCATATTGTACTAAATGATCCAAAAGAAGCGAGTGATCGAAAGAAATTGAATTTTGGTCATACAATTGGACATGGATTGGAAGGTTATTTCTTAGATAAAGAACCAATTTCTCATGGTTATGCAGTAGGATTAGGAATGTTAGCAGAAAGTTACATTGCCTATAAGAGAACTATTTTAGAAGAAGAAAAATGGTTGGATATTGAACGAGTTTTAACTTCTGTTTTTCCAAAAATTGAAATTAAAGAAGCTGAAATTCCAGAAATAATTGAGTTGATGAAAAACGATAAAAAGAATTTCAATAGTGAAATTAAAGGTTGTATGTTAACTGATATTGGTAAATGTGACTTTGATCAATCGTATGGGAAAAAAGAAATCGAAGAGGCAATTCGTTATTTAATAGAATTATAGTTCTAGTAATTATTTTTTTAGCTGAATTAATTTAGCTTTAATTGTTTCAAGTTTTGTGATTATTTCCGAACTTTCAGTTGTTTCAACAGGCTGATTTTTATCTATTTGGATCTCTTCTTTTGATTTAATAAAGTTTTTTGCACCTTCAAGTGTAAATCCTTTTATTTTTACCAAATGATAAATCTTGTTAAAATTTCTAATGTCTTTTATTGTGAAAAGACGGTTTCCTTTCTTGTTTTTCTTCGGTTGAAAGATAGAGAATTCTTTCTCCCAAAACCTTATTAAAGAAGTGTTTACCTGAAACATTTCAGCTACTTCACCGATAGAATAATACAGTTTTTTAAGATCTTTTTCTTGAATTTCAATCACAATACAAACATGTTAATATCCCGAAAATAGTTATTAATTTTGTAATCGCAATGCAAGACGTCAAATTGAAAAAAATATTTATAGGATTAAGTTGTTATTTGTTAACTCTGACAAGTATAGCTCAATCTCCTGCAACAAAAGATTCGCTTGCTAATTCTCCGATACAAAGTATTATTTCTCTGGATGACACTGTTAAAGTAAAAAACAGTAAACAAGTAGATGAGATTATTTCATTTGCAAAAACATTTCTAGGAACACCTTATCATTATGCAGGTTCTTCTCCTTCAGGTTTTGATTGCTCAGGATTCATTTATTATGTAATGGGAAACTTCGGTATGACTTTAACGCATTCTAGCTATGGAATGGCTGAGTTTGGCGAAACTGTAAAGCTTTCAGAGCTTCGACCAGGTGACTTAATGTTTTTTAAGGGAAGGAACGTGAATGCAACTCAAGTTGGGCATGTTTCTTTAGTGATAGAAGTTACACCAGATGCGATAATGTTTATTCATTCATCGACCTCTAGAGGAGTTGTTATAGAGAATTTCAAGACTAGTCGTTATTTTATTCCAAGATTTATCAAAGCAAAACGATTAGATTTTGGTGTTGAAGAATCGAAATAATTAAAAATCTGATTTGCGATTCAATTGATGCCAGATGAGGTATACAAACCCTAAAAACGCAGAAAAGCCACCAATAATAAATGTAAAAGGAACTGTTTTAAAAGTGTTGTCGTAAGTTAACATCGTAGAAAATGAACCGGCCATTATTCCTAATTCCAAAGCAATAAACATTGTTCCCGCTCCAATCCCTCTTCTATGAATTGCGGATAAGTCTGCAGTCCATGCAAAAAGAGTAGGGCTTGTGATTCCTGTAGCTAATCCAAAAACGATTGATGCAATTGAATAAGCGAATGGAGTTTTTGCGTAACCAATTAAAATCATACTTATTACAAGAATAAACATCCCGATTGAAAGTGTTTTTCTTCTTCCGATTTTATCTGAAAGAGAACCGAAAAATAAACGGACAAATATCGTACAAACGACATAAAATATAAAAAACCAACCTTTATTTTGGATTCCTACATATTTTGAAATGTCAGGACTTAATACGAAAATGACTCCAGAACAAAAAGCTGATAAAAACATAACAATTGCTGCTGGAAAAACATTTTTTTCAAGTATATCTTTTGATGGAACTTTTAGTAGATTAAATTTAAATTTTATTGGTTTTTCAAGAGATTCCTGAACAAAAAAGATTAAAATAGAAGAGAAAATAGAAAGCGCACTAGCGATAACAAATAAGTTATTTATACCAACCAAATCACAAACTGTTGAACCTAATCCTTGCCCCACACCAATTCCAAGTGAAGTGAATGTCCCCCAAATTCCCATTCCAATGCCTCTTTTATCAGATGGTAAAATATCAGTCATTAAAGCTGTAGAGCCAGTAGGTAAAAAACCAGCACTTAAACCATGTAGAAAACGCAAGAGTAAAAAGAATGCAACAGAAATAGAAAGAGGGTAAAATAAACTTACAATGATAGAGAAAGTAACGCCTATATACATTACTTTTTTTCTACCAATTAAATCAGATAATCTGCCTGAGAATGGTCTAGCTATTGCTGATGAAAGAGTGAATAAAACAAAAATCAACCCTTTTTTGTCTGCGCCGCCAAGTTCTGTGATAAAATCATTTAATTCAGGAATAATTAAATTAAAGCTAGTCATGAACAAAAACATTGACCAACAAATTATCCAGAAATTTTTACTGTAATTAAACATAAGTGTTACAAAGGTAATTTTATTTCGAAGGTTCGATTTGATTCAACTTAAAACTTTTACTGAAAATAGGAGTCATTCTAAAAAAAGAGTTAATTTAGAGATAATAATAATTATAAAATGGTAAAAGAAGCTACGTTTGGTGCAGGATGTTTTTGGTGTATTGAAGCATGTTATAAGGAAGTTAAAGGAATTGTTTCTGTTACTCCAGGTTATACGGGTGGTTTGAAAGAAAATCCAACTTATGAAGAAGTTTGTCAAGGTAATACAGGACATGCTGAAGTAGCGAGAATTGTCTTTGATGATGAAATTATTTCATTTGAAGAATTGTTAGAATTATTTTGGTTTTTACATGATCCGACTCAGCTAAATAGACAAGGCGAGGATATTGGAACTCAATATAGATCCGTTATATTTTATCATGACGAACTGCAAAAAGCAATATCAGAAAAGTTTAAAAATAAACTAGAAGAGGAAAAGGTTTGGGAAAATAAAATTGTAACTGAGATAAGTCCAGTTAGTGTATTTTATTCAGCTGAAGAATATCATAAAGATTACTTTAATAGAAATCCTCAAAATCAATATTGCACATTCGTAGTGAGGCCTAAAGTTGAAAAATTTAAAAAAGTGTTTGCTCAATTATTAAAAAACTAAACTTTTATATTCCAACAAATAGGAATGTTACCTTCTGAAGTTTTTGCCAAAAATGTTTTGATTTCTCCTTTAAATTGGGGGATGGGTCATGTTGCAAGATGTATTCCATTGATTTCTAAATTATTAGAGCAAAGTAATTTAATTTTTATAGCATGTAATGAATCTCAACGAGAAATATTTGAGTTTTATTTTATAAATAAAAATGTTACTTATATTGAACATGAAGGTTATCCATTTAGATTTAAAGGAAAAGGTAAGTTTTGGTTGGATATGTTGATTGATTCTGTTCGTTTGTCGAAAAGGAAATCAAATGAATTATTAGAAGTTGATTCTTTGATTGATATATATAAAATTGACATAATTATATCAGATCATCGATATGGATTTTTTTCTAAAAAATGTAAATCTATTTTCATGACTCATCAATTGAACTTACCTGTGAAAGGTGTGTTTAAGATAGTTCAAAAACTTCATGAAAATGAAATTAGTAAGTTTCACTATATTTGGGTGTTAGATGATGAGAAGTCAACAGTTGCAGGAAAGCTTTCACGCAATTATGGCAAGTTTGAAGTTCATTATATAGGTCTGTTATCTAGATTTTCATTATACGACAAAACAGAAAAAGTTTTTCCTAATGTTGTTATTGTGAGTGGACCAGAACCTTATGCAGAACAATTTTATTTAGAGCAATTAAGAATTGCAAAAGAGTTAACCATTGAAACCATCATCATTTCTCCAAAATTGTATAGCTCAGCGATTGAAGACTCAAAAATAAGAGTTTTATGTTCAGAAAATTGGATTGAAAAAGATGAGGTTATTTTGAGGGCAAAAAAGATAACGTCAAGATCTGGATATTCTACTATAATGGATATTCTAGAGTTGAAATCTGATTTTGAGTATTTTCCAACAAATGGTCAATCTGAGCAAATTTATTTGAGTAAGCTACATCAAATGTAATTTACGAAATATGTTGATAACTTTGTTTTTTAGTTTGTGAATTTATTATTCTAAATCTCGATTATTCATTGATTTATAGAGAATATTCGGTGAAATATGAAGAATTTTAGTTCATATTGTTATTTCTAAATGTTTTTAAAGAGAAGGAAAAATAATGTTGATTGTTAATAATTGATTATTAGTTAGATAGGTGATGTGTATAATTACGTATTTTACGCTGATTATTTTTTTTGAAGACAACCTCATTTGAATGATTTCGTTATATTTATAGTTGTTAAATCATTTTTTCACATGAAAAGGCTATTCACGATATTATTCATATTGTTTGCAACCGTATTTACATTCGGGCAATCATGGGATATGACAGCGAATCAATCTATAACAATAAATTCTTGTTCAGGAACTATTTATGATGCAGGAGGTGTTGCAGGTAATTATTCAAATAGTGAAGTTTCTACTGTAATATTAAATTCTGGCGATCCATCTTTAGGGGCATCTGT
>JAJTEO010000005.1 GCA_021300395.1 Fluviicola sp. | reverse complement strand
TTATTTAATTTTGTCAAAATGCTAAATCCTGGTGATGAAGTAATTTCAACAAACGATTTATATGGTGGTTCATACCGTTTATTTAAAACGATTTTTGAAAAATATGGAATTGTATTTCATTTTGTTGATATGAATAATGTTCAAAATGTAGAAGCGGTAATTAATTCGAAAACAAAATTAATTTGGGTCGAAACGCCAACGAACCCAATGATGAATATAGTAGATATCGAAGAAATGGCAAAAGTTGCAAAAAAAGCAAATGCAATGTTAGCTGTAGATAATACGTTTGCAACTCCTTATTTACAAAATCCATTGGATTTAGGAGCTGATATCGTGATGCATTCAGCAACAAAATACCTGGGCGGCCATTCAGATGTTGTTATGGGAGCTTTAGTAACGTCAAATAATGAGATTGCTAAAGAAATGTATCGAATCCAAAATTCATCAGGAGCTGTTACTGCACCAATGGATTCTTTCTTGGTTTTGAGAGGTATCAAAACTTTACACATTCGTATGCAACGTCATTGTGAAAATGGAGAGAAAATTGCTCGTTTTTTGAAAACTCATCCAAAAGTAGAAAACGTTTATTGGCCTGGATTTGAAACACATCCAAATCATGCAGTTGCTAAAAAACAAATGAGCGGTTTTGGAGGAATGATTTCATTTTCATTAAAAGGAAATAAATTAGAAGACGCTCATAAAGTTGTTAAAAAGGTAGAATTGTTCGCTTTAGCTGAATCATTAGGAGGTGTAGAATCGTTAATTGGTCATCCAGCAACGATGACACATGCTTCTATTCCGAAGGAAGAAAGAGAAAAATTAGGAATTGTTGATTCATTGATTCGATTGAGTGTTGGTATTGAAGATGTAGAAGATTTAATAGCTGATTTGACGCAAGCTTTATCTTAATAAAATTAAAATCCCCATTAAGTATTTCTCAATGGGGATTTTATTTTTGTTTGTTGTTTGTTCTTAGTTTACTTTCGCAAATTGTGCATTTACTAATAATTTAACTTCGTCAGAAACCACTATATTTCCAGCTTCAGTAACTGCGTGGAATTCCAAACCAAATTCTTTACGACTGATTTTTCCAGAAATTTCAAAGCCATGTTTTTCATTTCCATAAGGATCAACTGCACTTCCAGAATATTCTGCTGTAAAAGTAACTTGTTTCGTATTTCCCCTTAATGTAAAATCTCCTACTAATTCAAAATCATCACCTTTTTTAGTAAAACCAGTTGATTTGAAAGATAATTTTGGGTGATTAGCAGCATCAAAGAAATCTGGACTTTTTAAGTGACCATCTCTTTGCTCATTGTTTGTGTTAATGCTATCAATTTCTGCTTCAAAAGAAAATACTGCGTCAGATAAATCTGCATTGTTTGCATTGATTTCTCCATCAAATTTTGTGAAGTTTCCAGAAACAGTTGAAATCATTAAATGTTTGATTTTAAATGTTACTTCTGAGTGCGCTGCGTCAATTTTGTATGTTGCCATTTTGTATGTTTTTTAATGTTTATAGTTCAAATATACAATTAAATTTATTTACCTAGGCAAATATTTTTTATTAATTTGAAATTTTAATTAGAAAAAACAAAAAATTCCTTTCCAACGAATTGAAAAGGAATTAATTAAGGAAATAAATATTTTTTTAAATTAGTTCTAAATCAATTTGTCTTTTAGCAAAATGAACTTCATAAATACGAACTCTTACTTTATCACCAAAGTTGTATTCTTTCTTAGTTTTACCTCCAACAACAGCAAATTTTTCTTGATCAAAATAGAATCGATCTCCTGGAATATCTTTCATTGCCACCAAACCTTCACATTGATTTTCTGTCATTTTCACAAATAAACCATGTTCAGTCAAACCTGAAACAATTCCATCAAACTCCTCTCCTATCTTATCTTGAACAAATAACACTTGGAAGTATTTCGTTGAATCACGTTCCGCATCAACTGCTTTTCGTTCATTTCTAGAAATACGCTTACAAACATCATCTAACTCTTTACCGTATCTGTGTTTTTGAGTCGTCAACTCTTCTAGTAATATTCGATGCACCATTAAATCGGCATAACGTCTAATCGGAGAAGTAAAGTGCGTATAATGTTGAAATGCCAATCCATAGTGACCAATATTTTTCGTTTCATAAGTCGCTTTTGCCATTGAACGAATCGCCATTGTTTGAATAATCGAATATTCATTCGTCAAACGTATATCATCTAATAATCTGTTAATGCTTTTGGCAATTTGATCTGGATGAGTGAAGTCTAATTTATAACCAAATTTATCAATGAAAATATTGAAAACACCAATTTTCGTTTCATCTGGTTTATCGTGTACACGATAGATAAATGGAATGTGATCTCTATTCTTTTTAGGAATTCCAATAAATTCAGCTACTTTGCGATTAGCCAAAAGCATGAACTCTTCAATTAATTTGTGAGCATCTTTCGACGTTTTAATCATCACTTCAATTGGCATTCCTTCTTCATCCAATTTAAATCGCATCTCTTCAGATTCGATACTTAAAGCGCCACTTTTTATTCTTCTCCCTCTATAAATCTTCGCTAACTTATCAAGTTTTAAAATTTCGTCTTTATAATCTCCATCTTTCCCCTCTATAATTTCTTGAGCCTCTTCATATGAAAAACGTCTGTTTGAATGGATCACTGTTTTACCAAACCATTCGTTGTGAATTTCACCATCCTCGCTTATTTCAAATACAGCTGAAAAACTAAATTTATCCTCATTTGGACGAAGTGAACAAGCCATATTTGAAAGTTGTTCTGGCAACATTGGAACCACTCTATCTACTAAGTAAACAGAATTTGAACGCTTTAATGCTTCAACATCCATAGGACTTCCTGCAGTAACGTAATGACTCACATCGGCAATATGAACGCCCACTTCAATATTCCCATTCGGTAATTCTTTGTAAGAAAGTGCGTCATCAAAATCTTTGGCATCTACAGGGTCAATTGTAAAAGTGGTAATATCTCTAAAATCTCTTCGTTTAGCAACTTCTTCAGGATCTAAATCCATACCAACCATTTCAGCTTGAGAAAGCACTTCGTCAGGAAATTTAAATTCAATTCCATTGTTACATAAAATGCTCATCATTTCAGTATCATTGGTCGATTTTTTTCCTAAACATTCGATAACCTCTCCATAAGGATTTCCAGCAGATTTAGGCCAAACTGTAATTTTCACCAAACACTTTTCGCCATCTTTTGCACCATTCAATTTCTCTTTTGGAATAAAAATATCCGTTCCCGCTTTAGAATTATCAGGTATTAAAAAAGCAAAATTTTCATGCATTTGAATAACCCCTACAAATTGAGTTCGTTCACGTTCAACTACTGACACTATCCTACCTTCAACTCGCGTTGTTCCCTTTTTAATAATTTGAACTTTTACAATATCTCCATTCAATGATTGATTCAAATTATCAGGAGAAATATAAATATCTTTTTCAGCTTTAGAAGTTGAAACGAAACCTGCGCCACGAGCAGATAGCATCAACGAACCTTCAACCAAATTTTCTAATTCTCTCAAAGTATATTCACCATGAGATAAAGTTTTTAAATATTGTTCTTTAGATAATTCTTCTAAGATTGTGTATACCAATTTTCGCAAAGCAGCTTCTCGAACATCCACCATTTCACAAACTTGTTTATGCGTCAATTTTGCTCCAGGATTTTTTTCAAATAATCTTCGAATTACATGCAATAAACTTTGTTTAAGTTTATTTGGTTTTTTCCCTTTTTCTCTTCGCATATTTTTTTGTGATTGAATTGCTAAATTAGTATTAAATATATGAAATAATACGCTATATTTAAAGTTTAAAAGTATTTTTAAAGTTAAGTTGAATTTTAAAAAGTGACTTTTTAACTAAAATAATAAATTAACAGATATAAAAGATATTCTATGAACGCACGTGTTGAAGCAGCATTAAATGATCAAATTCAAAAAGAAGGTTCTTCTTCTCAATTTTAC
The DNA here is from genome assembly GCA_021300395.1 of Fluviicola sp. Classification (GTDB taxonomy): domain Bacteria; phylum Bacteroidota; class Bacteroidia; order Flavobacteriales_D; family Crocinitomicaceae; genus CAIUKX01. The sequence continues at coordinate 38,452 of JAJTEO010000005.1, read as the reverse complement.
TTAGCAATGGCATCTTGGGCAGAAAATAATGGCCTAAATGGAACTTCAAAATTTTTATATACTCATTCTGATGAAGAGCGTTTTCATATGCTTAAATTAATCAAGTTTGTAAACGAAAGAGGTGGGAAGGCTTTGGTTCCAGCAATCAACCAACCACCAGTTGAGTACAAAGGTTTAGAAGATGTTTTTGAACAGTTATTGAACCATGAATTAATGGTGACTGACAGTATCAATAATTTGGTTGACATCTGTTTACAAGAGAAAGATTATTCTACACACAACTTCGTTCAATGGTATGTTTCTGAGCAATTAGAAGAAGAAGCATTAGCTAGAACAATTCTTGATAAATTAAAATTAATTGATGGAGATAAAGGTGGTATGTACATGTTTGATAGAGATTTAGAAAACATTGTGAGCCAGACAGCTACTCCTCCAGTAAAAGCATAATTAAGAAATAAGCTTTCTAAAATTTATGAAGAAACTTTCCTTAATAATCGTTTGTGTATTTTTCCTTTGTTATGGATTTTCACAAACGTCATATCGCTTTAGTAATTTTACGATAAGTGATGGTTTATCTCAAAGTTCTGTTACAAATATCATTCAAGATCATTCGAATGCGCTTTGGATTGGAACTCAAGATGGGTTAAATCGTTATGACGGGAAGAGTTTTGAAATTTTTAATTCCGACAATACTCCTGGAATAGAAAGTGAATACATTAAATGCTCTGCAAAAACTCCAGATGGAAACCTTTGGTTTGGAACAGCAAATGGGTTAACTGAATACGATATAGAAACTGAAAAATTCAAAACGTATACAATTTCTAAAAATGCTGTTCTACAAATAGATAATATTTCTGTTGATGAAATTGGTGACTTGTGGTTAGCATCTTTATCTAGTGGTTTATTGCATTTTTCAACTGCAAAAAAGCAATTTGTTCCTTACACTTCTTATTTACCTAGTAAAAAAATACAAACTCTCCTTCATCTTTCAAAAAGTTATGTGCTTGTAAATACCGAAGATGCTGGAATTTATTTATTTAATAGTCAAAAAAAAGAAGCGAAAAAAATTAAAATTCCTTATAAAAAAGGAACCATTGGAGTTGTTACTAAACTTATCAAACCATCTAGTGACATTGTTCTATTCTGTACAACTGAAGGCATTTTTCAATATCAAATATCGACTGGAAAAACGACTCCAAAATTTCAGAAATTATTCAAAGAATATGGAGCAATAAGTGTAACCGATATTCATATAACCGATGAGAAAAATTGGTTATTAACTAGTAATGAAGGGCTTTTTACCATTCTGACTGATGGAACAATACTTCACAATACTGAAGATATTTTTCAAAAACATGCCTTATTAAATAATAAATTAAGTGTATTATTTATAGATCATTCTGGAACATATTGGATTGGTTCAGAAAGAGGTATAAGTAGTTTTAATCCCAAACGTCAAGATTTTTTAGGAGTTGGGCCAAGTGGTAACCTTTCTCAAGGTCTACCAAGTGCAACTATTTGGTGTTTTGGGGAAGATGATAAAGCTGAATATTTATACATTGGAACTGACTCGGGAATTTCAGTTTATAATCGTAAAAAAAGAACCTATACACATTGTTTTAGAAATGTCGAAAATCAAGTTGTTTCGGTTAGAAGTGTATTTGTCTTAAAACAAGGTAATCTATTAGTTGGCTGTGATGATGGTTTGTATGAATTATCAATTTATGGCGAGAAAGATTATCAATTCAAAAAAATTGAATTTGCTAAAGGAATTCAAAGTTTAACACACAATCGAATATATTCAATTGTCCACTGGAAAGAAGAGAAATATTTTTTAGGAACAAAAGGTGGTGTAATTTTATATGATCGAAAAACGAAAAAAAGCACCATTTTTGAACATAGCGAAAAAACGAAAAGTATAAGTGTTGGTTTATGTAGATTAGTTTTTAAATCAAAACAAGGGGATGTATTTTTTGCTACAAGTACTGGTGGACTGAATATATTAATAGACAAAAAAGACAATCCTCAAATTGTTCCCTACAAATGGAATACTGAACTTAAAAATCTTTCAAAAGATTACATTACATCCGTTTGTCAACTTAATGATCATGAATTTTTGTTTGGAACTCTAGGTTCTGGTATCATACATTGGGATGAAAACAGTAAAAATGGAAAGGTATATAATAAATCTAATGGCTTACCAAACAATGTAGTATATAGCGTTCTGAAAGATAAGAGTAATAATATCTGGTTAAGTACTAATAAAGGTGTAAGTAGATTTAATTTAGAAAATAAAAGCATTACCAACTATGAGGAAATTCATGGTCTTATGAGTAATGAGTTTAACTTAGGTGCTTATTTAAGTTCTAAAACTGGATATTTATATTTCGGTTCTATCTACGGTTATAACTTCTTTAATCCTTTAAATGTTGGAAAACATTCAGGGAAAATCTCTGTTATTTTTTCTCGATTCAAATTAGATAAATCGTGGTTAAAACCGAATGAAAAAGGATCTCCATTAAAAAAACCGATTACAAATACCAAACAAATTGAACTAAGCTACAAACAAAGAAGTTTTACCATTCAATTTATACCAACAGATATTAGTAATCCTGAATTGACCAATTATAAATACATTCTAGAGGGTTCTGACGAAGGAGAAGTTTATTTAAATAATTCAAATGAAATTCATTTCCCTTCATTATCGTTTGGTGAATATAGACTTAAAGTTTATGCTAGAATAGGTCAAGGTGAATGGAATTCAAACCCAAGCTATATTAACATCGTAATTGCAGCTCCATTTTGGTGGACTTGGTGGTTTTGGTTAATTATTGGTCTTGTGATTTTTGGCTTAATTCGAGTATTTATCCGTCAGAAAATTGAGTTAGAAAGAAGAAAATTAGTTCGCTTAGAAATGAAAATTGCTGAACGAACTAGAGAAATTAGAGCTAAAAATGCTCAAATTGAAACTCAAAACGAAGTAATAGAAAAAGAAAAAAATAAAGTACTTGAACAATCACGTTTATTACAAATTGAAAAAGATAAAACAGAACGATTAATTCGTAAGATTATCCCAGAATCGACCGTAGAAAATTTAAAGAAACACGGAAAATTAGGAGCTCGATTATATAAAGAAGTTTCTGTTTTATTTACTGATTTTGTTGGTTTTACAAGAAAGTCAGAAGCAATGAATCCTCAAGATTTAGTAAATAAATTAGACTTCTATTTCCAAAAATTTGATGAGATAATCGTTGCTAATAATCTTGAAAAAATCAAAACAATTGGTGATGCATACATGTGTGCAGGTGGTGTTCCTGTTAGAAATAAAACAAATGCTGTCGATTCATGTATAGCAGCTTTGAAAATTCAAGAATTTATAGAGAATACCAACAACGATCTTATAAAAGAAGGAAAAGCTGAAGAAGTTTGGGAGCTTAGATTAGGAATTAATACCGGTGAAGTAACAGCTGGTATGATTGGTAACGAACGATTAGCTTATGATATTTGGGGGTCGACGGTAAATAGAGCTCAACAAATGGAAATGTTGTGCGCTCCAGGGAAAGTTACGGTAACGCAAAGTACTTACAACTATATTAAGCCATTTTTTGAATGTGATTTCATAGGTGAAACACTTTCTAAAAGTAAGCGTGAAAAAATTGAAATGTATGTTGTTAAACGAATTAAACATCAATTATCCTCTGATGATAAAGGTTTAGTTCCAAACGAACGATTCTTTCAAATATTAAATTTATACTTATATAGTTCTATCAATTATAACAAAGCTGAACGACACATTACAAAAGTTTTAAGTGAAGGCCTTTCTGATAAGTTACATTATCACAGTTTGGAGCACATGAAAGATGTAGTTAGAGCAGTTGAAAGTATTGCATTAACAGAAAATGTAACTGATGAAGGATTGTTTTTATTAAAATCCGCAGCTTCTTATCATGATGCAGGTTTCATTGAACAATATGACAAAAACGAACCGATTGGTGCAAGACTAGCAGAAGAGATTTTGCCGAAATATGGATATACAGCTCATCATATCCAACAGATTAAAGAATTAATCTATGTCACCCAAATTCCTCATGCTCCTAAAAATAAATTAGAGGAGATAATCTGTGATGCTGATTTAGATTATCTAGGTCGAGATGATTTCCATGAAATTGCAGATCGATTAAGACTTGAATTACGTGAACATGGAAAAATTGATAGTGATAGAAAATGGGATGAAATTCAAGTTCAATTTTTAACAAATCATAAATATTTCACTCAAACAGCTATCAATACTAGAAGAGCTAAAAAATTGGAAAATTTAGAAGAAATTAAAAAAAGATTAGAAGAGAATAATTACAAAGATTAGGAAAATATTATAAAATGTTAATCAAATTATTATTTTTAGAAAAAATATTAACTTTAAAAAAAAGAAACACCATTTTTTCAATGTTAATCTTTTTGTTTATTATTAACTTTGCACTTTAACTTACAAGAAAAATACTTTAACTATGGAAACAAAAACATATATTGTCCCTCATGATTTCTCATCTGTAGCAGATAATGCTTTAAGTCATGCCATTTCTACAGCAAAATCAGTTGATGCTCAAATTTTTGTTTTACATGTTGTGCCAAAAGAAAAAAGTATCTCAGAAGCTGAAATAAAATTAAATGAGATTTTGGCTAAGTTTGATACAACTGTTAAAATCATTCCTAAAGTAAGAGTTGGAAATATTTTCGACGATATAGGGGATTTTGCTGCTGAACATCATGCTGAACTAATTTTTATGGGTACGCATGGTACGCATGGATGGCAACATTTAACTGGAAGTAATGCTTTAAAAGTAATTACTCATTCAGAAGTGCCTTTTATCATTGTACAAGATCGTAAAATCAGAGAGAATGGATATAGAGATATCGTTGTTCCATTAGATTTAAATAAAGAAACGAAACAAAAATTAGCTATGGTTGCTAACTTAGCAACTTACCTAAAATCTAGAGTACACGTAATTACACCTGATGAATCAGATGAGTTTTTGAAACATAAAGTAAAGGCGAATATTCAATTTGCTAATAAATTTTTCAAAGAAAGAGGAATTGAAATTACGGCAACTCTAGCGCATAGCGGAAATTTTGATAAAGAAGTTGTTAAACATGCAGTTGCAATTGATGCAGATTTAATTGCTATCATGAACTTAAATAAAAACAATATTTTTGGTGCTGTTGTTGCAAATAATGAAACATATGTAATTACAAATGATGCTCAAATTCCAACTTTGGTAGTCAATCCTGTTGACTCTCCATATGGAAGTGGTGTAATGTACAGCTAAAAAATTAAAATATAAATAGTTAAAACCGCTAAGTCTTCTTAGCGGTTTTTTAAAATATAACCCAACAAAAGAAGCTATAAGGTAATAAATATGCCAATAATTGGAAAGCTAATTAAAAAGACGTCTGAGATTGCTTACAACAGAAACTTTAATAAAGGGATTGAATATATCAATCAATTAAAAACGCTTTCGTGGCTATTAAATCGTGCTAAAAGAACGGATTTCGGTAAACATTATCACTATAATATTACATTAAAAAGCACCGATATTGTTTCTGAATATCAAAAAACAGTTCCAATTACTAATTATGAAGAATTCTATGAAGATTGGTTGAAAAATTCTATCGAAGGAGAAAAACATCATACTTGGCCTGGAAAAATATCATATTATGCACTTTCTTCTGGTACAACTGGTTCACCAAGTAAGCGAATACCTGTTACTAGGCAGATGATTCGTTCTTTTCAAAAAACAAGTATTAAACAATTATCAACTCTTCATAATTTAAATTTACCTAATACCCTATTCAGTGCTAATTTTTTAGTGGTGGGTGGATCTTCAAACTTAACTGAAATCGGAACTCACTATGAAGGTGATTTAAGTGGTATACTAAAAAAACATACTTCTATAGTTGCAAGTCCATTTACAAAACCTGAAAACGATATAGCTAAAATTAAAGATTGGAGTAAAAAACTTGAAAAACTAGTTGAAAAAGCTCCTTCTTGGAATATTGGAATAATGGCTGGTGTGCCAAGTTGGTGCATCATGTTATTAGAAAGAATTATAGAAAAATATGAATTAAATTCAATTCATGATATTTGGCCAAATTTTGAAGTATACGTTCATGGTGGTGTTTTCATGCAACCATACATTCCAAGATTAGAAAAGGTAGTTGGTAAAAAGGTTCACTTATTAGATACATATTTGGCAAGTGAAGGTTATTTTGCCTACCAAACTTCTCCTGAAAGAGAAGGTATGAAACTATTATTAAATAATGGTATTTTCTATGAATTCGTTCCTTTTAATAGTGACTTTTTTGATGAATTCGGTAATGTAAAGGATAAACATAATGCATTCTCTCTATCTCAAGTTCAAGAAGGAATAGATTATGCACTTGTTATTTCAACGAATGCTGGACTATGGAGATATATGATCGGTGATTTAGTTCGATTTGTAAATGTTGAACAAAGAGAAATTAAAATTACAGGTCGTATTAAGCAATTTTTAAGTTTGAGTGGAGAACATTTGTCTCTAGATAATATTAATTCAGCAATTCAAACGGTATCCGAAAAAATGAATGTCGAAGTTCCTGAATTTTGTATTTATGCAGATTTAGAAAATCAACGTCATAGTTGGTATATTGGCTCTAATTCTACTTTTGATTCTACATTATTTATCGAAAATTTAGATAAACAATTGGGTGAAATTAATGATGATTATAAATCTTGTAGAAAATACAATTTAAATAACCCAACAATAGAAGTAATTGATCCAAATCAATTTTATTTATTCATGGAAAAAATTGGAAAAGCTGGTTCTCAAAATAAATTTCCTCGTGTATTAAATACAAGTCAATCCGCTAATTGGATTTCATTTCTTTCAGGAAAATTATAAAATCATTTTACCTCATAGACAAAAACACCTTCAGTTTCGCTGTATGTGTCTTCCTTCTGTTCTTTTGAAACAAACTTACGATAAAGCGTTAAATGTTTTGAATTAGTAATTGATTGAAAGGTTAATTGTTGTTCTTGGGGTCCAAATTGGCTGTCACGAACTATTAAATCTCCTGCTTTCATTTTTGTAACAATGTCTTTCTCTAAATCATCACAATAGTAAAAAATACACGATTGATTCTTAGTAAATGGATTATTACCAAATTGAAAACAGAACAATGGATGATGGTAAAATAACAATTTACCAGGTTTAATAGTTCTTTTTAATGTATTTGCTGCATTTATAACTTGTAACTCTAACGCATTAGCTTTAATAGGAAAATGCTTCGTTAAAACTGAATTAAGTGCAATCAATAAACTAATACTACCAATAACATAACTTGAAAATTTGTATTTTCCAAATCTACTCTCTTCTATGAAAATCAAATTCAATAAAACAAATGCTGGCATTGCTTGTGTAGTGATTCTAGTTAAACCTAAAGATGCATTTTGACCAGTTGCCCAGAAATATGAATGCAAAACTACAATGCCTACAAAAGTTCCATAGATATAAAATAAATTAGTAAACTCAATCGTTTTCCAACTTCTTTTGAGAAGCTGTAAAATCAGGTAAATAAACGCACCTATAAAAACAAATAAACCTGGATTTCCTAAATAATTCTTGTAGCTCAACAAATAATGATTCCAATTTCCATGTTGATATATTCCATTATTCATTACATAAGGACTTTTTGTGAAATACCACCAAAAATCGTTTAATGCAAAAAAACCTACAATCGAATAAAGAATAAATCCAACAAACAAAAAAGGGATGTATTTATATTGCTTATAATAAAGAAGTATAAAGAAAATCAATACGACAGGTAATTGTCCTTCACTCCTTAAAAAAGGCAAAAACGATGTAATAATTGCTAACCAAAACCATTTTTTAGTGACCAATAACCAAAAGGTTAATAGAAAGAATAAGTTGAATAAAGGTTCCGTTAATCCACCTAAAACGGTGATGCTATAATCTTGAATATTAATTAATATAATTGGAAACAGAATTGTTAACCAAATACTCAAATTAAATTTTGAAGCAATTTTCCAAGCAATTAAGATGGTTACAGTAAATACAAGAATATTAAACGATACTATTCCGCTAAAACCAAACTGAGAAAAAGGCGAGGACAATAAAATAAAAAGAGGTTTACCCCAATGATGTAAAAGTAAAATTGGATTTTCCCAAGATGCATTTGAAATAAAATAATGCATAATTCCATCACCGGGATCTGCTGGAACTTCACTTTTAATAAATTGAAAACTGTACCAAGAAATACAAAAAAAAAGGGTTAATACTTTTAATAAAGTATCAACCCAAATCTTATGATTGATTGTTTTCAAAAATTATAAAACCATTTCTGGCACAAATTCAGGAACAACTAATTCTCCTTCTGTTTTTGAGATAATTTCTTCTACTGAAACACCTGGTGCTCTTTCTAATAAATGAAATTTTCCTTCTTTAATTTCTAAAACGGCTAACTCTGTTACGACTTTTTTAACACATCCAACACCAGTTAAAGGTAAATAACTGAACATGTTGACCACGAATCATTGCAAAAGAGGTAGCTGAATCAAAAAATGAAGCTCCTTTTCTTGCTGTAATTGTTTGTTTACCTGCATTGATTAAATCGGCATCTTCCTCTCCTTCGAATGGAAATGCTCCCATTCCAAGAATACCGTTTTCAGATTGAAATTCAACTTCAATACCTTCAGGTATGTAATTAGCGACTAAAGTTGGAATACCTATTCCTAAGTTCACATACCAACCATCTTGTAATTCTTGTGCAATTCGTTTTGCAATTCCAACCTTATCAAGAGCCATAATCGTTCAATTAAATTTAATTCGTTTTTTAACTATTCAAAAGTAAAGTATATTTTATAAAAAAGAAGTCTTTTTAAGCTATCTTTTTATTTATTCTTGACTTTTGGATTCTTAATTTCATAAAATTTACAATTCGCATTCGTCAATTTTACGCTTTCAACTTTTCGATCCCATAAATACACTTTCAATAATTCATCGTCTTTCGTGATTTTTTCAAAAATAAAATGATGTAAAAAAGTATCATTGATCAAATCTCCTTGATAAGTTGTTTCAAAGGAATAATAGAAATTATTTGTTACTTGATTTTCTTTGTTAAACGTTTGTAGAACCAATTGAATTTTGTTTTTAGGCTGGTATGTTTCTAATTTACCTGCAACACTAATCTGTAATGATTTTCCGAAAAAACGGTTCAACGAATCTTCTTCTAAAATAGGAATGAACTCTTGCGCTAAATTCCCATAAAAAACTGGTGAAGATGTATAAAGTAATTTTTTTATTAACGGAACTTTTCGTTTAAAAGCAATATAAGTGTTCGCTGGATCATAAACGAGCGTATCGTAATAATTTAAAATATTTTTATTATTGAATTTATCTGTATTTGTAATAATATAATCCGTGAGGATAGCATCAGGATTTGAAATATTATAAGCACTTGCCTTTACTTTTTGAAATGATTCTCTAAAAGGCCAATTCCATGCCATCGTTTGATAAATCATCAAACTTTCAGAAGGTTTAATTTGAGCTTTCACTTTATTATAAACCAAATCTGTCATTCTTTGTTCTGGTGAAAATGCGGATGAATGGATGTTCAAATGGAAAAGGAAAATAACGGGGAACACTAAAAAGAGATATTGAGTTTTCTGAGTTAATTTAAATTGATCTATAAAGTAAAAAAGCATTAATAAAAATGGAATGACTAAATAAAATGCTGTTCTATCTTCTGGATAATTAACATTTAAAACGTTCGCTAAAAATAAAATCGCAACTAAATTTCCAAAAAATAATACTGCGTGAATTAAAAATTGATCCGTGAAATAATCTTTTAGCTTTATGTTAAAAAGGCGTTTAATCAAAAAATTAATTAATACAATAAATAAAACTGCATATAGATACATCAAAGAATCATCTTTCAAAAATAGAATATATTCATTCAATGATTTACCTGTAACATCCCATATACCTTCTAAAGAACCATAATATAATGCTCCGTGTTCTTTTAACTCAAAACTAAATTTGATAAAAGGAAAAAGTAGTAATAAAAATGAAAAATGAAAAAGTAATCGAACAAAATGCTGTCTCTTTTCTAACGTACTATAATGAATAAATTGTTCTAAACATACGATTCCAAAAACCATTAAACTAGTTACAATAAAAGTCAAATTAGCCGAAATTGCTAGAATTAAAAACACATAAGTTAATAATAGCGCACTTAATTTATGGTTCCTAAAATAATTTTTAAGAAACACCAATGCACAAATAAAAAATCCTAAAGACAATCCGTATCCGCGACAAAGTGCAAAATATTCAATAATAATCGTTAACGAGCAAAATGTAATTAATGCAATTAGCCTTAGGTATTTCGTTTTTAATTCTTTCAATAATTCTCTTAAACCAAAAAAATAAAGGACGAAGGCGAATAGGTTTGGAAGTCGATAAAGACTAATGTTATCTTTGAAAATTGGATATAATTTATTGCCAATAAATGAGTTCAACAAATGATTATTTGCATCCCAAACGATCGTTTCACCTTTAAAATCTCCCTGATAAATATAAAACATGTAAGTTGCTATTTCATCATGAAGTGTTTCATTGTAAAAAACACGAATAAGAAGATAACTGAAAACAAATAAGAATACTGAGATTGTTATACCTTTTTCAAATTTATGATAATTATCTTTTATCATCTGTCTAATTTATTAAAATAACTGAAAACTATTTCTCTTCAACACTTAACATCCTTAAATGAATGTTTTTATATCTAACAAAATGTTTGTCAATATTCCACATATAAATTGAAACATATGTTTTGTCTTTTTCTAATTTAAATACAGGACTACTCCAAACAAAATTAAATGATTTTTTACCTGCGTTCATTTTTGAAAAATCGCTATCATGATAATAATTTAATGGATTTAAAGAATCTCCTAAAGTCAATACTAAGTGAAAAGGTGTTTTTAAATCTGAAAATTCTATTTTACCTGAAATTTCAACTTTAAATTTACTACTCTTCATAAGCGTATCAATTCTATTTCCTCTGAAACATAATAAATCATTTTCTGATCTAAGTGATCGAATAATTGTATCCTTTATTACATTGTATTTGAAGTGTTTTGTAGTTTTATAAATTGAAACATTTGCCGTTTCATCGACCATTTCTCGTTTATAATATTGAGGTGGTCTATAATCATTTTCAACTATTATATAGTCAGATTCAACTAATTTTGAATACTTTTCAGAATTAAATAATTTGACCATATCATCATTTCTAAATTGGTAATAAAGTGGTAATTCTAGAAGGCCATATACGCTATAACTAACTCCCTTATTTATATGGTTTTGAATGAATTGATTTGTTTTATTAGAAATACGTAAGTTGTTTTGATAGACAGAAGAATGTAAACTCAACTTTAAGAAAAATGAAGTTGGAAAAAAAACTAATGAAAACAATAAATAATTAATCTTCTTTATATTTTGAAAAAATAAAACAAAAACAATTATAAAAAAGGGAACCAATTGAATCGCTGCTCGATCTCGAGGATAATTAACTTCAAAAAGAAAGGCTAAAACCTCTATCATTAAAATATTACCAAAAAATAATAAATAAAAAATTCCTTCGATAGAATTAATAAAATTTACTAGACCTGCCTTTAGAAGTTTGAATAACCCTATTATACCAATGGTAACAATAAGTATAATAAGTATATATTTGATTAAATCATTTGTTGTGAAAAATGTAATTTCTGAAAGATAATATCCTGTGCATTTCCATAAACCATCTAAATTTCCCCACCAAAGTGCACCTACTGTTTTTAATTTAAAACTGTATTTAACTATTGGCAATAAAATAATTATAAATCCAATAATGAGAATTACATAACTCCATAAATCTTTCTTTGAAAGGGTTTTAAAGTTTAGAATAATTAATAAAATACTATATGAAAGTAAAATCAGACTTGTATTAAAAAAAGATAAATTAGCAAAAACGGATAGCCAAATAAATAGGAAAGCATAAACTAATTTTAATACACTTTTAATCTTTAACCATGCGAGCAAGTATGATATAGAACAAAATAAAAAACCTAATGCTAAACCATAACCCCTTAAATATCCAAAATATTCAAAAATCCAGACAACAGTATTCAGTGCAACAAATGTTAAAAATTGATATTTTAACACAACACTCTTTTTTACAATCGATTTAATTGAAAAAAAATATAGAATAAATGCTAGAATATTGGGAATTCTTAAAAAGAAGAAATTATCTCCAAAAATCAAATAAAATAATTTAGCTAATAAAGTATTGAATAAATGATTATTCGCACTTGATTCTTTTAATGAGCTTTCTATAAAACGTTTTGATTCAATGTATTCAAAAAGTGATGAAATCTCATCACAATAAGGTGGCAATATAAAAGCTCGAAAAACTAAATATATTAGTAAGAATAAAAATACTATTCTTACTAATAATTTGTTTTCGAGCGAAAAAAAATTCATTAAAATTTATTTCTGTCTAACAGTTCTTTGCTCAATTCTCTTTTCAAATTTTTCACCTTTGAAAATACGTTGAACATATATACCTGGTGTATGAATATCGTTTGGATCTAATTCACCCGCTTCAACTAATTCTTCCACTTCTGCAACCGTTATTTTTCCAGCTGTTGCCATCATTGGATTAAAATTTCTCGCTGTAGCCTTGTAAATAAGATTTCCTTCCGTATCACCTTTCCATGCTTTCACAATTGCAAAATCAGATGTTAATGCTGTTTCTAAAATATGTGGTTTTCCATTGTAAACTCTTACTTCCTTTCCTTCTGCCACTTCAGTTCCATAACCTGCAGGTGTGAAAAAAGCAGGTATTCCAGCACCTCCAGCACGACATCTTTCTGCTAAAGAACCTTGTGGGATTAAATCTACTTCTAATTCACCAGAAAGCATTTGTCTCTCAAATTCATCATTCTCACCAACGTAAGAACTAATCATTTTTTTAACTTGTTTGTTTTGAAGTAATAATCCCAAACCAAAATCATCAACTCCAGCATTGTTTGAAATACACGTTAAATTCTTCTTACCCATTTTTACCAATTGAGCAATTGAATTTTCTGGAATTCCGCATAAACCAAATCCTCCAACCATTAGAGTCATGTTGTCTTCGATTCCTTTTAAAGCTTCTTCAACGTTATTTACTACTTTATTCATCGTATTATTTTTAATCAATTTTAGGAATTAAATTCCAAATGTATCTGTTAATGAATCTTGTTCAACTTCATCTGCTGCTGGCGGTAAAATTTGTCCGCTACAAGAAAACTCACTTTCATCAATATCTTCTGGTTTTTCAAAAGCAGTTGTAGAAATACCAATTTTAGGATCCTTATAAACTTTCTGCATGTAATAACCATAAATTGGTAAAGCCATTCTTGCTCCTTGACCCCAATTCATCGATCTAAATCGAACTGAACGATCTTCTGCTCCAACCCAAACACCTGTTGCTAATTCAGGTGTTAAACCTATAAACCAACCATCAGAGTTATTTTGAGTTGTACCCGTTTTACCTGCTGTTGGTGCTGTTACATTCCCCCATGATTGTCCTCCTCGTAAACTTCCAGCAGTTCCAAAACGAACTACGCCTTCCATCATTCTTAAAGTTTCATATGCAACTGTTTCATTCAGAACTTCTTTAGAATAAGGTTTTGCATTGTAAATAACATTCCCATTTCTATCTTCAATTCTCAAAATAGTTGTCGGACGATTATAAATTCCATGATTTACAAATGTTGCTTGAGCTGCTACCATTTCATACAAAGATAAATCCATTGAACCTAAACACATCGCAGGAACAACATCATTTGGATGTAACTTTATGTCCATATTCTCTAACAATTTCGCAATCGTTCTAGGACCTGCAACACCACCCATTTTTTGCATTACCCCAACTGTAATATTATTTTTAGATTGTGCTAATCCATTTGCAACTGAACACATTCCACCTGACATTCCACTCGCATTTTTTGGACACCAACGGTCATCAATTACTCCATCTGCATTTCTCAAATCAACACAATGAGCAATATCTGGAATCATTGTACAAGGCTTCACAACTCCCATTGCTAAAGCAGATGCATAAACGAAAGGCTTAATTGTTGAACCTACTTGTCTTCTTCCTTGGCGAACATGATCATAAGCAAAGTGATCAATATTAACACCCCCAACCCAAGCTTTAACAAAACCAGTTTGTGGTTCAATAGAAACTAGACCTGCATGCAAAAATGATTTGTAATATCTTATTGAATCATCTGGAGTTAAAGTCGTGTCTTTTTCACCTTTAAACGTAAATACTCGCATAGTTACAGGTGTACTAAACGCTTTTCTAACTTCTTCGTTTGAAGCTCCTTTAGCCTCCATTTGAAGATAACGAGGTGAATTCAATCGTGCTGAACGCATAATTCCATCTATCTCTTCTTCTGTGGCATCATTAGAAAATGGAAAATGTTTCAAATGTCTGTTATTATCATCAAAAGCTGGTTGAAGATTTTCTTTCAAATGACGTTCCATTGCTTCCTCTGCATGCTCTTGCATATCAATGTTAATCGTCGTATAAATCTTTAATCCATCACCATAAATATCCCAAGGTGCTCCATCTTCTCTTTTGTATTTTAATGTGCCGTCAGGTTTTTTCTCCATTAAAATATTTGTCAATTCTTTACGAAGTCCTTCTCTAAAATAAGGTGCCATTCCTCGTTTATGATCCACTTCTTGGAAGTTACATTTCAAAGGTTTCTTACACAACCTTTCATACTCTTCCTGCGTCAATTCTATTCGAAGTGCTTTATTTTTTGATTTACTGTTCTTTAACCATTGAAATAATACTTGATTTCTTCTTTTAACTGCTCTTAAACTGTCTTCACTTCTTTTCTCTGCAATTTCGGCTTTTGTTACTTTACTTTCTGCAACTTCATTTTCTTCAGCTAAGTAGGCTCTATAATTTTTAATCTGAAATGAATGTGGATTATAAAGTGTTGGGTTTTTACACATCCCTATCAACATTGCAGCTTCATCTTTTGTTAAATTTTTTGGCTTTTTATTGAAGTAAACTTTCGCTGCATTTTCAATTCCAACTGCATTATACAAGAAATCAAATTGATTCAAATACATTGTAATGATTTCCTCTTTCGTATATCTTTTTTCTAAACGAGTTGCAATGATATTCTCCCTTGCTTTCTCACCTACACGACTGAATAATCTTCCAATTTTAGTAGATGAATTTCCTGTATATGCTATCCCATTTGCTCTTGCAATATTTTCTTTATCACGTTGTTGAAGTGTAAATAATAATTTTGCTAACTGTTGAGAAATTGTCGATGCACCTCCAGCACCTCCAACGCTAACAACCGCACGACCAATAGCTTTGAAATCTACACCAGAGTGATCTACAAAACGCTCATCTTCTGTTGAAATTAACGCATCTGTTACGTAAGGCGAAATTGCTTTGTAAGGAACACTCGTTCTATTAATTTTCCAATATCTTCCTAATTCTGATTCTCCATCATCTGCATAAACTACAGAAGCTAGCAATTCTGGTGGATTTGCTAACATTGCTACTGGTGGAAGATCATCTTCCGATTGAAATAATAATAAGCATGAAACCAATAATAATGGAAACGTCGCTATAAACCAAAACAAATATGTTGCTTTCTTTTTCTGTTTATCATCGAAAACAAATTGTTTAGAGTTATTTTTATTGCTCATTTTTTATAAATCTAATTTTATGTAAAAATAAAGAAATCTTTGATTCAATCACCAATTCTTTTTAACTGATTTTATTGTAAAACATGGCTTCTTTGACTGTCTAATTTTAATAGAATAAACATCAACATGGAAAACGACATCATCGATGATCCACCATAACTAAAAAACGGAAGGGGAATACCAATTACAGGTGCAAATCCAATGTTCATTCCTATGTTTACTGCTAAATGGTAAAATAAAATCATAACAACAGAATATGCATAAACCCTATTAAATCTTGATCTTTGTCGTTCAGCTATCATAATGATTCTTAAGAACATAAACATATACATTCCTATTAAAATAAAAGTGCCTATAAAACCCCATTCTTCAGCAAATGGACAAAATATAAAATCAGTTTCACTTTCAGGTACATGATTACTTTCGATGGTCGCTACAGAAGCATTCGTATATCCTTTTCCTGCTAATCCACCTGACCCTACGGCTGCCATCGCACGATTTCGATTGTAATCTTCTCCATTCGGATCTTCACGTAAACCTAAAAATAATTCAATACGGTCTTTTTGATGTTTTCTTAATCCCTGAAATAAATAATTAACACTTGAAGCTATTGAAGCGGAAAGAACAAATGCAATAATAATTACCGTTGTTATTCTTCTTCTTTCACGTTTTGTAGAAATAAATCTTAAGAATAAAAAAGCGATTAAACAAAATACTATTAACGAAAGGATAACACCAAAAAACCCCGGAATTATAAGACCTGGTAAAAAGCTAAATGTAATCGTATTATTACTTAACAACAATGTAACTATACATAAAAAAACGATCGCAAACATGATCGGAATAAAGTGAGTTCCAACCCAAGTTTGCTTAAATTTTACTCCCGGAATCGTGTTAACCAATTTTAAAACCAATGGATCATATGTCAATCCTTCTCTATACATCACAAATAAAAATGAAGTAAACACGACAAATGTACCTGCATCGGGTTGTAATAAAATCAAAATCATCGGTACAATCATGATTGCATTGGCTACCAAAACAGAATTTAAATTCTGTTGTTTTATGTTTAATGAACTAATGTATCTTGCTAATAATAAGGCCGTTCCTGTTTTAGCGAACTCAGCTGGTTGAATACCAAACCCTCCTATTTGTAGCCAAGCACGAGCTCCATTAATAGGTGGCATAAACAATACAACTACCAATAAAACTAAAGTTGAAATATAAATCGGAACTGCAAATTTTCTATAAATTGTTGAGTCAATTAAAAATACTAGTAATCCTAAAAAAAGTGAAATTCCTAACCAAACAACCTGCTTTCCATATTTTTGAGAATAATCAAATAAGTTTGGATGATCTGGATCAAGTGCAGTAGAATAAACAGTCGCCATTCCCATTATCAAAAATAGAAAATACGTAATTAATAATGGCCAATCTAAATGGCTGGTTAATTTTTCTCCCTGTCTCATTCACTAATTTTTAAAAGAAGCTTCTAAAATTCGTTTCTCTTTTTCTTTGTCTTTAACTTTTCGAGTCAAATATTTTTCGATCATTAAACTTGCAGTTGGTGCAGCCCATGTTCCTCCAAAACCAGCGTTTTCAATAAAAACTACAATCGCAATTTTCGGCTTATCCATTGGTGCAAAACAGGTAAAAACAGCGTGATCTTCACCCTGTGGATTTTGGACTGTTCCTGTTTTACCACAAACAACTATTTTCTCTTCATTGTTAATTTTTGCTCTACCTCCAGTACCTCCTGAAACATATACTACTCGTCTCATACCTTCTATAATAGGATCGTAATGTTTTGCATCAATCATTGATCTATGCTTTACTCTAAATTGAGGTAGTGATCCTTTATTTCCAATTGATTTTACAAAATGAGGCGTGTAATACCAACCTTTATTTGCAATAATACAAGCAATATTCGCCATTTGCAATGGAGTCAATTTTACCTCCCCCTGACCAATTGAAATGGATCGAATCGTAGAAAACGCCCATCTTAAATGACCATACCATTTATCATAATAAGCAGAATTTGGAATTAATCCTGGACGTAAACCTGTTGCATCTGCATCAAACTTTTGTCCTAATCCAAAACTCATCATGTATTTATGCCATTTATTTAAACCAATTTCAGCATCTGCAAAAACACTTTTCTTTTTTCCTTGTTGTAAAATACGTCTAGTGACAGCATAATAATATGGATTACATGAAAATTTAATCGCATCCATTAAATTTCCTGCACTCGCATGATTATGACAACCTACCATTCCTTTGTTACATGGGAATCCTGACTCAGGAGTTATTACTCCCTCCTGTAATGCTATCAAAGACTGTAATAATTTGAATATGGATCCTGGAGGATACTCTGCTGCTAAAGGTCTTGGAAATAACGGCATATCTTTATCCAATATTAATTTTGGATAATTTTTAGCGATATTTCTATTTCCTACCATTAAATTTGGATCATAAGTTGGAGAAGATACTAAGGCTAAAATTTCACCTGTTGAAGGTTCAATAGCAACAATACAGCCTCTTTTTCCATTCATTAATCTTTCTCCATATTCTTGAAGTAAAATATCAATTCCTAACTTAAAATTCGGTCCTTGTTTTGCAATTGTATCGTAAATTCCATCCATGTAAGGCTTCAACTCATTGTTTCTTGCAGAAGTTACAATGTATCTTATTCCCTTTTGACCTCTTAATTCTTTTTCATAGAAACGTTCAATACCTGCACGTCCAATATTATCGCTCCTCCTGTAAAAATGATCTTCTTTTATTTCTTCTTCGTTTACTTCTGAAAGATACCCGAAAATGTTTGCTCCATTTGGATAAGTATAACTTCGCATACTTGTAATTTCCTCATAAAATCCAGGAAATTTATCTAAATGAGGTGCGATAGTTGCTATTTCTTCCAAGGTCATTTCCTTGATAAAAGCATATGGTCGATCACTTTGATAATTAGGTTTTTTCTTGTAATTATCGTTTTTATCGCGGTATGTTCCTTGCTCTTTTACAATTTCCTTAAAACGAAGCGCAACAGAATCTTTAGTCCATCCTAAAACCTTTGCAAATGCTGCAGTATCTAAATGTTTAATTTCATCTTCAATAAACATAAGGTTATAATAAGTTCTATTTGATACAACTTTAACCCCTTTTCGATCAAAAATAGCTCCTCTTGGCGGGACAATTTGTTTCCTTTTTTCAGCAATTTCTTGCGCTCGTAATGTCCATGAATCATCAATAACTTGCATGAAAAATAATCGGACAATGTAGATAAGTCCAACCGTAATAATAAAAACAATAATTACATACTTTCTTGCGTCGAAATTCATCTTTCTTTTGGCTTACTAACGAATACTACTTGTAAAAGTATACAAAGAAGATAGGATATCGGTAAACTTAAAATAGTTTTTTGGAAAATAAATAAGATTTCATTCCATTTGAACATTTCAAACATGAAAAACCAAAAATGGTGTATCAATAATAGTATACCAAAAACGTATATAAACCATCTTTGACCCATTTCTGAAATAGAACCTTCTTTATTAGAATCGTATCCATCACGTGGTGCAAAAATTTTGAAAATGAATGGTCGCAAATATGCAAGTACCAATAATGAAGAAGTATGTAAACCATAAGTATTTGACAATGCATCAATACTCAATCCCATAATACAAGCAATTAACAATAGTAAAATTGCATTAATTTCAAAAGGAAGTAACACAATAAACAAAGGATAAATCATTGGGTGAATACCAAGTCCGACTTCCAACTGATTGAAAATCAATGACTGTGCTAACACAAAAAATAAAAATCTAAATAATTGTACTAAGATTAATCTCATTCTTCTTTATCTTCTGGTATTGTTTCCTCTAACTTACTTTGCTCTTCTTGAAATAAATTCTTTACAATGTAAACATTTTGAATTTTTCTGTAATCTTCTGAATAAACTAATGACACATCCCATAGTGGTTTTCCTTCAACTGTTCCCAATTTCAAGATTCTTCCTACCATTATTCCTCTAGGGAAAATTCCTGAACCTCCTCTTGTAACAACTTTAGACCATTTTTTTATTTTAATATCGTTTGAAATACCATCTATTGAACCAATACGGGCACTACTCCCGTTCCACTTTAATAATCCGAATGCGCCAGAATTTTCGATCATTACATCTAAATTAATATCAGCAGTAAGTACCGATTTAACAACTGCATAATTGGCACTTGTATTGTGTATTACTCCAACAATTCCTTTGTCAGAAAATACACCATCTCCTCTTTTTACACCCTTAGAACTTCCAATATTTAACGTGAAGTAATTGTTTCGTTTATCGAATGTTGAGTTGATTACAACTGCAGGAATATAATCATATTGCTGTTTAAATAATGTATCGTTTATTTTTACGATTCCATTATTCAATCGAATAAATGTATTTGGATTCTTTTTTCTTAATCGAATGTTCTCTTTTTGCAATTTTTCGTTATTTGAGCTTAAGTTCCAATGCTTCGTAAACTCATATTCAATACTTAAAAATGATCCTGCTACTGCAGATGCTGTTGTAAGGTATTGAGAACGAGGAAAATTTAATGAAGAAAAATAATTTGACAAGGCAAATACTTGCAACAGAACGAACAATAAGAATACTCGAAAACGTCGAAAAAAAGCCCTTAAATTATGCATTATATAAACGAAAAAAGTCCCGAGAATTTCCCGGGACTACAAATATAATTGAAATATATTAATCTTTAATCAAGAATTGGTAACGTTCTACATTTTTCAATGCGATACTTGTTCCTCTTGCTACCGCTCTAAGTGGATCTTCAGCAATATGAACTGGTAACTTTGTTTTTGCAGAGATACGTTTATCTAATCCTCTCAACATTGAACCACCACCTGCTAAGTAAATACCTGTTTTATAAATATCAGCAGATAATTCTGGTGGAGTCATCTCCAATGCACTTAAAATCGCTTCTTCAATTTTACAAATTGTTTTATCTAAAGCATGTGCAATCTCAGTGTAACTAACTACAATCTCTTTTGGAATACCTGTCATTAAATCTCGTCCACGAACAGCAAAATCTTCTGGTGGAGTATCTAATTCAGGTAAAGCTGCACCAACTTGAATTTTGATTTGCTCTGCAGTACGCTCACCAACCAAAATATTGTGTTGACGACGCATGTACTCTTCAATATCATTTGTAAAATCATCACCCGCAATACGAATTGATTTATCACAAACAATACCTCCTAAAGCGATGACAGCAATTTCTGATGTACCACCACCTATATCAATAATCATGTTACCCATTGGTTCTTCTACATCGATACCGATACCGATTGCAGCAGCCATTGGCTCATGAATTAAATATACCTCTTTTGCTCCTGCATGTTCAGCAGAATCACGTACAGCTCGTTTCTCTACCTCAGTAATACCTGAAGGTATACAAATTACCATTCGAAGAGCAGGATTAAACAAACTTCTACCTGGATTAATCATTTTGATCATTCCACGAATCATTTGTTCTGCACTTTGGAAATCCGCAATTACACCATCTTTCAACGGACGAACCGTTTCAATCAATTTGTGCGTTTTACCGTGCATTTGTTGTGCTTTCTTCCCAATGGCAACAATTTTACCACTTTGAATGTCTCTTGCAACAATAGACGGCTCATCTACCACTACTTTATCATTCATGATAATTAGTGTATTCGCTGTCCCTAAGTCGATCGCAATCTCTTGCGTTAAAAAGCTAAATAATCCCATTTTCTCTTGGTGCTTTTTTTAGAAGCTTGAATTGTTACATAGTTTCTTCGTAAAAACTGAAATTTTGTTACACTTTTTGTGAAAAAAATTTCAATTAATGTTTGAAGTGTCTATTTCCTGTGAACACCATTGCAATATTATGCTCATTACAGTAATCAATTGAAAGATCATCTTTAATTGATCCTCCTGGTTGAATAACTGCTTTAATTCCTTCATTTCCTGCGATTTCAACACAATCTGGGAAAGGAAAAAATGCATCTGACGACATAACTGAACCATTCAAATCAAAACCAAACGATTTTGCTTTATGAATTGCTTGTGTTAATGCATCAACACGTGAAGTTTGTCCTGTACCACATGCTAATAATTGATTACCTTTCGCTAAAACAATTGTGTTTGATTTCACGTGTTTCACAATTTTATTCGCAAACAATAAATCTTTCACTTCTTGTTCAGAAGGTGTTAATTTTGTTCTTGTTTCTAATTGTGCTGCTGTTTCAGTAACTAAATCTTTATCTTGTTCCAATACACCATTCAAAATAGTTCTGAATTGACGTTTTGGTAAAGCAATATCTTTTTGAACTAAAATAATTCGTTGATTTCAACAGCAGTGTCTAAATCAATTTCTTTGTTAGCAATTAAAATTCCTCCAAATGCACTCACAGGATCACCTGCCAATGTATCAATGTAAGCTTGTTTTAAAGTCGAACGAATTGCTAAACCACAAGGATTATTGTGTTTTAAAATAGCAAATGTTGGATCTTCATTTTTGAACTCATTCATTAAATTTACAGCAGCATCAACATCTAACAAGTTATTGTAAGACAATTCTTTACCGTGTAATTTATCAAATATTGCATCTAAATCTCCGTGGAAAATTCCTTTTTGATGAG
Source organism: Fluviicola sp. (assembly GCA_021300395.1). Lineage (GTDB taxonomy): Bacteria > Bacteroidota > Bacteroidia > Flavobacteriales_D > Crocinitomicaceae > CAIUKX01. The sequence continues at coordinate 15,968 of JAJTEO010000005.1, read as the reverse complement.
GGTTTTCTCCGTAACGTAAAACTTGTGCTTGCTGAATACTTTGTTTAAACGCTTCTGTTTCTCCTTGATTAAAATAATTAAAGATGTGCGTGTCATAATGAGAAGATACATTAAATGCATCTCTTGCAAAAGCATAGCGTTCTTCTAAAGAAGTTGAACCTGCTCCATTTGTCAAAATTTCTTCAAATCTTGCATATTGTGCTTGACTTGGAATAATTACAACATCTTTATGATTTTTTGCTGCCGCACGAATCAATGAAATACCACCGATATCGATTTTTTCAATTATTGCGTCATGCGCCGCACCTGAAGCAACAGTTGCTTCAAAAGGATATAAATCAACGATTACCAAATCCAAATTTGGAATTTCGAACTCAGCGATTTGTGCTTGATCTTCTTGTAAATCTCTTCTGTTTAAGATACCACCAAAAATTTTTGGGTGTAATGTTTTAACACGTCCTCCTAAAATTGAAGGATAAGAAGTTAAATCTTCTACTCTTTCAACTGGAATCCCCAATTCTTCAATAAATGATTGTGTACCACCGGTTGAATAGATAGTAACATTGTAAGCATGTAATTTACGAACAATCGGCTCTAAACCCGTTTTATCGAATACTGAAATTAATGCTGATGTAATTTTTTTTGATGTGCTCATCTTTAAACTTAAAAAGGAAGTGCAAAATTAGTCTAAATTTCTCAGAAATCAGTCATAAAAACAAAAAAAAAGGCCAACTAATAGTTGACCTTTCATGTAATGAATTTTAGAATTATAACTTAGAAATTCTTTGAACCAATTGTTGCCCTTCAGATTTTAAAATTACTTGATAAATACCTTTACCAAAAGATGAAATATCAATTTTAACTAAATTACCTGCAGAAGAATTTGATGTATAAATTACTTTTCCTGTCATGTCTAAAATAGAAATTTCTACTTTTTGATTTGCTAAAGCATTTAAATCGACATTAATAATGTCAACTGTTGGATTAGGATAAACTTTCACATCATTATTTAATGTTTTTTCCGATAAACCAACAAAATTACATGGATTTGATGATCCGTTCATAACTAAAGTTCCTGTACTATTTGGATCTAAAAATGGCTTAAGCTGTTGATTAGAAGAAGTTCCATTATTAGTCCAATGATAAGAAAGTTTTCCGTATAAATCTGGTGAAGATGTTGCTGTACAATAAGATGAACCTCCTGATAAAGTTCCAATAATTCTTGAGTTTCCACTATTATATGTAAATATTGGAGAACCTGAAGAGCCTCCTTCAGTAACACCATGACCATTTGTAGTTGCAGCCCAAACAACTCTCCAATGTGTGTTTGGAGTACTTGCCCAAGTTGATGAAATTAAATTCGTTGAAAAAGTTGATATTTTTTTAATATCGCCTGAAGGGTGATGAATACTTACACCTGAATTTACAACTGTATTATTAGCGTCCCATCCATTCCAGTATGCGTTAAAAGTAATTAATTTGTTAATAGTTGTTGCTTCATTAGCTAATGTACCTAACTGAACTAATAAAAAATCTGACTTTGTAATATTTGAACCATTATTATCATTCGAGTCTGATATTCTGACACAACCCGTAACATATTTACTAGCTAATGTTCCGGCAGTTGTTGGATTTGTACAGTTTGGAGACTCGTAATTAAAATAAAATTTCCAAGTAGCCATTTGTTGAACAGTAGTTGTTGGTGAAGGTCCACAATGTAAAGCTGATAAAAAATAAGGCTTGCAATCATTTCCAATATTGTTAATTAACGATCCTGAACACCATCCAGCACCTGAATTTCCAACAACATAAATTCTAGCTACCCCTCTTTTTTCATCTTGATAATTAGTGCCCTCTGAACAATTAACATTAACCTCACATGCTGCGTCAGATTCGTTAATTTTTGAAAGGCTTGGATTTCCAGTAGAGCGATAATTATAAATTATTTTATCTAACATGAATTCAGATTGTTCAACATTTGCTGGATCAATTAATGTTAATATTAAATCATCTCCGAAACACAAAGCAATATGTTGTTGATTGTATTCTAAAATATCATCCTTTGTTAAAACATCAGAAACTCTCTCCCCTTTTTTGTTTTCAATATAAAAAATTGAACCTTTTGAAAGATTAAATGAACTAAATAAAAAACTCAATGCTTCAGCTCCAGGATGTTTAATATTCAATTGCCACATTTTTTCTCCAGTTGGCAAAACACTCCATTTCCCAGAATTGATATTTGTGATATTTGTATATGAAAACACTCCTATACGATAAAACATTCCATTTTTATCATTTTTTGCATCTTCTGTTTTTACCTGGGTTAAATCTGGTGTTGAAATAAAATGAACCGGAATATCTTTATCAATCCGACTAGATTTTGTGGTAGCAAGACTGACAATTGAAGTCAATAGAGAAAGACTACCTAAAAGGAGAAATTTTTTCATAGTAATAAATATTATAGAGTTTGCATTTTAACTAAGTATGCTAAAAGTACTAAAATTTTCTTTAAAAAGAAATATCATTTTATACAAAAAGTCGATATCTAATTAAAACGCTAAAATAAATTAGCAAATAATTAATCTTATATATTTAGGATTTATTTATTAATATTCTTTTTTCAAAATTTTGTATTAATGAATAAAGTTTATCTTTGCGTACATTATCCAAATGGACATAAACTTTAACAATAATGGACAAAAATCTTGAATTAATAAACCGTCGAGAAGCTTCAAAAGTAGGAGGAGGAAAAGCTCGTATTGATAAACAACATTCTCAAGGTAAATTAAATGCTCGTGAAAGAATAACACTTTTATTAGATGAAGGTTCTTTTCAAGAAATCGGAATGTTTGTTGAGCATCGTTCGACTTATTTTGGTTTAGAAAAACAAAAATATCCTGGTGATGGGGTGGTTACGGGTTATGGGACTATTCATGGAAGAATGGTTTATGTTTTTTCACAAGATTTTACTGTTTTAGGAGGTTCTTTATCTGAAACACATGCAGAAAAAATCTGTAGAGTAATGGATTTAGCAATGAAAAATGGAGCACCTGTTATTGGTTTAAATGATTCTGGTGGTGCACGTATTCAAGAAGGTGTTGTTTCTTTAGCTGGTTATGCCGATATTTTTTACAGAAATACAAGAGCTTCTGGTGTTATCCCTCAAATAAGTGTGATTATGGGCCCTTGTGCAGGTGGTGCAGTATATTCTCCTGCTTTGACAGACTTTGTTTTCATGGTTGAAGAAACTTCTTACATGTTTGTTACAGGTCCTAATGTTGTGAAAACAGTTACTCATGAGGAAGTTACATCGGAAGATTTAGGTGGTGCAAAAACACATGCTGAAAAATCAGGTGTGAATCACTTTACTGCTTCAAACGATGTAGAATGTTTGAAAAAAGTTCGTGACTTCATGACTTATATTCCTCAAAATGCAAATCAATTAGCTCCAAAACCTTCTGTTTTTGAATTTAATACTTCGAAAAACAATACTATTACTTCTATACTTCCTGCAAACTCAACTTTACCTTATGACATTCGCAAAGTGGTTGATTGTATCATTGATGATAATAGTTTCCGTGAAGTACAAGAAGATTATGCTAAAAATATTGTTGTAGGTTTTGGTCGTTTAGAAGGGAAAACAATTGGTATTGTTGCTAATCAACCTTCTTCAATGGCTGGAGTTTTAGATATAGATGCTTCAAGAAAATCTGCTCGTTTCGTTCGATTCTGTGATTCATTTAATATTCCATTATTAGTATTGGAAGATGTGCCTGGATTCTTACCTGGAACTGATCAAGAATGGAGAGGAATCATTACACATGGTGCTAAATTATTATATGCATTCTCAGAAGCAACTGTTCCTAGAATTACAGTAATTACAAGAAAAGCATATGGTGGTGCATACGATGTAATGAACTCAAAAAATATTGGTGCCGATTTAGTGTTTGCTTGGCCAACTGCTGAAATTGCAGTTATGGGGGCAAAAGGAGCTGCCGAAATTATCTTCAAAAAAGAAATTTCTGAAGCAAACGACCCACAAGAAAAATGGTTAGAAAAAGAAGCTGAATATGCTGAAAAATTTGCCAATCCATACAGAGCAGCTGAAAGAGGATTTGTAGATGATGTGATTCTTCCTGAAGAAACAAGAAGCGAATTAATAAATGCCTTAAAAATGTTAGAAAATAAAGCGGAAGTATTACCAATGAAAAAACATGGTAATATTCCTTTATAAAATATAATTACTGTTATTAATAGGTGTTCTTAATGGACACCTTTTTTTATTTTAAATTATTCAGTTTGAATATCTACTTTCATTAAGTTTAAATTCTAACTGAATGATTACATTTGTAAAATCAAAAAAGAAAAAATGTATAGATCTCATACTTGTGGCGAATTACGCCTTTCTAATATAGGAAATACTGTGACCTTATCAGGTTGGGTACAACGTTCTCGTAACTTAGGTGGAATGACTTTTATCGATTTACGTGATCGTTATGGAATTACACAATTAGCATTTAATGCAGAAGACAATGCTGAATTAGCAACAACAGCTTCTAAGTTAGGTCGTGAATTTGTTATTCAAGTTACAGGAAAAGTAATTGAACGTTCAAGTAAAAACAATCAAATTCCTACAGGTGAAATTGAAATTTTAGTTACTGAAATTACAATTTTAAATGCTGCAAAAACACCTCCATTTACAATTGAAGATAATACAGATGGTGGTGAAGAATTAAGAGCTCAATACAGATATTTAGATTTACGTCGTAATCCTGTTCAAGAAAAATTAAGATTGCGTAATAAAGTTGCTTTAGAAACTCGTAAATATTTAGATAGTCAAGATTTCTTAGATGTGGAAACGCCATATTTAATTAAATCTACTCCTGAAGGTGCTAGAGATTTCGTTGTTCCTTCAAGAATGAATGAAGGTCAGTTTTATGCATTGCCACAATCTCCACAAACATTCAAACAATTATTAATGGTTTCTGGATTTGATCGTTATTATCAGATCGTAAAATGTTTCCGTGATGAAGATTTAAGAGCGGATAGACAGCCAGAATTCACACAAATAGATTGTGAAATGGCTTTTGTAGAGCAAGAAGATATTTTACAAACATTCGAAGGTTTAATCAAACACTTATTTAAAACTGTTCGTGGAATTGAATTCGAAGGAGCTTTCCCAAGAATGACTTATGCTGAAGCGAGTGAAAAATATGGTTCAGATAAACCAGATATCCGTTTCGGAATGGAATTCGTTGATTTAACTGAATTAACTAAAGGGAAAGGTTTCCCTGTTTTTGATGATGCAGAAGCTATTTTAGCAATCAATGCAGAACAAGCAGCAGTTTATACAAGAAAGCAATTAGATGCTTTAACTGATTGGGTTAAACGTCCACAAATCGGAGCAAAAGGATTAGTTTATTTACGTTGTAACGAAGATGGTACATTCAAAAGTTCAGTAGATAAATTCTATTCAGAAGAAGAATTAGCAAAATGGGCTGAAAAAGCAAACGCTAAAGCTGGAGATTTATTACTTGTTTTATCTGGAGATTTGGATAAAGTAAGAAAACAAATGAATGAATTACGACTTCACATGGGGAATGAATTAGGATTAAGAAATCCAAATGAATTTGCTCCTTTATGGGTATTAGATTTTCCATTATTAGAATGGGACGAAGACTCAAATCGTTACCATGCTATGCACCACCCTTTTACTTCTCCTAAACCAGAAGACATGCATTTAATTCAAACAGAACCAGGAAAAGTAAGAGCAAATGCTTATGACTTAGCAATGAATGGTGTTGAGTTAGGTGGTGGATCAATTCGTATTCACGATAGAGATTTACAATCAAGAATGTTTGATTTATTAGGATTTACAAAAGAAGAAGCTCAAGCTCAATTTGGATTCTTAATGAATGCGTTTGAATATGGAGCTCCTCCACACGGTGGATTAGCATTCGGATTAGATCGATTAGTTGCAACGATGGGCGGTTCAGATTCAATTAGAGATTATATCGCATTCCCAAAAAACAATAGTGGACGTGATGTAATGATTGATGCACCATCACCCCTTCACGCTGACCAATTGAAAGAATTAGGAATTTCAACTTTATAATAAATCGAAAGGCACAGTTTTAAATTGTGCCTTTTTTACATACAAACTATTACTATGAATTTAACTGAAATTATTGGTTATATTGCTTCATTTTTAGTGTTAACTTCTTTCCTAATGAAAGATATTAAAAAACTAAGAATTGTAAATATTTTTGGATGCGCTGCATTTATATCATATGGTGTTCTATCATCTGCAATTCCTGTAATTATAACTAACGGAGCAATTGTAATTATAAATTTGTATTATTTATTGAAAAATAAGGATTAATAGATTTTTACTTTATGACATATATTGAAAAACTTGAAAATGAAATTAGTGAATTAAGAAATCAATTAATTCATCATCCTCTTTATTCTGATATTAAATCAGTTGATGCAATTCAAAAATTCATGGAATCTCATGTCTTTGCTGTTTGGGATTTTATGTCTTTATTAAAAGCGCTTCAAATAGGTTTAACTAATGTATCAATTCCATGGACACCAAAAGGTAATCCTATAACAAGGCGATTAATCAATGAAATTGTTTTGGGTGAAGAAACAGATGTGAATGAATTAAACCAACCTAAAAGTCATTTCGAAATGTATATCGATGCCATGACTCAAATGAAAGCTGATACTAAAAATATTGAGGCATTTATTCATTTGATAGAAGGACAACAAACTGTTTCAAATGCATTCAATAATATTCAAGTTCATGAAAATACAAAAGCATTTGTAGAGTTTACTTTCGAAGCAATAAGTACAAATAAATTACATATTATAGCTGGTGTTTTTACATTTGGTCGAGAAGATTTAATTCCAGATATGTTTATTGAAATCGTAAAAAATATAAATGCTAATTCAGATATCGATTTATCTAAATTAATTTATTACTTGGAAAGACATATAGAAGTTGATGGAGGTGAGCACGGGCCAATGGCTCTTTCAATGATTGGTGAATTATGTGGAAACGATGAAGATAAATGGAATGAAGTAATTGAATATTCTAAAAGAGCTTTAGAATGTAGAATTAATCTCTGGAACGGAATTCATTCAGAAATACAATAAAAATGAAAAATCCACTTCGTAAAGGGCACAAGCTACATAGTATTGTATTTTGGAAATGTCCTAATTGTCATGAAGGGGATTTATTTACTCATAAAAGTCCATATATACTTTTAAAAAGTTTGGATATGCCTAAAGAATGTTCAAATTGTAAACAAGATTTTGAAATAGAACCTGGCTTTTATTTAGGCTCACTTTGGACAAGTTATCCTATCGTTGCATTTTTAGTAATTGGATTAACAACCTACTTCTATCTTTATTTGGAAATGAAGGTTATTCCATTTTTTTTATTATTATCTACAATTCTTTTTACTCTCCAACCATTAATAATGCGATTTGGAAGATCTATTTGGATAAATATTTTTGTAAAATATAAGTCAAAAAAATAAGGAGCAAAACTCCTTATTTTTAATATTATTTGATTTTACTACTGACCGTTTGTTTCAGAATTTATTTTATTAATAATTTTAAATTCTGTTCGTCTATTTGCTTGGTGTTCAATCTCAGAACAACTAGAAAGTACTTTTTTCTCACAAGGACAATTATTAACTAACTGACTTTCTCCATAACCTACACCATGAATACGATCTGGATTAGAAATGTGTTTTCTTATATATTCTGCAGAATTGAAAGCTCTTTCTTGTGAAAGTTTCATATTGTATTTCTCAGTACCTCTACAGTCAGTATGAGAACCAAGCTCAATTGACATCGTTGGATTTTCATTCATAATTCGAATTACATTTTCCATCTTTTCTTTAGTGTCTTCACGAAGTACTGCACTATTTACGTCAAAATAAATAGTTTGAACTTTGATAAAAGCAACATTATCAATGATTACAATCTCTTCTTTTACGTTAAGCGTAATGTTTTTTGAAACTGACAATTCTTCAGTTACAGTAGAAACATTTGAAGTATCAGAAACATAATAATCTTTAGAAGTATGAATTTTATACTCTTGATTTTCTTGTGCTTTTATTGTGAATTTCCCATCTGCTTTTGTTGTAAATGAGCCTATTAATTTATTTTTTAAATCATATACTTCAACTTTTGCATTTGGTATTGGTTTACCTTCTGGATTCTTTACAACACCATTAATTAATTTTTCTAGAATATATTCTTCCGTGTTTAATTCTTTTAAAATTGATAGACTATAAATATCATCGCTTCCTTTTCCTGTAATTCGATTAGAACATACATAACCTTCTTTCATTAAAGAGTCTATTATTATTCCAAAATCATCATATTGTGAGTTTAAAGGAGCACCAAAATTATTTACTTTTCCAAATTCGCCATCTTTAAGAGTTGTTGCAAAAATATCTAATCCTCCTAATCCAAATAAACCATTTGATGAGTAAAATAAGATTTGCTTTTTATCATGGAAAAAAGGAAATAATTCATCTCCTTCTGAATTAATGTGCTGACCTAAATTTACTGGTTTTCCCCATGTACCTGCTTTTGTTGCTTTACATTTATAAATATCTGTACCACCAAAACCTCCTGGCATGTTACTTGCGAAATACAGCGTTTCTCCATCTTTTGTTATGTATGGATGACCAACTGAAAACTCTTTATCATTATATTCAAAAGAAATTGGTTCACTCCAAGTGCTATCTTCTTTTTTATCTACCCAATATAATTGAAGATTGTAACTTCCATCTAATGCCTTTTCATCATAATTTGTTGAGGTGTAATACATTCTTTTTAAATCTGAAGTAAAAGATACTGCACCTTCATGGTATTTTTTATTAAACTTTGGTCTAAATTCAGTTTTAGTGGAGATTGAATCAGTTGATTTCGGATCAAAAATAAATAAATCCAAAAATGATTTATTCGTCCAAATATAATTTTTAATAATCATTCCATCATGTCGAATTGCATTTGCAGAAAACACGACACTATCATTATAATATGCGGGTCCAAATTCTTGAAATTCAGTATTGATACTTAATTGATTTAAAGCAAAAAACCCTCTATCTTTTTTTAAATCTTCAACTTTATTTAATAATACTTGATTTGTTTTTGATCTAATCTCATTTGGAGATTTATCAAAATATGAGTGCATCCATTTCTCTGAATCACCATATTTCCCATTCGTTTTTAAGATGTTTGCATAAGCAAAAAAGTCATCTCCTGTTGCTTCTGTTTTTTTAACAAGTTCAGCATATCTAATTTCAGAATTTTTATAATCTCCAATTTTAAAATAAGAATCTGCCAGTTTTCTGATACCTTCTGAAGTTAACGTATCTTTCTTTTTTTCTGTTCTTTCATATTTTTTAATCGCTTCATGGTAAGCAAAAATAAAATACAATTTATCTCCTTTTAACTCTGTTTTTGATTTTTGTAACTGCCCAAAACCAAAACTAGTTATCATTAATATAATTAATATAATAGCACTTTTCATTTTACTTGATTTTGAATAATTATTAAAAATATCTTGGTGAAACAATTCGTTTTTTAGTTTTACTGATAAAATCATATCTTAACATTAATTCATGACTACCTGCATTAACTCGAGCTGTTTGAACTCCATGTGACCAATCGAAAGAATATCCGATTCTTAAATTGTTTTCAAGATTATATCCTAACAATACCCCAAAAGCATCGCCTGTTCTATACATTCCTCCAAATTCTAACACTTTATTAAAAATAAACATAGCCGTCAAATCCGTTTGAATCGGAGCTGCTTGTGTCATTTTCACAAGCATTGTCGGTCTAAACTCAACATTTCTTGATAATCCTAATACTATTCCACCGGTAACATATACATGTCTTCTTTCTAAGCTTAAACCTGATGGAGCTGTAGGATCAATTTTATTTTTAATTAATTTCGGAGAAGAAAGACCTAAAAAATATTTCTTTCTTGTAAAATAAAAACCAACTCCAAAATTAGGTGTTAATTGATTTCTAGTATTATTTGCTATTGTTACATCACTATAATTAGTAGCTGTTAATCCTATTAAATTAGCTTGTAATAAATTAATTCCACCATTTATTCCCATTGATAATTGACCTCCAATTTTAAACTTAATTTTATACGCATAACTCGCATTAAAACTAGTATTGTTTACTGGACCTATTTTATCATTTAAAGCAGAAAGACCTATTCCCATTTTATGTTTAAACAATGGTGCATGAATCGTAAAATTATCCGTAACTGGTGCTCCTTCAAATCCAACCCATTGTGACCTGTGTAAAGCAGTTAATGTTAGTACTTCTCTACTTCCTGCATAAGCTGGATTAATCGCTAACATATTAAACGAATAATGAGTATACATAGCGTCTTGCTGAGCATTTGCTATTACTAAATTCATTAGCAATACTAAACATGTTATTAATTTTTTCATACGCTTCTTTTTTTAGGGTTGACCTTCCTTTTCAGAAAGGTCAACAATCTATTATCTTGTTAAATAAATGTATCCTTTTAATAAGTTTTGTTCAGGAGTATTTCCTTCTTTTCCTAAATCCAACACATAGAAATATGTACCGACCGGTAAGTCGTTTCCACCTATTCCAACAGTCTCAAGATTTTTACCATCCCAATCGTTATTGTATCCATGTGTTTGGTATACTAAATTACCCCATCTGTTGTATATCATTAATACATTGTTAGGATAATCATAAATACCATTTACTTCAAACTTATCATTCACTCCGTCACCATTTGGAGAAATTACTTGTGGTACAATTAAATCTAATCCTATTGGCATACAATCTGATGTATCAACACATGTATGATTAGTTAATATAACCGCATAATTTCCACTAGTCAAAGGTGTAAATGTTTGCTCATTTCCATTTTCCCAAATAAATCCATTATCACATTTTACCCATTGGTATTCAATTGTGTCAGCTAATGCTGTAAATAATGAATTATTTGTTAATGTCACCATATTTGTTGTAGGCATTCTATCTATTGTCAAGATAGTAGTAATGATACTATCACATCCAACTGCATTAGGAATTGTATCCATATATGTACCTGAATTTGTCCATGTATACAATCCACTTGGTGAAGTGTAAGTTTCACATGCTCTTACAACATCTGTATAAGTTGTTGAATGATTAACCGTTAAATTTATAGTAATGATACTATCACATCCATAATAACTTGGAATAATTGCAGTATATACACCACTCTGAGTATAAACTGTATTATCTGGCGCAGTATACATATCACAAACTGGAGCTGGAGTTATTGTTGATGTTACCGGCATGACTACAACTTGTTGCGTTGAAGTTGTTGCATTACCATTTTCATCTACAACAGTCCATGTTACAACAGTTGTTCCTTGGTTATAAACTGTTGGAGCATCATTGTAAACAGTATCTACTGTACAGTTGTCACTGTAAATAGGTGTTCCTAAATTCACATTTATTGCTGTACATCCTGCATTATTAGGAGTAACATTCACTGCGATTGGTGCTGAAATTAAAGGAGATGTAATATCATTGATAATTACATTCTGAGTTGTTGTTGATATGTTACCATTTCCATCGTCAAAAGACCATGTGATTACATATGAACCTTGAACTGTATAAGTTAATGGATCTGATGTTGTTCCATTTACTGTTCCAACACAGTTGTCTACAGCTGAAGGAATAACCGATACAGTTGCTGAACATTCTGCTATCACATCAGCTAACACTGGAGTAATTGGAGCTGTAATGTCATCCACTGTCACAACTTGAGTTGCTGTTGAAGTATTTCCAGATAAATCAATAAATGTCCAAGTTACGTTATGAACTCCTTGTGTAAATACAGTTGTAGTTGTACCAGTTATAACATTATCACAGTTATCAATTGCTGTAGGAGGTGTTACCGTACATTCGAATGAAACTGGTGCTAATACTGCTAATGTTGCTGGAGCTTCATTATCAATTACATTAACATAGAAGAAACAACTTGAAGAATTTCCAGAACTATCCGTTGCAGTCCAATCAACTCTTGTTACACCATGATTAAATACAACATTCATTAATGTTGAACCAGAACCTGTTGTAACACCACTTAAAGTGTACGTTCCATCTGCATGACAATTATCTGTAATCGTTGGATCTAACAACGGGTTTGTATTCGTGTTATTACATACTGTTGGATCAACAAAAACATCTAAAGTATCTACAAAATTACAAGCAATCACAGGTAATTCATTGTCGATAACTGTAACGTCAAAAGAACAAGTTGTAGAATTTCCAACAGCATCTGTTGCTGTCCAAATTACATTTGTTACTCCTTTATTAAACACCACATTCAATAAATCACTTGTAGAAGCTACAGTTGCACCTGATAATGTTGCAACAACGCTTGCTAAAGTACAATTGTCAGAAGCTGTTGGGTTAAATAATGGATTTAAATTTTCATATGTACAATTTGCTAAATCAGTATTTACAGTTTGCATTCCTAAAACATTACATGTTATGATAGGCGCAACACTGTCGAAAACAGTAATTGTATAAGAGCATGTACTTGAATTACCTGAAGCATCCATAGCTGTCCATGTTGCAGTCGTTAATCCAGGTAAGAAAGTTACTCCTTGTAAAGTTGAACCAGATCCAGTTGTTGCACCCGTTAAACTATAAGTAGTATTTACTGGGCAATTATCAGTTCCTAATGCATCCCATACATTTGTATTTTGAACATATGTACATACGTTATTTGTTGACACTGTTGCTGGAGTTGGACAAGTAATAACTGGTGTTATTGTATCTAATACATCAACATTAAACCAACAGAACACTTCATTTCCAGCTGGATCGGCAACAGACCATATAACTTGAGTTGTTCCTAAATCAAAAACATGACCATTTAATGTAGCTGCTGAAATTGTATCATCTATTCCATTGTATGTTGTAATGTATGAATAGATCACTGAACAGTTATCAGTTCCAATAGCATCCCATGCTAACCCTGAATGTACATATGTACATAAGTTATTTGTGTATGCCGTTTCTATATGTCCATCTACTCCATTACAAGCAATTGTTGGTAATTCATTATCGACAATATTTATTGTGAATGAACATGTTGATACGTTACCATTTATATCAGTCACTGTATATGTTTGTGTATTTATTCCTGCCGGGAACATTGAACCACTTGTTAATCCTGTTAATACCATCGATAATACACCACAGTTATCAGAAGGAACCGGTGTTATAAAGTTTGCAGTATTACCACAAGTACCTGGTAAAACTGGTTTCAAGATATTATTTGGACAAATTACGACTGGCCCTTCAGTATCAATACCTGTTACATTAAATGAACATTGAGATGTTAAGCCATTTACATCTGTCGCTTCAAAAGTTACAGTCGTAGTCGCTAATGGGAATTGAGAACCACTAACCAAACCAGAAGTCAATACTACACTTGCAATACCACAATTATCTGTACTTACTGGCGCTGCATATGTTAAATCAGTATAACATTGTCCTGGTACATTTGAAATCGTAGTGTCTGAAGGACAGTTTATCACTGGTGCTTCTGTATCATTTACAGTTACAGTAAACGAACATGTTGAAATTAAACCTGCACCATCTGTTACTTGGTAAGTATTCGTTGTTGTTCCAATATTGAAAATAGTTCCAGATACTTGACCAGCTGTTAATGTAGTAGTTACTGTCGAACAGTTATCTGTTCCAACAGGTGTTACATAATTTACAGTACCTCCACATATACCTAAATCACTTCCTTGAGTAATATTAGCTGGACAAACAATTGTTGGTAATTGTGTATCCGTAATTGTTACTGTGAATGAACAAGTTGATGTATTTCCATAAGCATCTGTAGCTAAGAATGTCTCAGTTGTTGCTCCTAAAGGAAAAATACCTCCATCAACTATTCCAGCTGTTTGGACAAAAGTAGAACCTGGACAATTATCTGTTACAGTAATGTTTGTAAAATTAACCATTGCACTACATAATCCAAGATCGTTAGATTGAGTAATATTTGAAGGACAACTAAGAATTGGTAATTCTGTGTCTGCTACTGATACTGTAAAAGAACAACTAGCAGTATTACCAGATAAATCTGTTACTGTAAACAATTGATTAGTTGTACCTATTGGGAAAGTAGAACCAGATGCTAAACCTGAAGTTTGAGTGGTTACAGAACCTGTACAGTTATCATTTCCTACTGGAGCTATGAAGTTAACTACTGCTCCACAAATACCATTGTCATTATTAACACTAATATTTGAAGGACAAGTAATTGTCGGTACAGATAAATCTGTTACCGTAATTGTAAATGAGCAATTTCTAGCATTTCCTGAAGCATCTGTTACTGTAAAAGTCTCAGTTGTAGTTCCAATTGGGAATAATGTTCCACTTACAAACCCTGAAGTTAAAGTAGTAATTGGAGAAGGACAGTTATCCGTTCCAACTGGTGTAGCGAAATTGACAACTGAACCACATAATCCAGGAGTACTCATAACAGTAATGTTTGAAGGACAAGCAATTTGAGGTAATTGAGCATCATTTACTGTAATTGTAAATGAACAAGTTGCTGTATTTCCTACTGCATCTGTAACAACATATGTTTCAGTAGTAACTCCAACAGGGAATAAAGAACCGCTTGCTTGACCAGTAGTTCTTACCATTGTTGCTCCTGGACAATTGTCTAAGAATAATGGTAATGAGAAATTCACTATTCTATCACAGTTATTTAATGTACTAAATGCCGTGATATTAGTAGGACATATTAATGTTGGAATTTGATTATCAATTACAGTTATTGTAAATGAACATGTCGCTGTATTACCAGAACCATCTGTTACAACATATGTTTGTGTTGTAACTCCCATTGGGAACGTAGCACCTGATGCTAAACCAGTTGTTCTAATTAAAGAAGCTATTGAACAGTTATCGCTTACCGTTGGTAAATTGAATATTGGGTTTCCACTGCAATAATCTGTTGTATTTCCAACAATTGTATCTGCTTGACATGATATTATTGGATTTTCTTGATCTACTATATTAATAATATAACTACATGTAGCAGTATTTCCAGATAAGTCAGTTGCTAACCATGTAACTGTCGTATTGCCAGGGTTAAATACAACATTTTGTAAACTGCTTCCTGAACCAGTTGTTGCACCTGTTAAAGTATAAGATAATGTTACTGTTGAACAGTTATCAGTACCTGTTGCATTCCATACCGTTCCAGTTTGAGTATAAGTACAAACTCCTAAATCAGCATTCACATTAGTCGTTCCTGCTAAAGGACAAGTAATAATTGGATTTTGATTATCTGTAATTGTTACTGTAAATGAACATGTTGATACATTACTATTTACATCAGTTACTGTATAAGTAACATTCGTAACTCCAACAGGGTATGAACCAGATGCGTTATTTGTTCCGTTAAATGTATTTGTTACAGATGCAATTCCACAAGCATCTGATGAAGGTACGTTTACAGTTACCAATGCATTACATGCACCACCTGTAGCAACTTGAGCAATATTTGAACAAGTTACAATTGGTTTAACTGTATCGATAATTGTAACTGTTGAATTACAAGTAGAACTATTTCCATTCACATCAGTTACTGTTAAGACAACAGTATTGGCACCAACATTTACACAAGTAAATGCTGAAGTATTAATTGATACTGTACTGATACTACAATTGTCTGTAGAAACATTATTTACTTGAGCAGCTGTAATTGTAGCATTTCCTGTATTATCTAATTGTACAGATAAATTGTTACAATTTGCAATTGGATCTTCATCATCAGTAATTGTTACTGTGAATGAACATGTCGTGTTTGTATTGGTATGAATATCTGTTACCGTGTAGTTAACTGTTGTTGT
>JAJTEO010000083.1 GCA_021300395.1 Fluviicola sp. | reverse complement strand
CCTTATCCACAAGCGAAACCCTTTTTTAAGCAACAACATTTTATTAATCTAGGAATTGGTTATAGCTTCTAGTAATTAAGAAATATGAATTCGGAAAGAAGAGCATTTTTAAAAGATACTTGTAAGCTATGTGCAAGCATTGTAGGAATATCTATTGTATTGCCAGCAATTGAAGGTTGCGCACCATTAAATTATTATTCAGCTGGTGTTTCTAATGGTAAAATAAATGTTCCATTAGCTTCATTTGTTGAGGAAACAAATATGGTAATTGTCAAGGATAAATCTTTGAATTATCAAGTTGCAGTCATCAAACAAAAAGATAACTCTTTTAGAGCTTTTGAATTAAAATGTACTCATCAAGATAATGCATTAATAGCAACAAAATCTTCATTTGTATGTAGTTTGCATGGAAGCTCTTATGATTTAAATGGCAAAGTGACAAATACACCTGCATCTACTAATCTTAAAGAATTTCCGATTGAAGTTATTAACGAAACAATTCAAATTCAATATTTATAATATTATATCATATGAAAATTTTACTTTTTTTATCATTAGCAGTTATTACTATATCCTCATGTAAAAAACCAACTGAGGTTACAAATAAAGTAGATTCATTTGAAGTATTGCAAAAGGAAGTGTTGTCAGATTTAGCGACCAATGTAAATACCGCTTCATATATTGGCCTAGCTTCAAAGTCGGATGATTTATATAATGTTGTTCTAGCTTTTAATCTTAATCCGTCTGAACAAGGATTGACAGAAGCTAAAAATATTTGGAAAGAAACCAGAGCTATATGGGAGCAATCGGAAGGGTTTTTATATGGTCCTGTTTCTTCAAATAACATTGATCCACAAATTGATACTTGGCCAGTTGATTACAATGCTTTAGAAAATGTATTGAATAGTTCAAATACTTTTTCAGAATCAGAAATCAACGCTTTGGATGATGCTTTAAAAGGATTTCATCCAATCGAATATTTGTTATTTGGTCAAAATGGAAATAAAATTTATACAGATTTTACTCAAAGAGAAAGAGATTACCTAATTGCTTTAGCTTTGAATGTTAAGAATTTGACAAATGATTTGGCTTCAAGTTGGGATGCAAGTATTAGTTCTAATTTTGTTAATCACTTTAAAAATCCAAGTACTTCAAATCCCATATATTCAACCAATAATTTAGTCTATTTAGAAATTGTAAATGCGCTTATTGGAATTTGTGATGAAGTTGCAAACGGTAAGATTCAAGAACCGTTCATTGCTCAAAATCCATTATTGGAGGAATCACCATTTGCGTTTAATTCAATTACTGATTTTAAAAATAATATGGTAAGTGTTCAAAATGTATATTTGGGAAGATACAATGCTGATGGGAAAGGTTTAGAGGATTTAGTGAGGACTTACAATTTGTCTTTAGATAATTCAATTAAAGCTAAAATATCTAATGCAATAAGTTCTTTAGATAATATCAACACTTCTTTTGGAGATGCAATAATAAATTCACCTATTCAAGTTCAAAATGCAATAGATGCTATTAATGAATTAAAAAATGAATTAGAAACAGGTTTGTTACCTTTCGTTCAAACTTATATTAAATAAAAATGAGACTATTAATTTTATTTGGTATTCTTACACTATTGATTACTATCGGTTGTAAAAAAGCAGCTGTTATTGAAGAAGTAGATGAAAAAGATTGGTATGCAGGTGGAAGTCAAACTTTTTTTGATCAAAGTGGAGGTGCATTTGCGAATACATTTGTAGGCTTGACTCCAACACAAGAACAAATTCATAGTGTAGGTGACAAATTTTTTGAAGCTTCATTTGTTAGTTCTCCTTCACCAATAAATCCAGGTTTAGGTCCTTTATTTAACGCAGTATCCTGTGTGTCTTGTCATCCAAGTGATGGCAGAAATAGTGCTCCTGCTGAGGGTGATAATTTACATAACTTATTATTAAGAATTAGTGTATCAGGTGAAAGTGTTCATGGTGGGCCACTAGCAATTCCAAATTTTGGTTTACAGTTTCAACCAAGAGCCATTTTCGGTTTAACTTCTGAGGGTAATGTAAATGTTAATTATTCCTATATACAAGGAAATTTTGACGATGGTGAAGCTTATGAATTGCGTCAGCCAACATTTTCAATTTTAAATTCATATATGTCTTTTCCTTCTGATGCTATGGTGTCCCCACGATTATCAAGACCTGTTTTCGGTTTGGGATTATTAGAAGCAATTCCGGATTGGGCATTACTTGCAAATCAAGACTTGTTTGATTCAAATGGAGATGGAATATCAGGAAAAGCAAATTCAGTTTGGAATGTAAAAGATCAAAAGATGTCTATTGGGCGATTTGGGTGGAAAGCAGGTTCACCAACTTTACTTCAACAAGTTGGATTTGCATTTTCGGAAGATATTGGGATTACAAACTTCTTATTTCCTTTAGAAAATTCTTATGGACAATCTCAATCAGTAAATTCAGAGAAAGAACTATCGGATAGTTTGATTTATTCTGTTACGTTTTATTTAAAAACTTTGGGGGTTCCTGCAAAGCGAAATATTAGCGATTCAGAAGTGATCAGAGGAAAACAAATTTTTACTGAAGCTTCTTGTGTAAAATGTCATACACCTAAACAGAAAACAGCTGTTAATGTTGCCTTTAAATCGATTTCAAATCAAACGATATATCCTTATACAGATTTATTGTTGCATGATATGGGGGGAGGTTTAGCAGATAATCGAACAGAATATTTAGCTGATGGAAGTGAATGGAGAACGCCTCCTTTGTGGGGAATTGGGTTGACAGAAGTTGTAAATGGACATAGTAATTTTTTACACGACGGAAGAGCTAGAAATTTAACTGAAGCTATATTATGGCATGGAGGAGAAGCTGCAAATGCAAAGATTTATTTTAGGAAATTAAACGCATCTGATAGAGCTGCATTAATAAAATTTTTAAAATCGTTGTAAATCAATTAGTTTTTTTCAGCTATTTCCAATCTAATATTTTTAGATTATTATTTTCTGTTTTATTATAGAAGTGTTGACATGATCGGATTATTTTTTCGATAGAATTCCATTTTGTTGATCTATTTGGAGAAATTGCGATGATTTCACGAGCAGGATTTTCATTTATATCGTCTGAAAAAATTTGAATACAATCTGTCTTTTTAAGGTTAAGAATTCGTTCTAGTTCACTTGGAATAAGTGTATATCCTCCGTTTTCATTAACCATTCGAATTAAAAGTTCAATATTTCCCCCTTCATAATTCCAATTATCTTCTTTTTCAGTTTGGATACTGCAGAAGTGTACCATCTGCGTTCTTAAGCAGTTACCTTTACTTAACAACCAAGGGTGTAATTTACCTAATGAGCTTGATGATATTTTTGAATCTTTATGATTTTTGATATACGCTTTTATTTCTTCTTTGAATATTGGAGTAGTTCTTAAACTTGTTTCATTTATTGGTCCAGCTAAAATTCCTAAATCAATTTCTTTTTTTTCGATGGCAATTAATAAATCTTCTGTTTTCAATTCTTTTATTACTACTTGAGAATTTATTAATTCTTCTTTCCAATTTTTAAACATATCAGAAACCAAGTAAGCGGAAATGGTCGGTATAATTCCAATTCTAATTTTTTCTGTATAAAGTCCTTTCATTGATTTAGTTAGATGTTCAATTTTAGAAACATCATTGGTGATTTCACGGATGATAGGAATAAATTCCATTCCAAAATTTGTCAATGATAGTGGATTTGTTGATCGGTCAAAAATTTGAAAGCCAAGATCATCTTCTGCCTTTTTTAGTTGCATTGATAGTGTTGGTTGCGTAACAAAACATTGCTCACTAGCACGCTGAAAATGACGTGTATCATTTAAAGCCAATATGTAATTCATCTGTTGAATTGTAATCATAAGCATTATCTATTGAAATATAAATATAATCAATAAAAACAATAAGTTTAAAATTTACATCTTTGTAGTATAAATTTTTACAGTGGAAAATTCAAACAACTTCTCAGTGATTTATTCATTTAAAATTCATTCTGAATTTGAACATGAGTTTATTGAAAGTTGGAAAGAGTTGACTAATTTGATTTATAAGTTTGAAGGTAGTTTCGGTTCTAGATTGCAAAAAGTAGATTCAAATTTATTTTTAGGTTATGCACTTTGGCCAAATGAAAAAACGTTTGATCAAGCTTCTGATAATGAAAATATTGAGATAGAATTAATAAAAGAAAAACAAAAAAATATGTTGTAGAAATAAAAAGAGTTTTTGAATCTGAAATTATTTCAGATTTGATAATGAACTGTTCTTACAATGATAATTTATATAATGAAAAGAAATAAAATGTTTAATGGTTGGCTTAATAATTAATTAATGCTTTATCGTTAAATTTGGGCAAGTAAATTTTAATAATCATAATAAATAAAATAAACATGGGAGTTTTAGTAGGAAAAAAAGCACCGTCATTTAAAGCGGCTGCAGTAGTAAACGGAGGAGAAATCGTTAAAGATTTTTCATTAGATCAATTCATTGGAAAAAATCCAGTGGTTTTATTCTTTTACCCAAAAGATTTCACATTTGTATGTCCTTCTGAATTACATGCATTTCAAGCGCAATTAGCTGAATTCGAAGCTAGAGGAGCAAAAGTTGTTGCTGCTTCAACAGATACAGAAGAATCTCACTGGGGATGGTTACAAGTTCCTAAAAAACAAGGTGGTATTCAAGGAGTAACTTACCCAATTATCGCTGATACAGATAAAACAATTTCTGAAGCTTATGGTGTTTTAGCTGGAGAGTACGAATACGACATGGAAGGTAAATTAACTGCAAATGGTCCAATGATTGCTTACAGAGGTTTATTCTTAATAGACAAAAATGGAGTTGTTATGCACCAATTGGTAAATAACTTCCCATTAGGAAGAAACGTTGATGAAGCATTAAGAATGGTTGATGCATTACAATTTTTCGAAGAAAACGGAGAAGTTTGTCCTGCAAACTGGACTAAAGGAGATGCTGGAATGACAGCTAGTTTTGATGGAGTTGCTGATTACTTAGCGAAACATTAATAAAAATAATTTATAAAAAAAAACGCCAGTTCAATTAGTTGAGCTGGCGTTTTTTTATGCTTTAAATTTTATTAATTGACAATCATTTTCAAAGTAGTGTTTGTCTCATTTGAGATGATTTTAATAAAGTAAATACCTGAATTTAAATTGCTAGAAGGATGAATTAGTTGGTCATCATTTATATTTACATTTTCAATTAACATACCGGATTGATTGTAAATAGAAATTTTCGAATTTTCCCAATTAACATTTCCACTGATTGCAAATTCATTTCCATGATTAGGATTTGGGTAAATAGTAAAAGTTGAGTTTAAATTCGTTTTGTTAACGGAAATTATATCAGAATAAGTATATTTCCCATCATAATCAGTTTGTTTTAATCGATAGTAAGAAATTCCATCAAAAGGATCTCTATCTATTAAAGAATAGTTGATTTTATGAGTGCTATTACCAGCGCCTGCTACGATATCAAATTCTTGTAAATTTAGTCCATCTTGTGATCTTTCAATTGTAAAATAATCATTGTTTATTTCTGAAGCTGTTGACCATATTAAATCAACGTAAGTATTATTTTCAAGTTTGGCATTAAAAAATAATAATTCAATTGGTAACGCTGTAGCTGATTCAAATGCCCCAATCCAAGGTGTAGTAGCATGTCTTGCTGTTCCGTCAAGGTCAGTTGGAACAATTGCATCCATATCTGTACCAGTATTTTGAACATTACCAGAAGCGTTTGCTGTTACCGATCCTAAACTACCGATTGTTATTGTTCCATTTTTAGAATTTGCATCTTTTGAAGAAGCTGTTCTAAATAATGCAATCGTTGTATATTCCGTTCCATTCCAATTTCCTATTTTACCGCCTGAACCACTTGCTTCTAAATAGTTATAATCTGATGCAATTGTAGGCGAACTACTTCCAAATCGAATTGAAAGATGGGTTCCGGAACCACCACTATTTGATCTAGTGTTCTGGAATATGTTATTTTTAACATTGATGGTTGAACCAGCAGAATTTAAATCAGTAAATGCATTCGAATTATTTGAGCCAGAAGTTGCTGTTCCATAAATTTTAACTGTATTTTGATAGAAATTAAATGTGTTTGAAGTTCCAGATCTATTTAATATCCCTCTTATAATAGGTGAAGCAGAGCCATTATCGAATAAAACAACATTATTGTAAAAATTTAGATCATTATCGGCGTCAACTAAAATGCCAAATAAATTTGCGGAAGCATTACTTGAATTAAATGTAAAATCGGATAATCTATTTTTTTGAACTGTTCCTCCACCATCATAATTGTAAATTCCAATGACAGTTGCAGCAGTTGAACTTGATGCTGAAATAGTTTTTATTGTGTTTTGGGATATGCTATTTGTGTTTGAAACATTTGAACTTTCTAAATGAATACCTGTAAAAGCATAAATGCCAGTTGCTGCAGTAGTAATATTCTTAATTGTATTAGATGAAATTGTTTTAATAGCTGAAGAAAAATCTATGTTTATTCCATAAAAGCCTGTAGATGTTCCTGTCCCGGTAATGTTGAATTGTTGGATTGTATTATTGCTTATAGTGCTATTTCCATCTGAATAATCGTGAATTGCATTTACTTGATCAATAGTAGAAAATGCCATATTATTAGTTGTTGTACTTCCAAGTGTATTATTTGTTATTGTGGATGTACCAGTTCCAGAAAAATATAATATTGAATTATCATTTGTTGAAGCAGCATTACTAACATTAAAATTTTGAAATGTGTTATATGTGATTGATGCATTGTTGTTTGAATTCCATGAGATTACTTCGTATCCAACACCAACACTAGTTCCAGTTAATTGAATTGCTCCATTTGTTGCTCCAAATGTATTATAACTTATACTAGCGTTAGAGCTTAAACTAGCGTATATGCCATAAAATATTGGAAAAGTTGAAGCGGTTGTATGATTTTGAGTGATACCTGCGAATGTATTATAAGAAATCGAATTTGAAGCGTTGGTTGCAAAATGTGAAATTGCATAGAATTTTGTACTCCCTGTAGAACCATTTATTGTTATGCTTCCGTTTGAAGATGTGCTACCAAAAGTATTTCCATTGCCTAAAGAACCAATTGTGTATACTGCTGTATTATAAGTGTCAATACAAGTAATAGAATTTGACCCAGTAGATGTAGCAGTAAAATTTGCAAAAGTATTACTTAATAAACTTACGTTTCCAGTAATTGAATTAAAGCTGATACAAGTTAGTTTATAGCTTCCTGTAGTTATGGTAAATGCGCTTCCGCCACAACTTGAAGATCTCCCTCCAAAATAATTACCTGTTATTGTAGCATCTACATTGTTTGCGCCAATATAAATCATATTTAGGTCAGTTGATGATAAAGTAATATTTGCAGTTTGGTAAAAACTATTATTTGTAATAGTCCAATTATCAGAATAAGATACAGGTGCACACCAATCACCCTCTCCTAAATCATAAAAATTATTATCTGAAATGGTTGTACTACTATTATTATTTGCAACAGAAGATCCATAGGAATATATTCCGTAAGCTGGTGTTCCTCCGGTTGATTTAGTTATGTTATTATTAGAAATGGTATTGTTAGTATTTCCTCCGGAAGCACTAGATCCAAA
The DNA here is from genome assembly GCA_021300395.1 of Fluviicola sp. Lineage (GTDB taxonomy): Bacteria > Bacteroidota > Bacteroidia > Flavobacteriales_D > Crocinitomicaceae > CAIUKX01. The sequence continues at coordinate 483 of JAJTEO010000083.1, read as the reverse complement.
TCCTATTGGAGCACCAGTTCCTGTTCCTGAACCTTTTAAGGTGAGATATTTTATTGTGTTATATCTTGCATCAGATTGAATTAAAAATACGTCAGCTCCACTTCCTGTGCTTGTGTTTTGAATAGACCAAACAGATGAACCACTTCCACCAGCTCTTCCATCAAAAATCACATAGTCTGCTCCATTTAGCGTAAATATTGACGTTCCATTTGATGTGCTCCAAGTCGGTGAAACCGCCGTTTGAGGTCTTATTGTTACTGTATTAACTAAACTTTTATTTGAAAGTGTACCCAAAGAAATAGGCAAAGATTCTAAACTATAGTCACTCCTTATCTCAATCACATAATCTGTAGACCCTGTACATGCTGCATATGCACTAGCAATAGTCGTATAACTACCTGCTGCTCCAACAGTATAAGTGGTTGTTGAAAATGAAATAAGTGGTAAAAATAGGGATAGGGATAGCAATAAAAATATTGACTT
>JAJTEO010000082.1 GCA_021300395.1 Fluviicola sp. | reverse complement strand
TTCAGATTCTGTTGATACCAATCAACTTATTTCAAAAAAAGAAGGAATTGTTACCCTGAAACAAAAATGCAGCTACCACGCAAAATACAGTATAGCTATTATAGATTAATTATGGCTAAAAACCTGTTCTAATTTTTCTACTACAATTTGCTGTCTTTTATTTGATTTGTAGATTTGATAAACTACAAATAAAGAAATTGCAGAAGCGAAAGCTGTGTAAACATTAAATACAAATTGATTTCCTTTACTCAAAATAAACAAATCAATCGACCACAATAAAATCAATATTAAAGAAGAAATAGAAAGTGAAACCATAAAGGTCTTTAATTTCATTTCGATTAAAGTTCCTTTCGTTTTCTGATTTAGACGAATTTCAATATTAAAAAAATCAAAAAGCTTTTTACGATTGAATTTGACCAATGGATCATCCCATTGCTTCGTGCGCAATTCAAAACTCTTACTGTACTTAATAAACATCACATCCTCAAACTCAATTTCATTATTGAAAACGGATTCCAACTTTGTTTGAGCTTGTTGATCAGTGAGTTCAGTATCGAAACATACTTTTCTCATAGTCTTAATTTTATTCCTGTATAATTTGCAAGCCTTCAGAAATAATGTAATAGCATAACGTTAGATAATAACTAATGTTGTTTAAGTTTAAAACAAAAAAAACGCTTAGTTATTACACTAAGCGTAAAATTAAAGTATATTTTATTAAAAATAAATAAAAAACTAATTAATTAGACAAACTAAGTAGTTTTGCTGACTAACATATAAATTAAACCATTTCAGCTAACTTTTCTTCTAAAATTGCTATTTTGTTTAAAGCATCTGACTCTTTTTTACGTTCACTCAAAACAACTTGTTCTGGAGCACCAGCCATAAACTTTTCATTTTGCAATTTCTTTTGAATACTTTGTAAGAAACCTTTAGTATAATTCAATTCTTCTTGCATTTTTGCTTTTTCAGCAACTAAATCAATTGTATCTCCGAAAGGAATGTAATATTCGTTCGAATCAACAATAAATGAATTTGAATTTGCAACTTTTTCCTTTACGTATTCCAATTGAGTTAAATTCCCCATTTTAGAAATAACACTATCAAAAGTTAAATCAATTTCATTATTCTTTTTAACGAATAAATCCATTTTCACTTTGTTTGCAATATTGTTGTTTTTACGAATGTTACGAATATTGATAATTACTTCTTCCGCAAACTTGAAATTAGCTAATACCGTTTCGTTAACAGTATCAACAACTGGCCAAGGAGCTAAAATAATATCATCTCCTTCTGCTCTTTCACGAATCAAATGCCAAATTTCTTCAGCAATAAAAGGCGTAAAAGGTTGCATCAATTTCAATAACTTCTCAAAAAACACTTTCGTAGTTTCCAATGTTTTTGAATCGATTGGTTGCTCATACCCTGGCTTAATCATTTCTAAATACCAAGAACAGAAATCATCCCAAACCAATTTATATATGGACATTAACGCTTCAGAAATTCTGAATTTATCAAATTGATCATTGATTTCAGTTAATGTTTTATTGAATTTCGCTTCAAACCATTCAATTGCTTTCGCAGAAGATTTTGGTTGTTCGATATCTCTAACTTCCCACGCATCAATTAAACGGAAAGCATTCCATACTTTATTTGTGAAATTTCGACCTTGCTCACATTGTGAAGTATCAAAAGGCAAATCATTTCCAGCTGGAGAAGAAATCAAGATTCCAACACGAACTCCGTCAGCACCATATTTCTCAATCAACTCAATTGGATCTGGAGAATTCCCAAGTGATTTAGACATTTTACGTCCTAATTTATCTCTTACAATTCCAGTGTAATAAACATTTTTGAAAGGAATCTCTCCTAAATATTCATAACCAGCAATAATCATTCTCGCTACCCAGAAGAACATGATTTCTGGAGCTGTTACCAAGTCATTTGTTGGATAGTAATATTTAATTTCTTCGTTTCCTGGTCTTGTTAAACCATTAAACATAGAGATTGGCCATAACCAACTAGAGAACCAAGTATCTAAAACGTCTTCATCTTGTTTTAAATCAGCAGCTGAAACTGTTAATCCTGCTTTTTCTTTCACTAAAACAATTGCTTCTTCAATTGTTTTTGCAACAACATAATCATTTGCACCTGTACCAAAATACCAAGCTGGAATTCTATGTCCCCACCATAATTGACGAGAAATACACCAATCCTTCACATTTTCCATCCAGTGACGGTAAGTGTTTTTGAATTTATCCGGATGAAATTGAATATCTCCATTCATTACAGCATCTAAAGCTGGTTGCGCCAATTCTTTCATTGAAACGAACCATTGTAATGATAATTTCGGTTCGATAACAGCATCTGTTCTTTCAGAAAAACCAACTTTATTAATGTGATCTTCTGTTTTAACTAAATATCCTTTATCGTATAACTCTTTTTCAATTGCTTTTCTAACTTCAAAACGATCTTTTCCCTCATAATGCAATCCATTCGCATTTAAAGTTCCATTATCATTTAAGATATCAATTGTTTCTAAATCAAATTTCTTTCCTAATTCGTAATCGTTTACATCGTGAGCAGGAGTCACTTTTAAACAACCTGTTCCAAATTCCATGTCAACATATTCATCCAAAATAATTGGAATAGTTCTGTTAGCGATTGGAACGATTGCTTGTTTCCCATGTAAATGTTTGAAACGAGCATCATTTGGATTGATACAAATTGCAGAATCTCCTAAAATAGTTTCCGGACGAGTAGTAGCAATTGTCAACCATTGGTCATCACTTCCTGCAACTTTATAACGAACGTAAAATAATTTAGAATTTACTTCTTTATGATTTACCTCTTCATCAGAAACAGCTGTTAACGCTTCTGGATCCCAGTTAACCATACGAACGCTTCTATAAATCTTTCCTTTTTTGTAAAGATCCATGAAAACATCAATAACTGACTCAGAATACTCTGGATCCATTGTAAAACCAGTTCTTTCCCAATCACAAGAACAACCTAATTTTTTCAATTGTTCTAAGATAATTCCACCATGTTTGTCTTTCCAAACAAATGCATGTTTTAAGAACTCTTCACGAGATAAATCAGATTTTTTAATTCCTTCTGTACGTAATTTCTGAACCACTTTTGCTTCAGTAGCAATCGATGCATGATCCGTACCCGGAACCCAACAAGCATTTTTCCCTAACATTCTCGCACGACGAACCAATACATCTTGAATTGTATTGTTCAACATATGCCCCATGTGCAAAACACCTGTAACATTTGGAGGAGGAATGACGACAGTATAAGCTTCACGTTCATCAGGTTCTGAATGAAAGTACCCTTTGTTCATCCAGTAAGAATACCATTTTTCTTCTGCCTTAATCGGCTCATACGTCTTTGGAATTTCCATATCTCATTGTAATTTGAGTGCAAATTTAGTCTTATTTCTAGAAACAGCAAAGAAAGTAGCTGTTCTTTACGTTAGTTTTTAAACAGATTTTCAACTAAAGACGATGTTTAATCAAGAACAAAACTTTAATCATATTTTAACTCTAGAAATAGAATTAATTTAGAAAAAAAATATGAACTTTAATCGTCAATAAATGAATACTCATATGAAAAATAGTAAAGTATCAATTCAATTTTTAGGAGCAACACAAACGGTTACAGGATCTAAACATTTATTAAAAACACCTGAATTAAATATTCTTGTTGACTGTGGCCTTTTTCAAGGAATAAAATCTTTAAGGCTAAAAAACAGAGAAGATTTACCTGTAAACGTTAAAGAAATTGATGTAGTCATTATAACTCATGCCCATTTAGATCATTGTGGCTACATTCCAGTTTTAGTTAAAAATGGATTTAAAGGTCAATTTTTGATGACACCTCCTACTCGTGATTTGGTTGAAATCATATTAAGAGATAGTGCCAAAATTCAAGAAGAAGATGCTCGAAAAGCAACAGACGAAGGATACACAAAACATACACCGGCTAAACCTTTATATACAGAAGATGATGTCGAAAAAGCGTTGAATCAATTTGAAATCAGACACGACGAAATTTGGGTTCATCTCTCCGAAAATATTTCTTTTCAATTTTTGAAAAATGGCCATATTTTAGGTTCCGCTTTTATTGAGATGAAATGTTTTGGAAAGAAAATTGTCTTTTCAGGAGATATTGGACGAAAAAATAGTGATTTATTAGCACCCCCAACCATCATTGAAGATGCTGATTATTTAATCATGGAAAGCACTTATGGAGATCGTTTACATCCTGAAAATAATCCAATTGATGATTTAGAAGAAACAATACTTTCAACGATTGAAAAAGGTGGAAATTTAGTGATTCCAAGTTTTGCCGTTGGTCGAGCACAAGAGATTATGTACTTAGTCAATCAATTGAAAGAACAAAAACGAATTCCAAATATTCCCGTTTATTTAGACAGTCCAATGGGAGCTGATGCTACAGAAATATTTTTGAATCATCCAAACTGGCATAAACTTTCCTCTCAAGAAACTTATTTAGTAAGCAAACACATTACAATTATTCGTGATTTTCATGATACTTTCAAAGTTTTGAAAACGAAAGAAAGTAAAATCATTATTGCTGCAAGTGGAATGTTAACTGGGGGTAGAGTATTAACTTATTTGAAAGAATACGGACCTTTGCACGACAACACCATCTTATTGGTAGGTTATCAAGGTGAAGGCACAAGAGGTAGAGCTTTAAAAGAAGGTTTGAAAGAAGTGAAATTACATGGTAAATACGTCGATATTTTTGCTGAAATTAAAAACATCGATTCCATGTCAGGTCATGCTGATCAAAAAGAAATGTTGGATTGGATAAAAGCATTTAGAAAAAATCCAAAGAAGATTTTTCTTGTTCATGGAGAACCTCAAGCGCAAGATGTATTTCGCGTGAAAATTCAAGATGAAATCGGTTCAGAAGTAATTATTCCAGAATTAAACCAAGAATTTATTTTAGACTAAATGGGAAATCACGAAGATATATTAATCAAAAAAGCTTCAGGGAAAGAAGAGTATTTTTCTTTTCAAAAACTTAGAAATTCATTAATAAAATCAAACGCAACATTTGATGAAGCAGAAGATATTGTTCAAAGTTTAAAAGGTCAAATTCATCAAGGAATTAGCACCAAGAAAATTTACAGTATGGCTTTTCGATTACTGAAAAAGCAATCAACTGACAATGCTTCTCGCTACTATTTGAAACAAGGAATCATGGAACTTGGACCATCTGGCTTTCCGTTCGAAAAATACATTGCTGAGTTATTCAAGGCTGAAGGACATGCAACTGAAAATGGAGTCATTCTTCAAGGGAATTGTGTTACACATGAAATTGATGTCATTTGTCGAAAAGACGATACAATCATGTTGATGGAATGCAAATACAAAAACATTGGAGGCATTTCTGTTGATGTAAAAGTTCCACTATACATTCATTCACGCTTTCAAGATATTATTGAACATGGAAAGATCTTCGAATTTCACAAGAATTTCAAAGGATGGATTGTCACTAATTCCCGTTTCACTGATGACGCTCTAAAATTCGGGAAATGCAGAGGAATTAATCTATTAGGCTGGGATTACCCGAAAACAAAATCACTAAAAGACATCATAGATGAAACAGGACTTTATCCGATAACTTGCTTAGCGACTTTAACTCAAGTTGAAAAAAATGTATTTCTTGAAAGGGGAGTTGTTTTAGCAAGAGACATTTGTAAAAATCGAAGAATTTTTGAACGATTAGGAACAAAAAACACACGGATTGAAGCGATTATGAAAGAAAGTGAAAAGTTGTGTTCTAAAATTCCATCTCAAAAGAGTAATTTTGGTTTAAAATAATTCAGATGTATCAAAAAATTGCTTCCATTTTACTTTTATTTATTGGTTTAACTTCTTGTTTCAAAGGAAAACATGTTGATTTGATTATTCACAATGCTCAAGTTCATACGCTGAACGAACAAAATTCAATTCAAGATGCTATTGCGATCAAGGATGGTAAAATTGTAGAGGTTGGACCTGAACGTCAAATATTAAATAAATATACTTCGGATGAAGATATTGATGCCGGCGGAAAAGACATTTATCCTGGATTTACAGATGCACATGGACACATATTATCGTTGGTGCAACAAAAATTAAATTTAGACTTAAATAATTCACAATCATTTGATGAAGTTTTGGTTCGTTTAGAGAAATACGAACAGCGAACGCATCGTAAATTCATTATCGGAAGAGGCTGGGATCAATCACTTTGGGCAAATAAAGAATTTCCTTCAAATGAGCAATTGAATAAAATGTATCCGAACACACCGATCTGTTTGTATCGTGTGGATGGACATGCTATTTTAGTGAATGAGGCGTTATTGAAAAAAGTAAATATTACTGCTGCCACAAAAATTGAAGGCGGACAAATCGAAGTCAAAGATGGGAAATGTACCGGTATTTTAACTGATAATGCGGTCTTACCGATTCTGAAATTCATTCCAAAATATTCTAAAAAAGAAATCAAAGAAACGATTTTAGAAATTCAAGAAGAATTGTTTCAATATGGCATTACTGGTGTTCATGAAGCTGGAATTGAAAATTCGGATATTCAATTATTTGAAGAATTAATTAATTCAAACCAACTTTCACTAAATATCTACGCAATGTTAACTCCATCCGAAGAAAATATTGCATTTTCCAAAAAGAAAGGAATTTACAAACATAAAAACTTATCAATCAGAAGTTTTAAAGTCATGGGAGATGGCGCTTTAGGTTCTCATGGTGCTTGGTTGAAAAAAGAATACGCTGATAAAAAAGGTCATTTTGGTGCTTTAGCAACACCTGAATCTGAACTGAAACGCATCGCTACCATTTGTGAATTAACAGGTTACCAAATGAATACCCATGCAATTGGTGATGCAACAAACAGTTTGATATTTCAAATTTACAAAAGCTTGAATGAAGTCAATAAAGATCATAGAAGTCGAATTGAACATGCACAAGTGATAGATCCAAACGAGATAAAATTATTCTCAGAGTTTGGAGTCTTTCCATCTGTTCAACCAACTCACGCAGTTAGCGATCAACGTTGGGCTGAACAACGAATTGGCAAAGAACGATTAAAAGGTGCTTATGCGTATCGTTCTATCTTGGCAAATTACGGAATGATCGCCATTGGAACAGATTTTCCAATTGAAAACATAGATCCTTTCTTAACAATTCACGCAGCAGTTCAACGAAAAAATGCAGAAAACGAACCTTTACAGGGTTTTCTAACTCAAGAAGCTATTTCAATTGAAGATTGTATCAAAGGAATGACGATTTGGGCTGCTTTTGCTTCATTTGAAGAAGCTCGTTTAGGCACGTTGGAAAAAGGAAAAGATGCTACATTTGCCATCTTTGAGAATAAAGTGATTTCAACACCAAACTTTCAGCCGAATTTCGCTTATATGACTTTTATTAAGGGGAAGAAGGTTTATTCGGTGGAATGAGATTGAAATTTTGGATTTTTAATGTTGGATGTTGGATTTAAGAAGTATTACGAATCCAGCTCTGCTGAAGATTTATTAATAACTATGAATTTTCATACAAATCATTCTTTTTTAAATATTTAGTGATTTCGAAATAATATTGAGGCACCCAATCTAAATGCCAGTCACAAAAATAACGTCCTATTGATGCTTGAGCACTAAAATACACATCTATTTCTCGCTTTTTAATTTTAACATTTGAAATAATAGCAAGCTCAGCAATATTTGCCATTATCAATAATTTACTAACTATAGATTTATCTATCAAGGATTTTGACTCCTTTAGTTCTTCTAATTTTATTTTATATTCAATTATTCTATTCCTCATTTAATAATAATAATAATAATAAACGGTGTTAAATTTGCATTTTTTTATGATTCACTTTCTTCTCTGGATTTGCACAGCTTAGCTGCTACGAAGTGAATCCTAAGGATACAATTCTAAAGCTAGAAAATATAATCAAAAGAACCCTCTATAAACGGAAAAAAGGCTTATTCAATTAGAATAAACCTTTTAACCAACAAACAAATTTCACCTTAAACCACTAGAGTGAAAAAGTCTTAGAAAGATGGACAAGCAATCGTTCTGAATTTTTGAGGTTTGCTTTTACAATTTAAGTTCAAACCTAAAGAAATCTCATGTGCTCCACCTGAAATACCGTTATTTAATCTAGATACAGTTACATCATAACTATATCCAATTTTGAATTTTCCTGTATTAATACCCATTGTTAAAATAAATGCATCTCTAGATCTGAACCAAGCCCCAACATTGAA
>JAJTEO010000171.1 GCA_021300395.1 Fluviicola sp. | reverse complement strand
GAGTGAAGTTTACAGGTTTATCATCAATCGGCTTTTTATATTCTGATTGAATATTTTGATTTCGGTTAAATCCTCCTGGTCTTTGATCATTTCCTCTAGGTGCATTTCTATTGAAATCAGGTCTTCCGCCTGGTGCTCCAGATCGATTGTCTGGACGTTGGTCAGCTTCTTTAACTGCAATTTGACGACCATTTATTGTAGATCCATCCAAATTTTTAATTGCTTCAGCAGCTTCAGCCGCGTCATTCATTTCAACAAAAGCAAAACCTCTAGGTTTTCTTGTTTCTTTGTCTAAAGCAATAGAAGCTTTAGCTACTCTTCCGTACTGTTCAAAAAGATTTTTTAATTCTTCTTCAGTTACGCCAAAATCTAATTTAGCAACAAAAATACTGGCCATTTTTAGCTATGAAAATAATAATTTAAACGTTGTTTTTTTATTTTTAAAAATCGAAAATAAGACAAAAAATGAATGCGTGCTTTTATTAATCGCTTTTTTTTTGAAAAAATATTTTTTAGTATCAATCCTTCTTCAGTAAATCTCTTATTTCTGTTAGTAATTTCTCTTCATTAGAAGGTGCAGGAGGTGTTTTTGCTTCAGCATCTTTTTCGTCCTTTTCTTTCTTAGTGAAACGGTTTATTCCTTTGATAATTAGGAACAAAATGAACGCTGTCAATAAGAAACTAATCACAGCTGCGAAAAACTTTCCAATCTTAATCGTATTTCCTTTTCCGATACCCCAATCGGCTAGGTCATTTACTCCAGCTGTTTCCATTGCTGGTGCTAATATGAGTGGAGTTATAACGTCAGTTATCAATGAAGTGACAATACCGCTAAATGCAGCTCCGATAATCACACCGATGGCAAGATCAACGACATTGCCTCGCATGATGAATTGTTTGAATTCTTTTAACATGTATTTTAGTTAATAGTTAATACTTATAGTCTGCGGACTGAGCGGAGTCGAAGTCCGAAGTCCAAATTAATAGTTAAATGGTTGTCGATTGCTTCCATTGTTGGACTTAGAGCAAAAATGACTTCTTTGATTTTATTTTCTCTTGCTTTGTCAATCAAAGGTTGAATGTTTAAATCCATGGGACCAACTCCGTCCATTGGAGAAATAATTCCGCCAAGTACATGATAAATTCCTTTGTAAGTTTGAGTTGCTTCAATGGCTAAAACATCTCGAATATCTTCCACGACACAAATTGTTGCATGATCTCTTTTCTCATCGTTACAAATCGAACAAATGATTGAGTCTGATACGTTACCACATGATTGGCAATGCACAACATTTAATTTCATATCAATAAAAGCGTCCGAAAATTTTCTAATTTCTAATTCTGAACGATTCATTAATTGTAAAACCAATCGCAAAGCAGTTCTTTTTCCAATCCCAGGAAGAGAGGAAAGTTGCTCTACAGCATTTTCAATATATTTTGAAGGTATTTTCACATGGTAAATTTACAGTTTTTGAAACAAATTATTAAAGAACTTAAATTCATCTTTTGAACAGTTTAAAGTTTACTCTTATTTTCATTAACTTTGCGGTCAATATGTTGAATGATAAAATTGCTTTTGAATTATTTGGTTTACATTTATTAGAACCAATGGCGTTGATTACTAATTGGTTGATGACATTCTTTAGTATTTATGCTTTTTTCAAATTGTCTAATACGTTAACTGATGAATTGAAATTTTGGAAGAAATTTTATTTCTGGTTTGCAATCTCAACGTTTTTTGGTGGTTTAGGCCATCTCTTTTTTAATTATTTCGATATCCCTGGAAAATTCCCCAATTGGATATCAGCAATAATAGCAGGTTACTTTGCTGGAAAGGCAATTATTGAGAATGAAATTAATTTGAAACGTAAAAAGAATTTCGAATTGTTTTTAGTAATCAAAGGAGGAATCTTACTTTCATTGTCTTTTGTGACTTTTAAATTTGTTTTCGTGGCGGTAGATGCCATTATCACCTATGTTGTTTTTTGTGGATTTGTTGCAAACTCATATGTCAAAAGAGGATTGGTAGATTTGAAATATATGATTTATGGAGTTCTCGTTTGTATTCCATCCATTTTTATTTTCTTTTTTAAGCTAAATCCACACCGTTGGTTGAATAAAGACGATTTAAGTCATTTATTAATGCTTGCTTGTATTTATTTTTTCTATCTTGGAGCTTCTAAAAGAATGAATAACCCAGAAATTTCATCAACTATTGAAAATGTAATTGCATAAAATGGCAAAAGCGGATATAAATATTAAGAATAAACGAGCTCGATTTGAATATCATTTAATGGATGAGTTTACTGCTGGTATTCAGTTAGGTGGCACGGAAATTAAAAGCATTCGTAAGAGTAAAGCTAGTATTTTAGAAGCGTATTGTGTTGCTGTTCGTGGAGAAATTTGGATTCGTAACATGCACATTACGGAATATGAAAATGGTTCGTTTTATAACCATAAACCTAGAGCAGATCGCAAATTGTTATTGAATAGCAAAGAGATAGATAAAATTTTGAAGTTTTTGATGGTCAAAGGAAATACTGTAATTCCTTTGAAAATGTTTATCAATGAAAAAGGTTGGGCAAAGATTTTAATTGCTTTAGCTCAAGGTAAAAAGTTACACGATAAACGAAACGATTTAAAAGAAAAAGACGACAAGCGTGATATGGATCGCGCAATGAAACGTTGATCTTAATAACATCCTAAAGTTACTAAATGGAGATAGCGTTTGTCGGTATATAACGTAATGACGAAAGCGCCATTAATGACATACAAACAAACTTTATACATGATTACAAAAAGGGTTGAATTTCTCCTGAAAATGTAAGTGATAAAAGGAATGCTAAAGAAAATAGCGAACAACAAACTTAACTGCCCCATCGAATACTCAACTCGAAATGTTTTATAATTTGTTTTTGTCAAGCTGTGAATTTTATACGCTTGATGCAAAATAAAACTTTGTTCAATAAAAATGGTCGTTCCAGATATTCCCACTTTTCTACATTGACAAAATACGTATGATCATTCTGTGTTTTAATCAAAATTTTATCTCCACTTGTTTGAATCACGTCATTGGAATTATAATGCGTTACCAAATCTTTTTCAAAGCGATGCGGTAGCAACGTATCAATTAGAATGAGAATACTAAAACCGAAACTAATAAAAGCCGAAATTTTAAAGAAATTCCATTTTTTACCATTCGTTAAATTCTGATAAGAGCGTTCATTATGGAGGTGTTTCTGTTTTTGTTGCTCTTGAAAACGAATTCGAGCAGCTTTCAGTAGTTCTTCTTTTGTTTTTTTAGTGGCTGAGTTTGTTTGTTGATCTCTCGTATGTCTTGTTGGTTGAGCTTTTGGCTCTTGTACAGGAATTTCAACTTTATTGATTAAGATGTTATAAGCCTGAGTGATTTCTAAAAATTTAGCTTGAGCCGTTAAATCTGGGTTTTTATCAGGATGATATAGCATCACCAACTTTCGATATTTTTTTCGAATTTCCTCATTGGAGGCATTGTTGGGTAAACCTAATATGCTATAATATTTGCTGTATGGCATCTTTCAAATATAAATCGACTGTTTTTAAACGATTGATTTTGTTGCTTTCTGTATAGTTAAATTGTTTGAAAATATAGATTTCTTTCGGAAGTTCATATTTTGAAAGGTAACTTTCTAATGCAGATTTCTGGATTTGAATAGCAGTTTCACTTTCGATGCAAAGAATCACTTTTTCGCCCAAAACGGCATCTTTTTTTCCGGTGATAAAAAATGGGCTTTTGATTAATTTCGAAAGTTTTTTCTCTATTTCCTCTGGTTGTAGTTTAACTCCGCCACTGTTAATCACAAAATCAGTTCGACCTTTCCAAATGAACTGTTTAGTATTCATTAATTCAACACAATCATTGGTTTTTAAAGGTGTACCATCTACTAATGAAGAGTGAACAATCAACTGATTATCTTCCGATGAAAAAGAATTTCCTTCAAGTGCAGAATAATGTTCCTCTTGATGTAACCCGATTTTTCGCATGGCAACGTGAGAAATGGTTTCCGTCATTCCAAATGTTTGAAAAACCGTTAATTTTTGTTTTTTAAGTTGTTCTTCGATTTCATCCGAAACACTTCCTCCACCAACGATTACATTGCGAACAGATTTTAATTTTTCTGGATTTTGCTTCAATATATCTATAAGTTGAAGCGGAACAATTGCTGCAAAATCAATTCGCTCATTGATGAATTCAAATGGATTTGAGCAAGGTTCAACGATGACTAATTTTAATCCTAACACGATGGAGCGAACAATCATCATTTTTCCAGCTATGGTAGCCGTCGATAAACACAAAAGAGCAACTTCGTCTTTTTGGAGATTAAGAAATTTCCCCGTCATTTGGGCAGAAGCCTTCATCTTTGATTTTGAAATCTCGATTGTTTTCGGTTCTCCGGTTGAACCAGATGTTTTGGATTTTATAAATTCAGCTGAATTGAACCATTCTTCAATAAATTGATTGACCTCATTTTTGAAGGA
>JAJTEO010000081.1 GCA_021300395.1 Fluviicola sp. | reverse complement strand
ATCAATTACACTTTGGTAAGTTAAATTATTTCCTGCAAAAGTTACAATTTGGTCAAAGATAGACAATGCATCTCTTAAAGCTCCATCTGCTTTCTGAGCAATTAAATGCAATGCTTCAGGATCAGCAGTAATCTGTTCTTTAACAGAGATTGATGCTAAATGATCAGCCATGTCAGAAATCTTAATTCGGCTAAAATCAAAAATTTGACATCTAGATAATATTGTAGGAATTATTTTATGCTTTTCAGTAGTCGCTAAAATAAAAATAGCATGTTTTGGTGGTTCCTCTAATGTTTTCAAAAATGCATTAAATGCAGAAGTTGATAACATATGAACCTCATCAATGATGTATATTTTATGAGTTCCTAATTGAGGAGCGATTCTTACTTGATCAATCAAACTACGGATGTCATCCACAGAGTTGTTTGAAGCAGCATCTAATTCATAAACATTTAAAGATGCACCAGAATTAAAAGATAAACACGATTCACATTGATCACAAGCTTCAGTTGCTTCCGTTTTATTAAAGCAATTGATTGTTTTAGCAAGAATACGAGCAGTCGTTGTTTTACCAACACCTCTAGATCCACAAAATAAAAATGCTTGAGCTAAGTGATTGTTTTTGATTGCGTTTTTTAGCGTAGATGTAATAGATTTTTGTCCAACGACAGTGTCGAAGGTCTGCGGTCTATATTTACGTGCTGAAACTACAAAATCACTCATACTACAAAATTAAATAAAAAAATCTGACTTTTTGTATCAAATCGGCTGATTTTATTAAAAACTTCTAACAAAGCTTTTATATTAACTATTTCTAAAGAAATCGGAAAGTAAAATTCCTGTTGCGATTGATACATTAAGTGATTCTGCCTTTCCAAATCGAGGAATTGTTATAGGATCTGAAATAAAAGGTTTTATTTTTTCAGAAATCCCATTTCCTTCATTACCAAGGATTAATAAGCCCTCTGGAATCAATTTTTGTTTGTAGATATTTTGACCTTCCAATAGCGCTCCGAAAATTGGACCTTTATAATTTGATAAGTAAGTTTCAAGATTACAGTAGGTAACAGGAATTCTGAAAATTGCTCCCATACTTGCTTGAACAACTTTAGGGTTGTAAATGTCAACTGTTTCGTGAGAACAAATAATTTCTTTCACATTAAACCAATCTGCTAATCGTAAGATTGTTCCCATGTTTCCCGGATCTTGTATGTTGTCTAAAACTATCTTGAATGGAGAATCAGTAGCAGGTAAGCTCAATTTTTTAACAACTGCGAGCGATTTATTAGGGTTTTTCATGGAAGAAATTGATTTTAATTCTTCCGTTGTTGCAACTGCATTGACAAGTGAATTATTTTTAGAGAAATGATCACTTTCTTTTGTAACACATAGAAAATCAATTGACTGAGGATAGTACTCAATCAACTCTTGAATCATTTTTTCGCCTTCTACAATGAAAACATCCGCTTCATCTCTGTTTTTTTTGAGTTGAAAAGAACGTATCCATTTTATCTTATTCTTAGAAAGATTCTCCACTTTTTCTTTATTATTATCTTTGTACAAATTTTGTTTTCGTTGAGAAAGTTCAAACTTACATATATTCTTTTAATCTTGCTACAAGTACTTTTTGCTTGTGGTACAGTAAAGCATGTTCCAGAAAACCGTTATTTGTTGAAGAAGAATTCATTAGATATCGTAGGAGGAACTTTAAATGAAGATGAAGTAAATCTAATTATACGTCAACAGCCAAATACAAAATCACTTGGTTTAAAATTAAAACTTTGGGTTTTCAACCACATTGATTCAGCTAAAGTAGCGGATAAAAGAAGATCTGAAAATTTAAAAATTTCACGAATAAACTTAAAACGAAAAGCAAGAGAAAATCGCATCAATCAAAAAAGAATAGCAAAAGCGATTAAAAAAGGCTCGAATTTATATATAAAAAAAGTTATTCCTTTAAAAGATAGTATTGAACCAAGGTTGTTTTTAAGAGAATGGGCAAAATATAAAATTGGTGAGGTTCCAGTTGTATTTGATAGTATTGTTTACAATAAATCCCTAGAGCAATTAAATTCCTATGTTAAAAATAAGGGGTTTTTAAAAGGTCAAGTGATAGGAGATGTTCATTATAAAAAACGAAAAAGAGTTAACGTAACTTACAAAATAATGACGAATCAACTTTATTCAATTGATTCACTTGAAATTATATGTTCAAATTCAGACGTAAAAGGAAGTTACCTTACATATATTAAGAAAAACGAAAGCCACAATTTAGTAGGTAAAGCATTTGATACTGACTATTTAGATGATTATCGATATGATGTTGCAAGATACATGCGTGATGATGCTTTGTATGGTTTTAGTCCTTCACATATTTCTTTTGAAGCAGATACTTTTTCCATTGCTAACAAAGTGATTTTGAAGATGTATTTTACTGACCGTATGATTCGTTCAGAAGCAAATAGAGATAGTTTAATACCTAGAAAACATGCTGTAACGACGGTAAAAGATGTATATTTTCATATAGTTGATACGAATTCATTTGATGGTAACTTTAAATCTACTGTTGAATCAATGGGTTTAACGATTTTGGATAATAACTACATAAGAACAATTGATACGTTTAATTATCAAAAAATCAAACTAAAACATTCAGATGAGTTAGATTTAAAGCGTGAAGCTACTTTTTATTTTAATGGTGAATTGTTTTTAGATCCTAGTTTAATGGAAGTTCAAAATTTCTTAGAAAAAGGGAATTATTACAAGGATAAATATTTGGATCGTTCTTATTCTTATTTACAGCAATTGGGGCTTTTTCAGAATGTGAAAGTAGTTATTGAAGAAGTGCCAAATTCAAATATGGTAGAAGTTCATTATTATTTAATACCTGCAAAAAAGCAAAGTTTTAGTTTTATTCCAAGAGGTTCAACATCGAATGGATTTTTAGGTGTGACTGCATCGGTAAATTACACGAATAAAAACATGTTTCGAGGTGCTGAAAAGTTGACATTTGCTATCTCTGGTGGTTTTGAATCACAGCCACCAATTTTTGATAAAAATGAGGATGGATCGACTATTCAGAAATCTGCGAGAAGTTTTAATACGTTTGAAATAGGGCCGTCTGTAAAATTAGAATTGCCAGGATTGTATCCGATTAAATCAACTCAATTGTATAAAAGACAGCGTGCGAGAACGATTATTTCATCGGCATATAATTATCAAAATAGAGCAGATTTTTCAAGAGAAATTTTTCAGTTGAATTATACTTGGAAGTTTTTATCACCAGATCGAACACAAGTATTTCAGGTTGGTTTACCGTTTGTTTCTGTAATCAAATTTGTAAATATTAAAAAATCGGATGCATTTAAAGAAAAGCTTAACTCTTTAAATGATTTGTTTTTAAAAAACACATTCAGTGATCAATTTATTTGGCAGGATTTAAAATTGGCATTTGAATATAAAAACACGGAAAAAGAGCATAAATCTAAATCGACGATATATTTTTCTAGTTCATTTGATTTAGCTGGAAATACGTTGTCATTATTTAGAAGTATTCAAGATACTTCAACTGCGGGAGAGTATCAATTTAGAGGATTGGTATATTCTCAATTTGCTCGATTGGATAATCAATTTAATTTTTCTTATCCAATTACCAAAAACAGGAGTATACATTTGAAAGGATTATTAGGTGGTGGATTACCTTATGATAATACAAATACTTCTATGCCTTATGATTATAGTTTCTTTGCAGGAGGAGCGAATGATAATCGTGGTTGGAGAGCAAGAACGCTAGGTCCAGGTGGCTATAAATATTATCTTGATACGAATGCGATTTCAACGCAAGTAGGTGATTTAAGAATTGGTGGTTCAGTTGAGTATAGATTTTCTTTCGGATCACTTTTAAAAGGTGCTTTATTTGTGGATGCAGGTAATATTTGGACGATTCGTAAAGATGATAATCGACCAGGAAGTCAATTTTCAAAAGATTGGAGTAAACAAATTGCTATTGCAACAGGTTTTGGTTTAAGATTTGATTTTGAATTCTTTATTTTACGTTTAGATTTAGGATTCCCAATTCATAATCCTGCATTGCCAAAAGGTTCCGATTGGGTTTTTCAGCCAAAAACGAATTATTATAAAGAATTAGATGCTTTAAATTATTCTTCATCAACCAAAGAAAATTTGTCAACACATTTGTTTACACCTACATTTAATTTTGGTATTGGTTATCCGTTCTAATTATTAAATATATACTATCAAACAAATTTTCATCAATTTAGTTGTTAGTTGATCAGCTTTAGGATAAGTATATCTTCAATTTAAGATAATATAGCAGAAAATACGTGGTTTTGATTGAAGTTATTTATGTTATGCTTTAAACTTATTTCAAATTCAAAACTTTTAAATCAAAATCGATTACAGAAACCATATCAAAAATTGCAGAACCTTTCTAATAAACACTTAAAAACATTGATGAAGTTAAAATTCAATATTAAATGGGCTAAAAATTTTGGGAATTGAAGTAGGGGAGTTGAGAGAATATGTTTTTTTACAACTAAGAACGTTTGAGTTTTTTGAAAGGATATGACTAAATTCCCTGTTAATTGTGATCAATATTTTACAAGTTTATATACCACAAAAAAAGGCTATCAAATTTTGATAGCCTTTTTTAATTATTAATTTTTCTTATTTCCCATGAGGACTTGCGAAAAACGCTGCAGCTTGTTTATCAGCTGGATCAAGTGTTTTTACAATATTCCAATATTTTTGAGATTCAACTTTATTGTATTCTTTTGAATTAATGTAATAATCACCTAAGTATTTACAAGCTTCAATTGTAAATGATTTGTATGCAGGTGTTGCCATTTCTTCTTGTTTTAATAGATCAACAAATTTTTTGTAATTGTCTTTAGCTAACCATTTCGTAGTTGGCGTCTCGAATTTGTATTTACTTCTTGCAATCCAGAAATAAGAAATAGCATAAGAAGGAGAACGTTCAGCTAATCTAGTGAAACAAGTATCTGCCATCGCATAGTTTTTAGGACCAAAGTAATAAGCCTTACCAAAATCATAGTACTCTTGAGGAGTAATATTGTTTGGGTTGCCATTCATTTTTTTGTTATAAGTAGCAATTACGTTGTCATATTTTTTTGCTTTCATGTATAGTTTTGCAATCTCAGTATACATGTCTTTTGTAATTGCAGTATCTTTCAATGCCGCGATTTCATATTGTGCAATAGCTAAAGAGTCTTTTCCTAATTTTCCTAAGATTAAACCTTTGTATTTGTAATCTAAACCAATCACTTTATCAGCAGGAACCATTGAGAAGAATTTATCAGAAGTAGCTAAACCTTTTTCAAAACTTGTTTTAGAATCGTCACCTGGACATTCGAAGTAAGAATAAGTAAGCATACGTTCAACATAAAAATTATCAAATCCACTAGCTTGAACACTTAACAATTCATTGATAGCATCACAGTGTTTTTTTGCTGAAAATAAAGAAGTAGCAAAACGGTAACGAGCTTCAGTACTGTTGTTTAATTCAATGTACTTTTTCCAGTTTTCAATTGCTTTGTTAGATTGATTAAACATCATATTTAACTCAGCGTTTTCTCTAAAAGCTGGTGCATATGTTGGATCTAAAGTTTGAGCTTCTTTGTATTTTTGATCAGCTAATTCATAATTTCTAGCTCTTTGGTACAATTTAGCAGTTCTTACAATTCCTTTTGAAGATTTTGGATTTAAATCCAATGCTAAATTGTAATTTTTAATAGCTGGACTTCCGTCTCTAGGAGTTTTTTCTAATAAAGCATCACCTAAAATTAAATAAGATTCTGGGTTTTTACCGTCTAATTTAATTGCTAATTCTAATAATTTAATTGCTTCATCTAATCGTTTGATTGGAGCGTAAGTCAAAACCTCAGCAGTTTTACGAATTACTTCCGCATTTTTGTTTTTAGTCATAGTTGCAGCTTTTGCAAACTGAACTCTTGCTTTAGTTGTATCTCCTTTATACCATAAATATTTTCCTAAACCAACAACGTTTAATGCGTTTAAAGGATCAACAGATGCTCCTTTTGTCCACATCATATTTGCTGAATCTAACTCATCATTTTTGAAGTAGTTTTCCCCAAAGTAAAAGAAATTATCAGCTTTAGTTGGTTCTTTTGCAATTAATGCATTAAAATCTGTTCTTGCAGCTGCAAAACGTTCGTTGTCTGTTTTTTTAATTGCTTCATCAAGAGTTTGAGCATTTGCAAAAGTTCCAAAAAGGAAAGACATTGCAAGGATTTTATACGTTTTCATGTTGATGTATTATTTGTAATTTGTTATTTCAATTTGTTCTGATTCTAACTTAATCAATAGTCTTGCCAAAAATCAATGAGAGATTAGAATGCGCGCAAAAATAAACATTTTTAGGAGAGTGACTTCCATTTTTAATGTTTAATTAATGTTAATTCTTACAATTTTATTCAGTAATTATTCTCAATTGACGCATTGGAGGATAAGCAGGCACTAGACAAGCTTTATGTATGATTAATTGTCCTTTTTCACGAACACAAAAGTTTACAAAACCAGTGTTTAATCCATCGATTTTACCTTTATTGATAAACCAAATTTCTCGTGTAAGTGCATATTCATCAGTATAAATAAATGCTTGGTATGGTTTCAAATATTCATCAGTTTTCGTTTTGGCAACACTCATTAATGTTATACCTTTTAAGTACTCTAATACTCTTTTGTCATCTTCATCGCTTAGCCAATTCACACCAATGATTCCAATCGCATTTTTATTCTTTTTCACATATTCAATTACTTCTTCAGATGATTTTGAAGCGAATACATTTTTTGTCCAAGGTGCTTTATTGGTTAAATTTTGAAAATATGCAAAGTTCGCAGAGTTTTCATGATCAAAAACAATTGAAATATCTTTTTGAGATGTTGACCATTTAGTTGTTTTGCCTAATAAGATGTTTTTAATCTCATCTACTGTTATCAAAGTATCTTTATTTTCTTGGTTCACAATTAATGCGATACCATCTTTCGCTAATTTATTGCTAACGATTTCAACTCGATTTCTTTTCAGTTTAGCTTTTTCTTCTTTCGTTAAATCTCTAGAAATGCAAATTGTTTTTGTTTTATCCATGAAAAGGGCATTAATCGCTTCGTTTTCTGGAGTGAATTGAATATCTAGTTTTGCGTCTGGACGTTGACCTTCAAACGTATATTCTAATGTTTCGAATAATAATTTATAAGATTCATCCACCATAAAAGTAGCGTCACCACGACTGTGTGTATTTGCTTGATATGCAAGAGGGTTTTCAGAACTATTACAGCTAAATAGGAGAAAAGTGATTAAAGATATTTTAGAAATAATTAATATGTTTTTCATTTTACAAGTTTAAAATTGAATGGTTTAATGAATCAAGATCTTTGAAAACAATAAATTGAATTCAATTATATTATTCATGCTTTTAAAATAACAGCTCTCAAATTTAATTAATTAGAACGGATTAATTTTTAAAAGTAATTGAAAGATTCATATGGGTTCTAATAGGAATATTGTTTTTTATTGCAGGTTCCCATTTTGGCATGGATTGAATTAAACGAATTGCTTCCAAATCACATTCAGGACATTCAGGAACATTTTTTATAACCTCAATGTTTTTTAATTCTCCTTCAGTTGTAACCATAAAACGAACAACACATTTATCATTGATGTTTTTTTCAGCCACCGTTTTTGGAAATTGAATATTGTCGTTTATGAATATCATTAATTCAAAATCACCTCCAGGAAACTCTGCAGAAGTACCTTCTGATTTTGATACCAAGTCTGAAGAATTAATTTGTCCAAAAGATGCAAATGTTAAAAGTAAAATCGACAATAAGAATACATTTTTCATCATTTTGTTAAGCTTTTATTTGCTTTTTTAAATTTAACAAGAAAACTTCTGGACACCTAAAAATGTTGAAAAATCAAAGGAAAAACGTGAGTTATCAACAGCGATAACTCACGTCTATTTAAACTAACGTGCTAATTCAAAATTTACTTTTAAATTAAAAACACTATTTACAGGATCACCATTTCTTTTTCCAGGTTTCCATCTTGGCATAGATTTTATTACTCTAAGTGCTTCAGCATCACATTCAGGGCAATCAATAACCCCTCGCATTACTTTTACAGAGCTTATTTCACCACTTTTTGAAACGATAAATTGTAAATGACAAGCGCCTTCGATTCCTTCTTCTGCAGGGCCTTCTGGATATTTGATTTTGGTTTGTAGAAATTTCATTCTTTCTATAAATCCTCCAGGGAATTCGGCTAGTTCATCAATATCTAATTGAGAGTAAATAGAATTATCA
>JAJTEO010000080.1 GCA_021300395.1 Fluviicola sp. | reverse complement strand
GTAGTATAGAATCCATCACCCGTATCAATGTAATTATCTCCAAAATTCATTGGCCAATTTCTATATGTTATAGCTTCAGATTCAGGCACATGAAAAGAATTACTAGCATCTGAATAACCGATAACCTCCATTTTAGAACTAGAAGTTTTTAAAAAGTATTTTTGAGTATTTCTTGATTCTATTAAATTCGAACCTGCTGGAGACGAAACATATGAAGATGCAGCTTGGTAAGAAACAGGATATGAATTATTTGCTGAAACGGTGTTGGTACTAAAATCCCAAGCTTGATTAGCTCCCAAACTAAGATTTATTGCTGAAGTCGTATCATACGTATCAACTAAATATGCTTCTCCTGCAATTGGAGAATTTACAGAATAGCTTAGTGAAATTTGAGCATTAAAATTAGCTAATGATAAAAAGCTTAAAGCTGTAAGTAAAATTTTTTTCATATTATTTTATTTGTTTAATTACGATGTAATTTTACTCAATGTATATTCAAATCTCCAATCGAGTTTATGAACCGTCATTTTCGATTTATAAATTGTAAACCAATACTATTATTCTTACTTGTTGTTAATTGAAAGTTCCTATCTTTGTAAATCAAAATCAAGAAACATGAGCGAAAAAGTAGATATCAATCAATTAGGTGAATTTGGTTTAATAAATCATTTAACAAGTAATTTCGAAGCGAAAAATCAATCCACATTAAAAGCAATTGGAGATGATGCTGCCGTTATTTACTTAAATGACGAAGAATCTACTTTAATCTCAACAGATTTATTAATTGAAGGTGTTCATTTTAATTTAATGTACATGCCTTTAAAGCATTTAGGCTATAAAGCTGTTGCCGTGAATGTTTCTGATATTTGTGCAATGAATGGTGTTTGCGAACAAATTACCGTTTCAATCGCTGTTTCTAATCGTTTTCAAACGGAAGCCCTTGAGGAATTATACAAAGGAATTCAATTAGCTTGTGAAAATTACAATGTTGATTTAATAGGTGGAGATACTACCTCATCTCAATTGGGATTAATGATTTCAATTACAGCTATTGGAAAAGCGAAAAATTCTGAAATTACCTATAGAGACGGTGCTAAAGAACATGATTTATTAGTAGTTACTGGTGATTTAGGTGGAGCCTACATCGGACTTCAAGTATTAGAAAGAGAGAAAGAAGTCTATAAAGCGAATCCAAATATACAACCGGATTTAGATGGTCATGATTACATCATTCAACGTCAATTAAAACCAGAAGCAAGAAAAGATATTATTGGCTATTTGAAAGAATTGGAAGTAATTCCTACTTCTATGATCGATATTTCTGATGGTTTAGCTTCTGAAATCATGCATTTATGTAAAGCAAGTAATGTTGGTTGTCATATTTACGATGAAAAAATTCCAATTGATGCGCAAACTTCTATAGCAGCTATTGATTTTAATCTTGATCCTGCAACGTGTGTATTAAATGGTGGAGAAGATTATGAATTGTTATTTACGATCAAACAATCTGACTTTGATAAAGTAAAAGGAAATCCAAACATGTCAATCATTGGCCATATGACGCATCCAAACGATGGTATCTACTTCATTGATAAAAATGGCTCAGCTATCGAATTGCAAGCGATGGGATGGGATCATTTTAAAAATGAATAATTAAACGTTTATAGCTAATTTTTTATTGAATTTTGACTTTATAATATCTTTGAAGGATTGGCGTTTAAATTTAGCTTCAGACCATGAAAGAATATCAAAATAATCCAATGAAACGGCATTATTAGAGTCTTTGTACAATTCTGAAAGAACATTGAACGTATTTTCCCAAAACTGTTCTTTTTCAAAGACATCTGACGTTTTAATTAATTTAGATACAAAATTTAAAAATGCTTTTTCTGGTTCATATAATCTGTTCCTTGACTTGAGCGATCTTAATGTACTTTTCACTAAATAGGCTAACAAATCGTAATGCCCCATTTCAATATGAACCAACACATTCAACAACTGAGTATAGGCTAAAACATCTTCTTTTTGGTCTAATTGTTTATCATTTAGTATTTTATTTATCCATTTCAAGGAATTCGCATAATCCCCTATTGCTAGATAAACAACTGCTATTTTGTATGAAAGATAAATTTTTCTTGGGGTAGCTATTTTATCATCATAATAAACTAACCCTTCATTTATTTTTTCAATCAACAAAACAGCATTATTAAAATCGCCATGTTGAATTAAGGTGTCAATTTCAATACTATTAATACTAGAAAAAAGTTTTATTTTCAGATCTTCATTTGTATTCTCTTTCAATAGTTGTGGCAACGATTTTAACTTTTGAAATATCGCTTGAGCTTGTTTAATTTTCCCTAATTTTTCACAAACAAATATCGTATTTGTCAATATAGAAAAATATTTATTTGGCTGACTGTTAATATATTCTTCATTTTCTTCAAAATATAAAATATTCTTTTCTAAATATTCTAAACATCTTTCAAAATCGTTTATTGCAAAATAATAAGCGCTATAAATATGATGAAACAGATAATACGTTTCAAAATACCATTCACTTTGTTTCACATTTTTTGCTAATTCATCAATAATTAATTTAAAATCAGAAAATTCATCCAACGACCTTGAATTTCCTTTTTGAGCTAACAAGTGAAACAATTGACTTTTAATATTCCATAATTTATCATAAAGTAAACTTTGGTTATGTAAGTACAAATCCGAAGTATAGATTTGATCTATTTCTTCTTTCGTAATTTCTGAATATGAGGTATTTTCAAATAACCTTTTTTGCTTACTTTTTATAATTAGTAACAAATTAAAATATTGTTTTTTCTCTGCCAGCTTTTCGGCACTTCTCAAAATTGATTTTGATTGTTCATAAAGGGATTTTTCATATAAAATATCCGCACTGTGAAGCATCTTATAAATTTGTGCCTCAATAGATGAATTGTTATGAAATAAATCAAGTGCGTTTAGAATATGGTCGTATAGTCTTTTTTTGGTAATGGCAAATTTATTTAAAAATGCTTCTCCTTTAAATTGTAGAAACAATGCCTGCTCATCATAATCAATTTGTTTTTCAATTGCATCAAATAAAATGACATAATTATTCTCTTCACCAATAGTGTGTCTGCTTGACATTAATTTAAAATACCGTTTTTCGGATTTAGTTAACGATTTTATTAACTCATGAACGGATTCTTTAACTCTTTTAGACATGTATAAATTCGATTATAAAAATTACGTATAAACGAATATATAAAAAGAATTACAGCTTTAAATTCTAAAAATTTGATCTGTATAAATTATTGACTAAAGTGTATAGTAATAGCAAAAAAAATCCTGTTGTAAACAACAGGATTTAAAAATAATTTATTTAGAACCACCTGAACCTGGCCTGCTTGGCTTTGGTCTTCCGGTTGGATCAACAATTGTGTTCCCTTCAGTATCAAAAGTAGTTTCATCATTAACTAATATCTCCGTACCATCGCTACTAATCGACATAGATCTTGATGAAGAAGTCTCATTCACAACATTGTACTCAGAAGAATTGTTGTTAGGAAGAATTACTTCTTTCTTACAAGCTACGAAGAACGTTGCAATCGATAAGAATAATATGTATTGAATTTTTTTCATTTCATTTATTATTAAAACAAATATATAAATACAAATTTAATATTCAAAATTTTCAAATGGTATTTTGAGTAAAACGCGTGTTCCATTGATTAAACGGTTTTCATCAGTAACTTGAAATGGCCCGATTAACTCAAAACGCTGATTTGAAAGCTTTTTTATTAAATCAATTCGTTTGGATGTAATCTCCATTCCTTGTGATTTATGGTCGCCTTGTTCTCCTTTCTTGGAACTAACACTGTTATCAATTCCTACTCCATTGTCATCTAATTGAATAATTAAAATATTACCTTCTGCTCTTATGTCAATTGTGATTTTACCTTTAATTGTCTCATTTGGCAAAATTCCATGAATTATACTATTCTCTATAAACGGTTGTAACAACATGGATGGAACTTTGATTGATTCAGTATCAACATCTTCAACAATTATTTCATACTCAAATCGATCTTTAAAACGCATTGCTTCAAGTGAAAGATATAATTCTAAACCTTCCAACTCCTGACTTAAAGGAATCATACTTCCAGCTTCAACTGTTGAATCTAAATTTTTACGTATCAACTTTGCAAAATTCGTTAAATAGCGATTTGCTGAAATACGATCTTGAGAATTAATAAAATATTGAATTGAATTTAAAGAATTGAAAATAAAATGACGATTCATACTAGCATTTAATGATTTTTGCTCCAACGCCATTAATCGTGACTTATATTCTAACGTTTCATTATAATTTCTTTGACGTTCTCTTCTTAATCTTAACTGGATAATTAAATAAACTATTCCAGAAGTAAAAATTAAAACCAATAGGTAAAACCACCAAGTTTTATAAAAAGGCGGTCTGATAATTAAAGGAATAGTAATTTCATTTGAAAAATTGTCTTTACCAATAACTGCTCTAAAGTGTAATGTAAAATCTCCATGAGGTAAACTTGTCAAAGAAATGGTCGAATTTTTAATTTCTGGAGACCACTTTTCATCCAATCCTTCGATCCAATATTGATAATAAATATCTTTATGATTTTCAAAATGAATCGCGTCTAAGTTAATCGTTAAGTTATTCTTTGTAAAAGGAAGATTCAAATTAGAAGGTAGACCATTTTTATCAATCGATTTACTATACTTTGAATAATTAAAATTTTCTTGATTTAATAGCAAAGATGAAACCAACAACTTGGGTTGATTATTAGTTAAGTTTAATTTAGCAATGTCAAAAAAAACAGTTCCTGAGGCTGTTCCAAACCAAAAGTTCCCTTTTGAGTCTACAAAACTTGATTTTACATTAGATTCTAAATCTGGGATACCTTCATTTTTCCCAAAATGTTTCAGCTCATTGGTAAGCGAATTAAGAATAAATAATCCATTATTTGTTCCAATAAAAACAAGGTTATTATATGTTTGAATGAACAAAATAAAATTTGAAGATGGCTCAATTCCTAAATTGATTTTTTTCAATTCATTTTTTTGAACAAGTAATAACCCATCTTCTGTTCCAACCCATAAATTATTTTTATTGTCTTTCGCTAAGCAATATATGATTTCATAAAGATGATTGAAATTAACAAATTTCCCATTTTCATAACTATATAAACCTCGATCGGTTGCACATATTATTTTATTATTAAAAAGCTGAATATCCTTTACAAGGCCAAGTTTTAGTCCATCACTTGAAATAACTTTTCTGAATTTACCATTTTCATAAATAGATAAACCACCATCACCTGCCAAAATAAATTTATGATCGTTTATTTTTAGAAGAGAAGTGATTTTTACTCCAGGCAATTCTTTATCGCTTACAAATTCTGTTTTATTCTTATAAATTCGAACTAAACCATCTTCTGTTCCAAACCAATGCGCTCCATCTACGTCAAGAGCAGAAGACCAGCTAATTTTTGATAAATCTGTTACAAATTCAACTTTACCATTTAAACTCCTCTTAAATATACCTTTATCAAAAGATGAGAACCAAATATTTTTTGATTTATCTTGATTGACATTTGTAATTAAATCTGAAGGAAAGCCATTAGATTGGTTATAAAAAAATAATTTCTGAGACGGGAAACTAATCAACCCTTTCCCTTCAGTTCCAACCCAAATATTTCCATTTTTATCTTCGAAACAGGTTGTTATTTTTGATGAAGGAAAGCCATTCACTTCGCTATAAACTGTCAATTCATTTTTATGATTCTTCTTAAATAAACCTAAATTAGTGCTGTACCAAATAGATTTTTTAGAATCAATAAATAATGTTTTTACATCCTCAACACTTGAAGGTAAAGTAGATTTTAATACTTTTTTACTTTTAAAATCATATATCAAACTACCGTTGAAATAAGTAGCGAAAATTAACTCAGCTTTTGTTATCTGTATATCTGTTAAAAAATAATTATTTATTGCTTTGATTACTGTAAATTCTTTGAAATTTTTTGTCCTAACAACACCTACATCATAACCAATATATAAGTCATTTTTATAAACTTTAATATTTACAATGTTTTCGAATTTCTTTTTAAGGGATTGTATTTTTACTAATTGATTATTTTCAAACTTCAACAAACCATAACCATTTGTAGCTATAATTAATTCTCCTTTAAATTTAATAATTTGTGAAACTTTTGACGTTTTTCCCCTATTAGGAAAAGCCCATTTTTGAATCTTATTTTTATAAATCCTAGAGACACCTCCTTCATGTCCAACCCAAATAGCGTGATCAATAACTGTTAAAAACGAAATCCGATTATTTAAGAGACCATTCTTTGTAGAATAGGTTACAAAATCCTTTCCATTGAAACGCCCCAATCCACCAAATGTACCAACCCATAAATACCCTTCTTTATCTTGTGTAATAGAAGTAACTTGGGATTGAGGTAAACCTTCATTGGTGCCATAAGCAACAAAAGAAACCTTCTGAGCTTTAAGAAAACCTGTAATAAATAAAAAAAGTATTAAAAGATATTTCATTGTTTAAGCATCTTTCAATAAACGAACAAAATCTGCTACTCTGTTTCGTGCGATAGGAATATTTAAACCACCTTTTAATACAGCAAAATGCCCGTCTTCATGTAAATATTCTGTTAATCGATTCAAATTGATAATGTGTGATTTATGAACCCTAAAGAATTTAGCTGGGTCAAGTAAATTTTCATAAATTTTCAATGTACGTGTATCCAAATAACGAGTACCATCCTCAAAGTAAATTGTTGTACAATTCCCACTTGCTTCTAGATGGGTGATTGTATCGTCTTCAACAATTTTTAAACCTTTCGTATGGCTAATCGCAATTCGATTGTTTGGTTTATTTCGAACAATCGTATCAGATAAATTTCTCATTGCACCAAAATAAGCTGGAAAACTTGATGGATTTTCAGAAAAAATACGTTTTGTTTCCACTAATTTATCTACTGAGATTCTCAATTCATCAATATCAATTGGTTTCATCAAGTAATAGGCAGCATTTGCATTAAATGCCTTAATTGCAAAATCTTTAAATGCCGTAACAAAAACTACTAAAAAATCTTTCTCTTCGATTTCTTCCAATAACTCAAATCCTTCTGTTCCTGATGGCATTCGAATGTCTAAGAAAACAACGTCTGGTTTTGAAGTTTCAATAATTGCTTTTGCTTGTTCTTTTCTTGAAGCTTCACCAATAACTTCTATTTCTGGGCAAAATTCCTCTAATAATAAAATTAGGTTCTTTCTTGCAAATTCTTCATCGTCTACTACTAGGGCTCTAAGTTTCATGGTATAATAGTTTTAGTTTTTTAAATTCTCTGTTTGGTTTTTTTTATTAATCTAATATAGTATAATTTTTTTATCATTCTTGAAATTCTATCCCCATTAAATCAAACATTGATTCTGTTAATTTCACTTTTAGAACGTTTAAATCAATTAATACAACACTTAAAATGATTTTCAAAAATAACACGATTATCCGTATTAAATTAGCTTCAGAAACTTAAATACTTTATATATGAAAACAATTTTACTAGATAATTCAAAAACAGAATGGATTTTCAATGATAATGGAAATTAATTTGTCTTAATCAACTAAGTTAACTCCCTAATTTCTTTCCAAACTTCCTAATTCCTTGATTAACAATTGATGTATTTCACTCGGATTTTCAAAATGACTCATGTGCCCTGTGTTTTTAATTAAATAATAGGGCACTTTTTTTAGAGCTTCCTTTGATTCCATTATTAATCTAGGAACAATAGCATCAATTTCACCTTGTACAATTACAAAATCTGATGGTTTATGAGTAATCAATTCTGAAAAATCAAGTCTTTTACTCATAGCTAATGATGCATAAGCAATAGAAAAAGCCTCCATCTTTAAAGCTTCAGAAAGTAAAGCAGTGATTTCTTCCTTATACTTTTCTTGATCGTTATACAAATTAGGAATGGCTTCTTTCAAAAATAAATTTTTATTCTTAAATACTATATCTGCAACTCTAATTCTATCCTTTTGTTTTTCAGCCGAATCTTCCCAAAAATTAGAATTCAGCAAGATAACTTTTTCACATCGAACATCAATCTTTTTTAAAACCAAAGCTACATAACCACCCATTGAATGACCAACTACATGGTATTTTTTAATTCCAAGTTGATTTAAAGTCTCGATTACTCGATTAGCCATGTAATCAATTGACGGAACTTGGGAATTGTCTTCATTTTTAGACTCTCCGTGTCCAGGTAAATCTATCAATATTGACTGAAAATGAATCGATTCCAATGAAAGTTTTTCCCACATTGAAATCGATTCTAAAAAACCATGAAGAAAAACAACTGTTTCACCTTCACCAAATTGTTTGTAGTTTAATATTGAAAGCATCGAATTTATGCCAAAACATTACTATTCATCAATTCTTCAATTTCTTCTGCTTCTAAAGGAATATCTT
>JAJTEO010000079.1 GCA_021300395.1 Fluviicola sp. | reverse complement strand
TTTCAACGAATGTAAATTCTCAAATAGTTGAAGCAAATGGTCCAACTCCAATAGGTGGTGAATTGGTAATCGATTATCAAAATCCAAAACAATACGAAATCGGACCAATACGAATTGAAGGAGCAGATAATTTTGATCACAATTCAATTAAATTAATTGCAGGACTTCGAACTGGAGATCGAATTATGATACCTGGTGAGAAATTTTCTAAGGCAATTAAAAATCTTTGGAAAGAAGAATTGTTTTCTGATGCAGAAATATTAATCGACAAAGAAATCAATGGAATTGTTTATTTAACGATCAAATTAGCACCAAGGCCAAAATTATCTAGATATAAATTCAAAGGCGTAAACAAAAGAGAAGCTGATAAAGTAAGAGAAGAAATTAGTCTTTATACAGGTAAAACAATTACTGAAAACTTAGTATTTGTAACTGAAAATAAAATCAAAGGTTATTTTAGAGACAAAGGTTATTATAGTGTTAATGTTCACATTACAAGACAAAAAGATACATTGATTAATAATTCTGAAATCTTTACTATTGACATTCAAAAAAAGCATAAAATAAAAATAAAATCGCTTACCATTGAAGGAAACCAATCGATTCCAACATGGAAATTAAGAATGGCGATGAAAGACACAAAAGAAAAGCAATTTTGGCGCTTTTTCAAAAGATCTAAATTTACGACTGTCGCATACGAAAGAGATAAACAAGCGCTATTAGACAAATTTAATTCAATTGGTTTAAGAGATGCTGCAATCGTTTTTGATACTGTATATAATTTAAATGATAAAAATTTAATTGTAAACATTAAAATCAATGAAGGTCAAAAGTATTATTTTGGTGATGTTCAATGGATTGGAAATACAAAATTTAGATCTAGCTATTTAGATACAGTATTAGGAATTAAAAGAGGAGATGTTTACGATAAAATTTTGTTAGATAAACGTCTTAAAATGAGTGAAGACGGAAGAGATATTTCATCTTTATACATGGATAGAGGTTATTTATTTTTCCAAATAAACGCAGTTGAGACGAATGTTTCTGATAATTACATCAATTATCAAATGCGAATCATTGAAGGTAAAGAAGCTAGAATTAAACGAGTTATAATCAAAGGAAATACGAAAACGAATGATTACGTTATCAGAAGAGAAATTAGAACTCGTCCAGGTGATTTATTTAGTCGTAATGATATTATTCGTACACAACGTGAATTATCTCAATTAGGTTATTTCAATGAACAAGGTTTCCAAATAAATCCGATTCCAAATCCAGCAGATGGAACCGTTGATATTGAATACACTGTTGAAGAAAAATCTTCAGATCAGATTGAATTATCAGGTGGATACGGTGGTAGAGGATTAAATGGAATGTCTAATGTAAATGGATCAATGGGTGGTGGTTCTGGATTGATTGGTACTATTGGTTTGACATTCAATAATTTCTCAACAAAAAATTTCTTAAAAAAAGAATCTTGGTCGCCACTTCCTGGAGGAGATGGACAACGATTATCTATTAGAGGTCAAACAAATGGAAAGTTCTATCAAGGATATAATTTCTCATTTACTGAGCCTTGGTTAGGTGGTAAAAAACCTAATTCATTGACTTATTGGATGAATCATACCGCAATTTCATCGAATGGACTTTTCAAATCTAATCCTAATTTTAGCGGTGTATCGATTACAGGTATGGGACTTGGATTAGGACGTAGAAAAAAATTCCCAGATGATTATTTTAGCGCATATTATGAATTAGCATATCAATATTACGATGTTACTAATTATGGTATCTTCCAAAATTTCCCAACAGGTTATGCAAATGACATCAGTTTAAAGTACGTTTTACAGAGAAATTCAATTAGTGCACCTATTTATCCTCAAAGTGGTTCTAATATAACATTTACTGCTAAAACGACTTTACCATATTCAGCTTTTGAGCCAGGAAAAGATTTTTCAACTGTTTCTCAGCAAGAGAAAATGAAATATTTGGAATACTATAAAATTAAATTGACTGGAGAATGGTTGAATCCATTAACAGCTGATAAAAAATTAGTATTGAGAACTCGTTTTGGATTTGCTTTCTTAGGAGCTTTTAATTCATCAAAAGGATTAACACCGTTCGAAAGATACTCATTAGGTGGTTCAGGTTTATCTGGAATTAGCCAAATGGGTGGACGTGAAATCATTGCTTTAAGAGGTTATGAAGACAATCAAGTTTCATCTTCTACAGGTGATCCAATTATCGCGAAATATACAGTTGAATTAAGATATCCGATTTCATTAAATCCTCAAGCGACTTTCTATGTTTTAGGATTTGCCGAAGGAGGAAACTGTTTCCCTTCATTTAAGCAATTTAATCCATTAAATGTTAAACGATCTGCAGGAGTAGGTCTAAGAGTTTTCTTACCAATGTTTGGTATGTTAGGTTTAGATTATGGTTGGGGATTTGATAAGTTAGACCCTTGGTCTTCTGGATATAGTAATGGAAGTATTAACAATTCAATTGATAGAAAAGGTTATTATCCAAAAATGACATTCTCTATCGGAATGAATTTAGGTGAATTATAAGAAGTTAATTTAAATCTATATACCGTTTATTACAATAATTCACTAAATTGGTCGTTTGATTCGAAAAATAACATTGATGAAATCATTTATTCTCTCTTTATTAGTTGTACTTGGCACAAGTTTTGCCTACTCTCAAAAGTATGCATACATTGACTCTGACTTTATTCTAGAAAACGTTCCTGAATATAAAGATGCAAAAGATAAATTAGATAAACTTGCTGATCGTTGGACAAAAGAAATTGAAGAAAGATATGCGCAAATTAAAGTCAAAAAAGACAATTTTGCACGAGAAGAAGTTTTGTTGCCAACAGAAGAAAGACAAAAAAGGAAAGACGAAATAGATAAATTAGAAACGGAAGCGATGGAAATGCAAAAAATGCGTTTCGGAGTGAAAGGTGATTATTTTCAAAAACGTCAAGAATTAGTTAAACCAATACAAGATAAAATCTTTGAAGCGATACAAGGTGTTGCAAGCAAAAGAAATTTTAGTTTTGTATTCGATAAAGCAAATCAAAGTAATTTGGTTTATGCAGATCCAAAAATGGACATCAGTAATGAAGTCTTAAAAGAATTAGGAATTAAAAAGTAAGTACAAAAACAAATATAAAAACAAAATGAAAAAAATACTTTTAATCGCAGTTACAGCAATTTTAACAATGACTTCTGCAATTGCTCAACAAAAAATTGGACACGTTAATTCAGATTCTCTTTTAAATAAAATGCCATCTAGAAACATTGCAATCGAACAATTGAAAAAATTCGAAGCAGATGGTTACAAAGAATTACAAGATATGAATGACGAATTGGAAAAATCTGTTGCAGTTTATGAAAAAAATAAACCAACAATGACTCCAATGATTCAACAAATTGAAGAAAGAAAATTACAAGAAAAAGATCAACGTATCAGAGATAGACAAACTTCTTTACAACAAGAATTACAAGCTATTAGCCAAGAATTGAATAACCCAATTTTGGAAAGAATTCAAAAAGCAGTTGAAATCGTTGCTGATAGAAAAAAATTAAGCTACGTTATTGATTTATCTACAACTTTATACCATAAAGGTGGGATGGATTTAACTGCTGAAGTGATGGTTGAATTATTAAAATTAGATGCTGATGCAGTAAAAGCTGCTCAACCTAAATAATTTTAAAATATAAAATTTAAAAAGGTAGCCAATTGGTTACCTTTTTTTGTTTCCAATATGTTGCATTTCCTTAGCTAAAGTCAGTATGGACAATGTCGTAAGTGTTTCTAACGGTTAAAAACCTTTAAGAAAAATGGTAATTTTAGATTACCAAAACCCTTTTTAACGTAGATTTGTATTCAATACTAATAAATGACAAAAAGAACTCCTATAGGTGTTTTTGATTCTGGTTACGGTGGTTTGACCATTCTTTCTGAAATTCAAAAACGATTGCCAGAATACGATTACTTGTATTTAGGTGATAACGCCCGTGCACCTTATGGTCCTCGATCATTTGATGTCGTTTATGAATTTACCCTAGAAGCTGTAAATGAATTATTCAGTCGTGGGTGTGAATTGGTCATTTTAGCTTGTAACACTGCTTCAGCAAAAGCATTGAGAACAATTCAACAAAAAGATTTACCTTCAATTGATCCAGATAAACGTGTTTTGGGTGTTATTCGTCCAAGTACTGAAATTATTGGAGAATTATCGCATACTAATCATATTGGAATACTAGCGACTGAAGGAACAGTTAAATCTGAATCATTTCCAATTGAAATAAGTAAATTTTCACCTGAAACAGTTGTCTATCAACATGCTTGCCCAATGTGGGTTCCTTTGATTGAAAATGGGCGTCATTTATCGGATGGTGGAAAGTTTTTCATTCAAGAAGATGTGAAAATCATGATGGAAAAAGATCCTAAAATTGATGTGATCATTTTGGCTTGTACACACTTCCCTATTTTAAAAGAGTATATTGAGACATTAGTTCCATCCAATGTAAAAGTGGTTGCGCAAGGAGCTATCATAGCTGAAAAATTAGAAGAATACCTTTCTAGACATTCAGAGTTAGAAGCGAAATGCTCCAAAAATGGAGAGATCAACTTTTTAACTTCAGAAAATGCCTTAGATTTTGACAAAAATGCGTCTAAATTTTTAGGATATACTATCACTTCAGAACACGTAAAGTTGGGATAATTTGATGCTTGAAAAGCTAAAGTACTTTTTGTTTTAAATTCTTCTGTGATTAAACTGTTAAAATCTCATCTATTTTCCTACTTTTGTAACGTTAAAAACAGCTGTGAAGAATACTATTAAATATATATTACAAAAAATTCTAGGATTTCAAACCTATTTATTTGTGTTCTCTGTTTTTAAAATAAAAACGCTTCATTCTGATCCAAAAGAAAAAGATTTTTTCCAATTTTTATCGTTGTTAAAAGATGGTGAAGGTGCTGTTTTGGATATTGGAGCGAACATAGGAATAATGACCGTTCATTTAGCTCAAAAATTACCAAACTCTACGATTCACGCTTTCGAACCAATGCCAAGCAATTATTCGGTTTTAAAAAAAATTGTCAATCGATTCAAACTTAATAAAGTTCAATTACACGAAATTGCTTTAGGAGATTCTGTAGGAAAAGTGAAAATGATTTTGCCTGAAAATGGTAAAACAAAAATGCAAGGTTTAAGTCATGTAAAACATGATTCAATAACAGAGTGGAATGATGGTGAAGAATTTGAAGTTCCATTAGATACGCTAGACAATCTAATCAAAGATGAAAAAATTCAAGGAATCAAAATCGATGTTGAAAATTTTGAATATTATGCCTTGAATGGTGGGAAAAGAATTTTAGCAGAAAATCATCCTGTTATTTATGCTGAACTTTGGGATAACCAAAATAGAGAAAATTGTATGAAATTGTTAAGTGATTTGTCTTATACGCTTTATGTTGTTGTAGAAAATAAATTAACTGTTTTCAATAAAGAGTTGCATACAAATCAAAATTTCATCTTTATTTCAAATTAAATTTAAAAAATAGCGTTCAACGTTTAGGATGCAAAAAAAATTCATTTCAAATTTAGTCTTGATGTTGGTTCTTAATCTTTTGATTAAGCCAATCGCTATTTTCGGAATCGATGCAACCGTTCAAAATAAAGTTGGAGCTGCCAATTATGGAATTTACTTTTCCTTATTAAACTTAACGTTCCTTTTCAATATCATTCTCGACTTAGGAATCAATAATTTCACGACCAAAAATATTGCTCAATATCCGCATATCGTAAGTAGATACATGGGGAAATTATTGTCTTTTAGATTGCTATTATTTGGAATTTATACAGCTATCACTATAACTGTCGCTTTCTTTCTAGGATATAAGATTAATGAATTTGGAATTTTAGCTTTTCTAATTTTCAATCAGTTTTTAACGACTTTGATTGCGTATTTCAGAAGTCATTTTTCTGGATTATTGTTATTCAAAACAGAATCTGTTATTTCTGTTTTAGATCGTTTACTACTAATTATTTTTTGTGGAATTGTATTTCTCATTTCAAAAGATAACTTCAAAATAGAATGGTTTATTTGGATTCAAACCATTTGTTATTTAGTGGTAACATTAATTGCATTTATACTTTTGGTGAAACAAATCGGAATGCCGAAAATTACTTGGCATTGGTCGTTTTCAAAAGCAATCGTTAAAAAAAGTCTTCCGTATGCTTTGTTGATTTTATTGATGATGTTTTATACGCGAATCGATTCTGTTATGATCGAACGTATTCATCCCAACGGAAAAGAAGAAGCCGGAATTTTCGCACAAGGCTTTCGACTTTTAGATGCCTTTTTCTTGTTTGGAATGATTTTCTCCAACTTACTTTTTCCTTTGTTTTCGAAAATTATTAAACAACGAATCTCAGTACTTCCTCTTTTAACGACTGCAGGAAATTTATTAATTGGTGGCTCAATCGTAATTGCTATTTTTTGTTATTTCAATAGTGAATTTGTTTTGTCACTTATCTACAATGATGAAATCAGCCAATCAATAGGAAGTTTTAAATGGTTAATGTTGAGTTTCGTTGGAATGTGCTTTACTTTGATTTTTGGAACTTTATTAACCGCAAATGGAAGTTTACGATTTTTGAATATTTTCTCATTCGTTGGAATCATCATCAACGTAAGTTTAAATTTTTATTTGATTCCTATTTATGGCGCTACCGGTTCTGCTTTTGCAACATTTGCTACCCAAAGTTCAATTGCCCTGATTCAGTTTGCCTATTGTGCTAAAAACTTCGAATTTCAATTTTCATTCAAATTGATAAGTCGTTACGCTTTATTTTTAATTTTAACAGTTGCTGTTTTTTACTTTTTCAGCAAAATAAACACTTCAATACTTGTCCTTTTAAGTGAAATTTTATGTTGTACAGTCATCTTATTTTTAACTAAAATGATTGATGTTCGTTCACTGAAAAAACAGTTTTTAGATTAAGATTTCATTATTTTTCCTTTTACTCACAATAAATTCGTCTCTTTCTAGTTAATGTTTTCGTCAGAAACAAAAATTTAGCGTTAAATTAGCAGAGCAAAAAATTAAATAATGGAGCACACTCAAAGCGAATTAGATAAAGATCGACAAAACTTAATCCTTTTTATTTGGAAAAAACGTAAAACAATTATTATTGCATGTTCAATTGCAATTGTAATGTCAACGGTTGTATCTTTTTTAATTACCCCTTTATATTTATCGTCAGCAATTGTTTTCCCGGCTGCAACAAGTACGGTTTCATTTTCAGAACAACGAAATGCTAAAGCTTCTTCAATGGATTTTGGTGAAGAAGAACAAGCAGAACAATTGGTGCAAATTTTACAATCTTCAAGAATTAGAGATCGAATCATTACGCAATTTGATTTGATGAAACATTACAATATTGATGATAAAGATCAAAATAAATACTTCAAATTGATGAAGGAATATGAAGGTCATATCAGTTTTACAAGAACGCGTTATGGATCGATTCAAATTGATGTATTGGATGAAAAACCAGAATTAGCGGCAGAAATTGCTAATAAAATTGTGGATTTGATTGATACAGTTAAAAATAACATGGTAGCTGAAAGAACAATTCCTGCTTACGAGATCAATAAACGAAAAAAAGATTTATTAGATCAAGATTTACAAAATGTATTGACTCAATTAGATACTTTAGGAGATAAAGGAGTTGTTTCGTTAGAAGGAAGAACGAATTTATTTCAAGCTTATATCGAAGCAAAATCGAATGACGATAGAATTTTCTTGAAAAAACAAATTGATGTTAACTTGAAATACGGTGCGAAATTCGATGGATTAGAGCAAGTTAGAGATGAGAAAATTATCAAACTTGAGAAATTCTTAGACTCATATGAACAAGCTGAATCCGATGCTTACACAAACTTTACTCATAAATTCATTGTAGAGAAGGCCGTAGTTGCAGATAAAAAAGACAAACCAAAACGTATGATTCTCGTGTTATTATCAACGTTAGGAACATTCTTCTTTACGATTTTCGGATTATTGATCTACGAAAAATACAAAGAACTTAAAAAAATAGCTTAAGCCTTGTTTAAGAAAGAAGCGATTATCATTTATGCGAGTGTTTTATATGCTCTGCTAACGCTTTATTTTGTTTGGCAAGATCAAGCCTATTTTTCATTGGCTTCCATTGGATTATTAGCGATTTATTTTGCCATCTTTTATACAGAATGGACGTTTCTAAGTCTTGCTTTTTTAACGCCAATTTCAGTTAATATTGAGGAGTACACCAAAAGTTTTGGATTATTTATTCCTACAGAACCAATGTTATTTGGGATCATGTTGTTGTTAGTTTTACAACAATTGAAAACTAGAATTTTACCAAAAGAAATCTGGAAACATTACTTCTATAACGAGTACACACGTACTTCCTTCACTAAAATTTTTATTGGCTAGATTGTGGTTTATCGTTCCGGTTTTATTGTTTGGAACTATTGCCTTTAAAAAAGAAGTAAATGTAAAAGCATTCATTTGGTTGTATTGTTCAGGAATGATGATTGCCATGATTTACACTGTTTTCACACATGCTGGTTACGCTTTTGGAGAAAAGGAAAGTCATTGGGTAATGTGGCCGTTTTTCAAAGATCATACGATTTATGGTTGCATGGTAGCGTTTATTGTTCCTTTGACATTTGGACTTTATTTTTCAAAAAAGCACTCACCACTGGTACAATCAATTCTTATTATTTACATAGTTGTAACATTAATTGCTTTGTACTTCTCCTATACACGTGCAGCTTGGTTAAGTGTATTTGCTGCAGTGGGAGTTTGGGGATTGATACATTTTAAAATCAAATTCAGTTTAATTGCATCCATCGTTGGGTTTGTTGGTGTTACATTATTCTTTTCATGGGATGCTATTCAAATTGAAATGGCGAGAAATAAATCGGAACATACAACTGAAGATTTTGGAGAGCGTTTACAAAGTGCAACGAATGTTACAACAGACGCTTCAAATTTAGAGCGATTAAATAGATGGTCATGTGCTATTTCAATGTTTGAAGCAAGACCTATTTTTGGATTTGGACCAGGAACGTATGCTTTTGAATATGCTCGCTTTCAAGAACCAGAAAACTTAACAATTATTTCTACTTCAAATGGTGATGGAGGGAATGCACATAGTGAATATTTAGGACCAATGGCTGAGATGGGCTTTTTGGGTTTAATTAGTGTTTTACTCATTATCGCTGCTATTTTTTATAAAGGAATTACACTCTACAATAATTGGCCAATCGAAGAGAAAGAAATGCGCATCATTATCCTTTCTATGATCCTTGCTTTGGTGACATATTATGTCCATGCAGTCTTAAATAATTTCTTAGATACAGATAAAGCAGCTGTTCCAATTTGGGCTTTTTGTGCAAGTTTTGTTGCTTTAGAAATTCAATTGAATAAGAAAAATTTAACCCAAAAGTAAGCCAACTGTCAGCTATAATTCTTAGCTTCAACATTCGTAATTTTTAATAAATCAAACTAATTAATACATGAAAAATATATTAACTATTTTCTTCTTGATTACACTAAATCTAAACCTATTTAGTCAGTTTCAATTAAATATTGCGGAATACCCTAATACTACAATAGCTCCTAAATCAAAAGAAATTGATTTTTCGAAATATGAATTACTGAAAAAAGATGGTTTACCTCGTAAAGCTTTTGACGAATTAAAACGATTAGAAGCAAATGCCCTTTCAGAAAAAAATTCGAAAGCATATTGGAAAATATTAACTGAAATCCAAAGCATCGTTGAACAAGCCCAATTCGAACAAGATGAACAACAAAAAATCATTTGGGAATATGCTAAACAAGCTGAAAAATTAGAATTTCCATTTAATAATATTCTTCATTTTCAGTTAAACAATTGGTTGGAAAGGAATCGCTGGAATGAAAGTTTATTCTCTTTTGATGATGAAAGTTTACAATGGCCAATTGATGGGAAAAATGTAAAATTGATGAATGACGATTTAGCTGACCTAATCAATTATCATCAAAAAATGGTTATGGATAAACCAACTGAATTGATGAAAATTAAGCTAAATTCTATTCTTGAAAAAGAAGAATTATCCGAACCAAAATCAATGGAATCGCTTTTTGAATTTTTCGCTTTTACAATTATCAATGAAGCTAAATTCTATTCATTAAATATCAATTTCAAAGATTCGTTGTATTATGGTTACACCGATGAACTTCCATCAGCGAAAGATTTTTATGAGCCTGATTATTTTACATTTCAACTGTATTATCATCTTGAAAAATTAACCTTAACAAATAGGCGTTTCGATGCCTATGCATTTTGGGTAGGAAAACGTTTGAATCAAACATATCAATTTTCTACTTCTGAAAATATAAATGAATTTGAAAAAGAACGTTTGATGAATGATGCTTTTTTAAGATTTGAAGAATTGCTCATCGATTCAAAAGCTTCTGCATTATTCACTTTACAAATTGCAAATAATTTAGCACAGAAAACAAGTAACTACGATTGGAAAAACAATATAGAACCTAAAAAGAACAATCTTTTAGCGTTGAATAAAATTGATGCTTCTTTAAAAAGATATCCTGAAAGCGATTTTAAAAATGAGTTAACCAATTTGAAAAATTACATTCTAAGTGAATCATTGAATTTTTCCCTTAAAAATGAATTACAATTGGATCAAGCTATTTTATTGAATATTAATTACCGTAATGCGAAGAATGCAACATTCAAAATTTTCAAAATAGAAAATGAAAATAGTTCTGATTCTAAATCAACAAGTAATCCGCTGAAGAATTATAAATTATCACCTTATTATTCAAAAGAAATTTCGTTTGATAAAGATTCATTTTATTTGAAACACGATATTGATTTCATCCTTCCGAAATTAAAAGAAACAGGAAAATATTTGTTTATCGTTGCGAACAATTCAGATGAAATTTCAAGAATACTTTCGATTGATTCATTGTATAAAAAAAATCATTTCGCATTTGAAGTGTATCATCTTTCGGCTATCAATTCAGTTACAAGTAGTGATAATGGAATAACACACTTTTTGATAACTGACCAAAAAAATGGTTTACCTATTAAAAATGCAGTAATCAAAGTGACGCAAGAATATTATTATTCCAATTCAAATAAGGATGAGTATATTCCAACGATACTTCATACTGATAAAAATGGAAGTGCTTCTTTTAAATCAAGAAGTACTTCATACAAATACCAAGTGACATCTAAAAACGATAGTTTAACAGGAAGATTTTATGCTTATGGAAATTATGACCAAGATACAACGTATACCTACAAAGCTTATTTAGATCGAGGTATTTATCGACCTGGTCAAAATGGATTTATCAAAATTTTAGGTTTTCATGGAAAAAACAATGATTTCAAAGTGGATGCCAATGAAGAAGAAATCGAACTTGAAATCAAGGATAATAACGATCAAGTTATCTTTAAAAAAGAAATAAATCTAAATGAATTTGGAACTGCTTCTGTTGCTTTTCAACTTCCTTCAAGTGGATTTTTATTAGGCAATTTAACTATCTTATTGGATGGAGAATACATCGAATCGTTTAAAGTGGAAGAATATAAACGACCAACATTCAAAGTTGATTTTGAAGAAATCCAAGGGAAAGTGAAATTAGGCGATTCGTTGAAAGTTGTTGGAACTGTAAAAGCGTTTGCAGGTTATCCAATTTCTAATTCCAAAGTAAAGGTAAATATCAAACAATCTAATTATTTCCCTCGCTGGTGTGATGTGAATTATGAGGATCGAGTTTCTTATTTTGACACCTTAATATCAACGGATCAAAATGGAAATTTCAATATTCAATTTTTACCACAGAATAAAAAATACAGTTTTGGTTCTCATTTCAGAATGAATGCAATTGTGACTGATATTTCAGGAGAAGTACAAGAAAATTCAACATCCGTTTATGTCGGGAATCAAAGTTATCTGATTGATTTCAGTATGGATGAAAATATAGTTTCAACTCAAAAAAACACCATTCAACCTTTTGTGAAAAACAGCGAAAATGTGGAAATCAAAGAAGCTGAAATCAATTATTCGATCATAAAAATTAAACAAGAAAAAATTGCTAAAAGACAATTAGACGAAGCGGAATTTAAAACATTTACTGAAAAAGAATTCAATCAGTCTTTTCCTTTGTATACTTATTTTGCACAACAAGTGATTTTACAAACGGATACCATTTCAACTGGAAAAGTAAAATCTGGAACAACGATAGCTTTAAACAACCTAATTCAAAAGCAAGGAGCTTATACTATTCAATTTTCAGCGATTGATGAGAATGGGGAAAA
>JAJTEO010000078.1 GCA_021300395.1 Fluviicola sp. | reverse complement strand
GGGAAAAATATATTTTCATTTCAAGT
Organism: Fluviicola sp.; assembly: GCA_021300395.1. Taxonomy (GTDB): domain Bacteria; phylum Bacteroidota; class Bacteroidia; order Flavobacteriales_D; family Crocinitomicaceae; genus CAIUKX01. The sequence goes on along the minus strand of JAJTEO010000078.1, from coordinate 11,401 downwards.
TTAGCTACTTTAACGACTCTAAAAGATAAAACGATAGGTCAGATTTTAGAAAACGAAGAATTAAAAGAGACTCTAATCGCAATGATGAGCGAAGTAAAGTCCTTAGCAGATGCTCAATACATTCATATCAAGGATTCGTTTATTGAGAAAAATATCTCCGCAATGGAAAAAATGCCTTATGAAACAACTTCCTCCATGCATCGAGACAAACGAGCAGGGAAGCAAATAGAAATTGAGTCCTTATCCAATTACGTAGTTCAATTAGGAAAACAACTCAACATAGAAACAACAACATTCGATCAAACTTTAAATAGTTAAAAGTTAAAATCGCTATTAACTATCAATTATCAACTTTCTACTAAATAAGTCAACTGTAAATTAAAAAATATGCTAGAAAATTCAATACTTCAAAAAATAGATTACACACTTTTAGATCATTCAGCAACTGAAAAAGCGATTGTTGATTTATGTTCAAATGCAAAGAAGCTAAATGTTAAATCGGTTTGTGTGATGCCAGAACATGTAGCCATAGCAAAGAGAGAATTAGCAAATTCAGAAGTTTTAGTTTGTACTGTTATCTCTTTTCCTGAAGGAACAAATTCACTTGCTAAAAAAGAACAAGAAACACACATTGCAATTCGAGATGGTGCTGATGAAATTGACTTGGTAATGGATTATGCAAGAATCGAGAATCAACCTTTTTTAAAGAAAGAGTTAAAAGCGATTGAAACGATAGCTCATGCAAGTCAAAATAAACTAAAAGAACCAGTTTTAATGAAGGTTATCGTTGAAAGCGGAAGATTAAGTGTTGAAGAAACGAAGATAGCTACAAAGCTTTGTATTGAAGCCGGAGTTGATTATATCAAAACATCAACAGGAAAAGTTGAAGTAGGGGCAGAGTTTTCAAAAGTACAAGCAATGAAATCTGAAATCCTTTCTGCTAAGTCAAACTTGAAGATCAAAGCTTCTGGTGGTATTAGAACAATCGAAAATATTAATGAATTTAACGAGCTAGTAGATCGTTTCGGAATCGGTTTTCAATCAGTAGATCAAATGGCTGAAGGGAAAGATAGTTCGAATGGAGGGTATTAGTTTTTTGCCTTCCCCCTTTGAAGAGCTTGTCCCGATTTAGGTCGGGAGGGACAGAGGGGGATGACTACCGTGAACTTAATTCTGTATCGATTCATTTCGCAATGAAGATTATCGATTTCACCTCCCTTAATCTCCTTGCGCTAACGCTTAGTCTTCACAAATATATTTGCTCTACTCAAGGAGGGAAACATTACTCTTCCTCCTTTGAAGGAGGATTGAGGAGGATGATCACTTTGAATTTAATTTTGTAGAGTATCTTTTATTTAAATAATTTCACGTCTTTCAACATTTTTCTCAAGCGGAAACCTCTTAAAATGGTGTACAAGGAGATAATCACTAAAAAGATATATTTCTTATTTCCTGCTATTCTATCTGATAATAAATCTGTAAATGCGATGAAGCCGATAAAAGTAAGGCAGCAAAGTATAATTATAATAGATAGTGCGATATTAACGATATTATTGTTCATCTGTTTGGTTATTAACTAAAAAATCCCCGAATATTTCTAAACGGGGATTTTGAGTATATGTAAACTTTTATTGTAAAGTAAAGTTAACTGGTAATGTAAAGTAAGAATAAACGAACCCCTCTTTGAATAGAAACTTGACTAATAGAACCATCTGTCGAAACAACGAATTTCAAGTAACATTTGCCACTGATTTCATTTTCTATCGCAACTTGTGGATATTTGATGTTCTCAGCTAAATACTTTAACATGTCTTTGTAACCTCCAGGAAACTCTGCAGCTTCCTCAACGAATGTTTCAATAACAGGAGCTTTTTCTTCGACTACTGCAGGACCCTTAGGACCTTCTTCAACGAATTCAAAGTTATCGTTACCTTCAACATCTTCGTTACCAGTTTTAACATCACCTAAGTTATCTTGAATCGGAGGAGTAGTTTCTACTTCTTCATCAACAACAACTGGAGGGATGAATGCAATTGTTTTCTCAGCAGGTGGAATTTCTTCTTCTGGTGGCGGTGGAGGAGTCTCTTCCTCTTTCGTCTCAGGAGCAATTGTAAATTGCGTTAAATCCATCGGCTCTTCTTTTACTTCTGGTTCAGGCATTTGTTTAATAAACATATACGTACCATACGTAATTCCAATTGCACCAATAAAACAAGCTAAAATGATAATCATTCTTTTATCGTAATCTTTTCGAATTTGGTAAGCACCATATTCTTTGTTACGGTGTTCGAAAACGATTTCATTTCTGTAAGACGAAGTAACATTTTGCCAGTGTCTTGCAGCTAAAAACTCATAAAGAGATAAAGCAGCAACAATTGCGATTATAGCATATATTATTCCCATCTTATTTGTCTTTTGCGTTCATTAATTCTTCTTCACTTTTCATTAAATCAACAGGAGCCATTACCCCGATGTCATTAATTTTAAGTTCATCAATTAAGTCAATAAAATTACGACAAGTTGCTTTTTCGTTTGTTTTAATCAACACTTTCAAAGCTTCTTTATTTCCTTTTGCTTTCCCTAATTCTTCTTTCATTTGTTCGTCTGAAATCTTTCCAGCTTGAAGATCCCTTAACAAAGGAACTTTTTTGTTTAAAACAAATGAATTTTTTTCTATTAATAATTTTCTTACACCTTCAGCACTAAAATCAGTTTCTTCTAATTTCGTTGCAGGCATACCATCAGTTGGTTCTTTTTTGAACGCACCTTCATAGTAATAGATTTTATCTTTTGATAATAAGAAAGTTATCGCATTATTTACTTTTGCTTTTTCATTATCAATTTTATCTTCAGGCTTTGGTTTTGCCGGATAAGTCAAAGACATAACCTTAGGATCACTAAAAGTAGAAGTCAAAACGAAGAAAGTCAACAAAAGGAAAGCTAAATCCACCAAAGGTGTCATATCCACATGCGTGGAGCTTTTCTTTGCTCTTTTCTTGCCTTTTTTATCGTGGCCACCGCCACCACTATCATCTATTTGAGCCATGTTTCTTTATATTATTTTTCACCTTTCATTTGAAGTGAAGTAACAAAGTTTAAGTTTGTTAATTCTAAATCTCTAAAAGTTTCGATAACATCTTTCGCTTGTAAATACAACGCTTCGTTATCTGCTTTTAGTATGAACTTTGGTTTATAATCACTTACTTGAATCTCCGGATTTTTCTCAAAATCTTTGTCATACATGTCTTTCCCTACAGTCAAACCTCTTCTATTACTGTAATCAATCCAGCTTTTCAATTGGTTGTTTGTAGAATCTGTTGGAATTCCAATTCCGATGTATTTATTTCTATCAGATTCTTTAGCATCTAAGTAACCAGGTAAGTTTTTAATATCACACCCAATACTTGGAATTTTTAAATATGAATCCATTTGGTGTTTCGTTAATTGAAACTTGTATTGTTTTTGCATATCTGCCAATACAGCTGTTTTTAACTCAACACTATTCATCGAAAAGAATTTTCTTCCGTTTTTGTCAACAGTTACAATTACATAGTTTTTTGGAAATTCTTTATCCTCAACAGAGTAAGGAGTATCAACTTCCACAACATCAGCAACTCTAGTTTTTGCAGACAACATAAAGAAAGTAACCAACAAGAAAGCTAAATCCACCATTGGTGTCATGTCAATCGACGGAGAGCTTTTTGGTATTTTTATCTTAGGCATTTTTTACTTTTTAAAATTATTAATTATTGCCCGATCTTTCTTATTTTGTAGAAGCTGAAAAGTCTTGAACGATTGTAAAACTTGCTTCATCCATGCTGTATGTCATTTGGTCAATTTTAGTTGAGAAAATGTTATACATAATAATTGCTACTGCTGAACCAGAAATACCTAAGAAAGTATTAATTAAGGCTTCAGAGATACCAACTGCTAATTGAGCAGGATCTGGTTGACCAGCACTCATTGCAGAGAACGATTTGATCATCCCTAATACTGTTCCAATCAAACCAATTAATGTTGCAATAGATGCACAAGTAGAAATAACTACTAAGTTTTTAGACAACATTGGTAATTCTAATGAAGTTGCTTCTTCTAGTTCTTTTTTGATTGATTCAACTTTTTGCTCTTTATTCATAGAAGCATCGTTTTGAATGTGGTCATATTTTTCTAAACCAGCTTTAACAACATTTCCTAAAGAACCTTTTTGTTTATCACACTCAGCAATTGCAGAAGATAAATCTTTATTCTCTAATAACGTTTTAATTTTTAATACAAACGAATCAATGTTTCCTTTTCCTTTACCTTTTGCTAAAGTGATGAATCTTTCAATAGAGAAAACAATAATGATAATGTTTACTGCTAATAAGATAGGAACGATGAATCCACCTTTGTAAATTGTACCCATAAGGTTACCATCAATTGGGTGATCATTTGGATCGTTGTTAGCAAAGTTTGATGGATCACCAAAAATGAATTTGTAAATTAATACACCAACTATTAATGCGATAACAATTGTCAAGAAGGCAACTAATGACGAAAAACCTCCTGCAGCTTTTTTGTTTGTACTCATAACGCTTTTTTAAATTTTTTAAGTTTATGCGACAAACATAGTAAAAAGGTTTTAAACCACGCAATGTTGACAAAAGAATTTAATTAACAATTGAGTAAAGTGTCTTTTATTTCAATTGTACGGTCTTAATAACGAGGGATTCAAGTTAACTATATTATTTTGTTAACATTAAATTAATATATAAATAGTGATTTGATAACGTGGTGAAACGGGTTGAATAGCCTTATTTTTAGGCTTACATATTGTTGTCTTTTGCGAAACGAGATGTTTTTTTAGGGTTCCAAGGATCGTTGTAAGATGTTTTAAAGAATATCTCTTGAAAATGTGCAAATATACGAACGCTTCTTAGGTAATAGCCAAAATAGAATACAACTGCTGGAATGTAAATTAAAAAATAGGATATAGGTGCGTTTTTACGTGTTCTAAACAAAGAGAATACAATGAATTTAAAATAATTAGCGACTGTATATAATATAACATTCGTAACAAATATAAATTCAATTTGAGATGCGTTATTAAACCACATATCAACTACATAAAAAACCCACTTTATATTAAGGACAAAACCATAAGTTATATTTTCAAATAAGGATATGAAATTGGAAAAATTGAATGACTTGTTTGGGTAAAAAATGTTTTTATGTTTACGCATTCTAAAACGTACCAATGATTTATCCCAACGTAATCGTTGTTTGGTTAATTTCTTTAATGTATTAGGAGCGTTGGTTAAACACATCGCCTCTGCAGCGAATTCGATTTTATATCCTAACTTTCTTATTTTAACTGTAAGGTCACCATCCAAACCTGGTCCAATGTCCCAACCTTTTATGCTGTCTAAGGCCTCTTTTTTGAAAGCTCCAAATGCTCCAGAAATAACTCTATAAATTCCAAGTTTACTTGAAACAATTCTACTGATTGAAATCGTGTCGTAATATTCAATTGCTTGCATTGTAGTAACAAGAGATTCTTTGTAGTTTCTCACAGCTACATTTCCACCCACAGCACCAATTCGATCATCTAGATAAAAAGGGATTATTATTTTCTCAATGGCATCATTGTCGAAACTACAATCTGCATCTAAATGTATAACATATTTGCCTTTAGCGAAACGGAGTGCTAAGTTCGCTGCAGAAGCTTTACCACCTCTAATTTCATTTCGAATAAAATGTTTGATTAAACCAAGTTTTTCTAATTTTCTACCAATGGTAGGTGTCTCATCGTCAGAACCATCGTCAACGACTATAATTTCGAAATTAGTATAAGTTTGCTCTTTGAGTGAGTTAATCAGTTTGAATAGATTTTCACCTTCATTTTTTCCAGGAACAATGATCGATAGAAAAGGATTGTCGAATCGAAATAATCTTTCAGCTTCTGTAAAGTCTTTGGCTTTTAATTTATTTGTAATTGTATTCGTTAGTAAAATGACAAATTCTAAAATGATGTATCGAATCATTTCAAAGAAAATAAAAAACCAAAACAACCGAACAAAATGTTCAACTGTCAATGATCTAATGAATGCAATAAATTCCTCTATAAATTCAAACATTATTCATAATTCTGAATTAATCGATCTAATTGTTTTTTGTAATGTTCATGCGTGTTTAAAACAAGGAAATCAAATTCAAATTTGGCATCAAAATCAGGAACGTTATCTGTGATCAAAAAGTTTAATAGATTGGAAAGCTCATAGACAGTTTTTAATGCAGTTTCTTCATTCTCTTCATTGATCGAGAATACAAAAGTGGAAAGACTTCTAAAAGATATAATATCAAATGGCTTGATTGAATTTCTTACCGTCATAATTATGTCTTTAATCAATTCTCTTTGGTGTGACCTTCCAACTTTGGTGATTAACTCATTTGTGTTTTTAAGATTTAATAAAGCGACAAAACTTTGATGTTTTGAATATTTCATTCTTTCAATCTCAAATTTTGTCATTTTATTGAAAAGTTCAAATTTCACTGTTCCAATGATTTCCTCTATTTCTTTTTGCATGGCAACGTAACCATATAATATGGCACTTTCACCTTTGTTTGTGATTGTATATTTTTTTATTTCTTTTTCTATTAAATATTCAATTTCGTTATCGTATTCGCAATTCATACATTTTGCTTTGACTTCAAAGTCTTGAAATTTATTACTGCAAGAATTACATGTGTGTAACGCTGATGGTTTGTCGTAGTCAACACCAATATGTCTTAAGTTTTTATTGCATTTTGGACAGAATAAGGAATCGTCTATTTCATTCTTGTAATCGCTTATAGGACCAACGTAACCACATCTAAAATGATGAACAATATCTTCTGTTTCTGAATTAGAAGAAGAACATTTCGGACAAACGGATCGATAGTATAGAGCACCGTTGTTACATTTTGAGCAATAATGTGTTTTATCGTAAAATGAGCTTGAAATTAAACCTTCCGATTCGGCTAAATCTAGAATTTCAAAAACTTTGTTTTCTTCTGTATAGCCAAAACTAGATGAAAGTCCTGGGTAGCAAAAGTTAATTGCTGATAACATATAAGGGATAGGGTTTATCTGTTTTCTACCTCTTGTGAAATTGAAAGAAAGCATTTTCATGATTAATTCACTTTCATATGAAATCGTGTTGTTTATATAGACCTTTGAATTCGTTGTTAAAATTTCCTCGATACTTGGTATTAATGCATCCAGTTGACTTAAGTTATAGATTGTTCCATCTGAAATGGTATTCAAATAGTTGTTAGAATCATTGGATGGTTTTAGAAAATAGATTGGTTTTAAATACATCTGAGGATCTTTATAACCTCTTAATTTTCTAATGGTAAATGAAGCAAATTCTGGATGTGAAGCAAAAATTAAAATTACTTCATATTCCGTTAATTGCTCAATTGTTTTTGTTGAGTTTGGATATAGTATATAAAATGAATGACCTTTATATTGAAATTCACCTTCGTTATTTAATAGATTGTCGTTTTGAATACTCATTCGTATTTAGATTTAAAAACAGTAACACTAAGCTTATTAAATTTTTTCCATAGTAATAAATCCTTTGGACTAAATGGAACAATGTCCACGTTGATTACTCTAGTTGTTGGTTCGAATTTTTTCTGAAATTCTTCTGGCAATCGATTTGTTTCATGTAAAATCATGTTTACAATTCCTTTTGAATATGTTCCGTCTGGAAATTCAACATCTACAATATCACTTTTTTGAATTTGATTGTAATCCTCTTGCTTGAAAAATGCTTTAACAATCACTCCTTTCGGTTGATATAAATGCATGATGACTTCAGATCGAATGGCTACTTCAAAATCCTCTTTGAAAATCTTTGATACATATCCATCAATAGGTGAGGTGAAAGCTTTGTATTCATTTGAGTTTGAATTACCATTACCATTTCCACCACTTGTAATAGAAGATTTTTGAGCGTTTAATGGTAATTGTTTTATTTGGTTTAATTTGATTTTAAGTATTTTGATTTCGTTTTTAGTTAGAAGAATCTCTTGTTCTAGGTCTTTGATCGAATTAATTAGTCGATGATATTCAACTTTAGGCAAAGCATCAACCATAACTTCGTTTTTTGTTTTTTCTTCATCCTTCTTTAAACGAATGTATTTACTCGATTTAAAATCTAATTCATTTTCTTTCAATTTAATTTGTTGATTGATTTCTATGAATTCTTTTTGTTTCCAATTGTGGTTTGTATTCGATTGCTCAACAGAAACAGATCCGTTACCAGCATTAAAATCTTCATTGTCTTCTTTGTACATGAACAAAGTATCTCCAACTTTTACTTCTGAGCCTTCTTTGACTTTTATTGAAATGATTCTTGAATCATCTATCGTTTGAATATCAAGACTATTAAAAATAACTTGTCCATCTGCTTTAACGTAATAAAATTTATTAAAGAAGTAGCTAGAAACAATAGTGATCAATCCGATTAATAACATGAAATAGATAATTCTATCCCAATTTATTTTTCTAGACTTTTTTATTTTTGTACGTTCTGTTTGGTTTCTAAAAACAGAATCCGTTTGGTTAAAATCAAAGTTTTTCATGATATTATTTACTGTCCAATAAGATTAATCTTCCTAAATCGTGAATTGCAATTTTTTCGAAGTTGTATTTACTTTGAAATGTTGCAATAAATTGATCCATTGCTCCTCTATTTTCAAAATCTTCGGTTCTAAAAGCAACGACAATTTTTTCTTTATCTTTTTCAAAGCTTATAAGTTTTCTACTTAGATAATCTTCTTTTACATTTTCATAAGCCATAAAGTAGATTAGGTCTACATTTTTAAATAATTCGTTCACTACTTCCTCTGGATAAGTAAGCGGAATCGATATAGCCAATTTTAAATTTTTTTCTTTAGCGTATGAAGAGGCTTGTTTAACAAGTTCATTGTATTTTGCTAAGTATTCTGATTTTTTGTCTTTCCAATCAGTGAAAGTGTGTGGCTCGATATCTAAATGAATGCCATTGATGCTTTTAAAATCAACCTTGCTTAATTTAGTGTTTAGGAATTGTTGAAAGTCCTTTTCACTAAAAGCCTTGTTGTTTCCAATCATTATTTCGACTCCGATGTTGTTTTCTGATAAAATACGACAAAACTGATTTTGATTATCAATCGAATCCTCTTGAATTGATAGAACAACATTGTTCAATTGATTTGTTTTAATGTATTGAATCAGTATATCTGATGAATATGCTTTAAATGTCTTAGACCAAATATAAATTGACTTTTTATTAATTGAGTCGTTTGGACTTAAACTTGAAAAATTAAAAGGTTTTATAAGTTTATCCATCGGAATGATATCATTTTTTTTATGGATTTTTAATAATTTCAAGTAGAGATTTTGATTCAATTCAATAAGTTCTAAATCAATTCTGTATAAATCATCGATTAATTTACAAGCCTTAATAGGACTATAGTTTGCAGGGTTTAATTCTCTTTTAATAGTTTCAATCGAGATCGCATCTTCTATTATTTTACGTTTGTAATAGATGCTTGTCAATTGGTAAAGATTGTATCTGTATTCGTATAAATCATTCGCTAATTCTTCATAGTAAAATTGGTGTTGATTCTCAATCGATTGAATTTTTTGTTTTGTTTCAAGTTCATGAAGTGTTTTTAGTTTCGATCGGTTGAAGTCAAGTGGAATAGATAAATTCGCGCCAACAGAAAAGAAAGCTCTATATGAAGAGGAAGATCCATTCATTAAATTGTAATAATTATATCTTGTATATGGCGAAAAATTAACTGTATTCAACCAATTATCAGAAAGCTTGTTAATTTGTTTAAAATAAAACTCAAGTGAATCTTTTTGTAATGAGTTTTGATACTTCATCAATTCTTGCTCATTAATATCAAAAATTGGAAAGTTGATATTTGATTTTGTATTCGAAGCTTTGTGAAGTGAATTATAGGGCTGATATATTTGAATAAGAGATTTGTTTTCAGCTAAACGTTGTTGTATTTCCAACCATTCATCTTGTTTGATGGTATTTGAAAGGTACAATCTAGAAAGCGAACCATTCAATGTAGAAAGCATTTTTAATCGATTATTCAATAGAAGAATTTTCTCTTCTTTTAGCTTCTTTTCTATTTTGAAGCAGTCCATTTTTTAATAAATTCCATTCAATTCCAGATTGAATTCTTGATTTAAAAGGTAGGTTATCATCAAGATTAACAATGTCAATCTGTTGATTGTTTACCAAACTTGAGTTAAAGTCTAAACCAATATCTCTTTTGTAAATAGAAGATTTCAAAGAATAGATTGAATCGCTCAAACTAGAGTTCGTTATTCTTAAATCGGGTTGGAAAAGTGAATATACATCGCTACTAGCAATTGTATTTCTTGTGTTTTCAGAAGTGTGCTTTAAAAAAAGCGAATCGAGCAATACTATTTCCTCTCTTACTTTTTGTGAAAAAGCAGCAGTATAAGTGAATAATAGTGAAGTAAGTAGAACTTTCAAAACTTAAATTTTAGGCAATTTACGGCTATTTTTAAGTTATTACAAATTAAAATATAGGTAAACATAAAATATTACAATTATTTTTTATCTATTTAATATTTAGATAACCTTTAATTTAGTTAGATTGTTGTGAAGGTTTTGATATCATGTCCTGCAATAAATTCTTTAAAATTCATCCTTCTTTTACCTTCAGGCTGCAATTCCGTTATTTTCAAATAATAATCGCTGCAAGGAATGTAAATACCATCTTTATCGCTGTAAAGAGCTTGTTTTCCTGTTGAATTTATTTCTGTTTTTTCTGATAGGAAAATTTTAAACGATTTTTGCTCTCCTTCTTTTTTTAGAATTGTCCAAGCAGTCGGGTAGGGAGATAAGCCTCTCACAAAGTTGTGAACTGTCTGAACGTCTTTTGACCAATCGATTTTACAATCAGGTTTAAAGATTTTTGGAGCAGGTTTTAATTCTCCTTCGGTTAATTCTAATTGGGGGATTCCAATAACATTTCCTTCAATAATTTTGGAAACAGTTTTAAATGTTAATTCAGCTCCAAGTTCCATTAAACGATCGTGTAGTTCTCCAGCTGTTTCATTCTCGCCTATAGCGATACTTTCTCTTTCAATGATTTTACCAGTATCAATCTCTTTTTCAATGAAAAACGTTGTTACTCCAGTTTCTTTCTCTCCATTAATAACAGCCCAATTGATTGGCGCTGCACCTCTATAATTCGGCAAGATTGAACCGTGTAAGTTAATCGTTCCTTTAGGAGGCATTGCCCATACGATTTCAGGTAACATTCTAAAGGCTACAACAACAAATAAATCTGCATTTAATGCTTGAAGTTCGTTAATGAATGTTTCGTCTTTTAAATTTGT
>JAJTEO010000077.1 GCA_021300395.1 Fluviicola sp. | reverse complement strand
CCTGGTTTAGGGTGAAAAGAAACTTTCATTCTATCGGATTTTCCAGGTAAAATTGGTTTTTCAGGTTTCTCAGGAGTAGTACAACCACAACTAGCCTCAACATTTTCGATAATTAATGGTTTTTTACCTGTATTAGTAATTGTGAAATAAGTTGCATTGTCAGAATCTGGTTTAACATTTCCATAATCATGAACCATTTTATCGAAAGAGATAGACGTTCTACTTTCAGCTTCTTCCTTTAACCTTTTTGCTTCTTCCTTTTCAAATTCTTTCATGCTAGCTTTCAATTCTGCTTCGCTTTGATCATCGGCAGCAACAGCAGAAACAACTTCTTTATTACTTGAAGAGTCAGAACCACAAGCGCTTAAAAATAAAATACTTGAAACGATAAAAACTGTTTTTTTCATTTGATTTTTATTTAACAAATAATTAAAAAAATTATAAATTGGAAAGATTAATTTTTCCCGTTATCTAAATTCATTTTTTCATATTCTTTCTTTTGAAGAACATCTATTGCCTTCATTAAGATTTCATTAGAATCATTGTAAATTTCATAAAACTCATTATAACCCCAAAGATCTTGAGCTAAATAAGCTTTCAATCTTAATTTAATTAATTTCTCACTTGTCTTGTATTCTGATTCGTTAAATTCTAGCTTAGAATCTTCTTTTTTAATGTAATCGAAAAAGGCTTTCATGAATTTTTCATCATTGTTAAACTTAGATTTAAATTCTTGAAAAGTAGGGTAGGACTTCAAAATCTCATCTCTGTTATCGTTTACATATGTTAATGAAAAAGAATTGATATGACCACCTTGAACAATATCTCTAAAATAATCAGTAATTTCAGTTGTATCTAGAGGTACAAAAATATCAGGCATAACTCCACCTCCATTATAAACTATCCTTTTCGTTAACAATGTAAAATGTTTTAATGAATCTGGTAAATGAATTGAATCTGCATGTTGGAATTCACCATTTTTATATCTTTTAGATAAATCATCTTTGTAACCTTCCAAATCAGTATAAGGTTTTTGAATGAATCTTCCTGCAGGTGTATAATATCTTGCAATCGTTAATCGAATTTGAGAACCATCCGTTAAGTCAATTGGACGTTGAACTAAACCTTTTCCAAAAGTTCGTCTTCCAACTATTAAACCTCTGTCCCAATCTTGAATTGCACCTGAAACAATCTCACTAGCAGAAGCTGAATATTCATCTGTTAAAATGATTAAGTTTCCATTTTCCCAATTCCCTTTTTCACCAGCTCTCAAATCACTTCTTGGTTGAGCTTTTCCTTCTGAATAGACAATTAACTTGTCTTTAGATAAAAATTCATCCGCAACTTTTTGTGCAGCATACAACAAACCACCACCGTTTCCTTGTAAATCAAAGATTAAGTTTTTCATTCCCTTATCTTTCAATTCTTTTACGCTTTTATGAATTTCTTCAACAGTAGAACGAGAAAAACTGTTTAATTTGATATAACCAATTTCAGGTGTAACCATATAATAACAATCAACAGAGTTAACAGGAATTTTATCACGAGTAATTACATAATTCAATGGTTTTTTAGAGTTTTTTCTTAAAATCTCAACACGAACTTTAGAACCTAGTTCACCCAATAAATTTTCTCTAACTTGGGCATTTTTCAGACCAATTCCAGCAATGTTTTTATCTTCAACTCGAATAATTTTATCTCCTGCTAAAATTCCTAATTTCTCAGATGGTCCTCCTGGAATAGTAGCTACAACCATCAATGTGTCTTTTAATATTTGAAAACGAATTCCAATTCCAACAAAACTACCTTCAATTTTCACATTCGCATCGTCAACTTCTTCTTTAGAAATATAAGTACTATGTGGATCTAATTTTTCTAACATAGCTACAATAGCAGCATCTGTTAATGCTTTATCATCAACAGTATCAACATATAATTTATTGACATACATCAATACTTCATCAAATTTTTGATTTGTAGAAACTTTGTTCGGTTGAACCTGAGCGTATGAAAATGTAATTGATAAAAGTGATAAAAAGGAAATTAATTTATAAGTCATATTCTTGTATATCTGAAGTGAAAATCAAAACATAAATATAAGTAAATACTTCTAAAAATTCTTTTTATTGTGTAGTTGAACATTAAAAAATGTTAATTATTGAATAAACATTTGAATGTTGAATGAATTAAAGATGATCCTTTAAAATGTTGAGCTATTTTCATTTTCTTCGTAATAATTAAAAGACATGAATAGAATAAAATTATATATCAGTATTTTTTTTATTGGAACGTTTTCAATATCAGCTTTTTCTCAAATTCCTGAATTTGACAAATTAGAAATGCTTTATTCACAACAGCACTATAAATTGGTATATAGAAAAGCTAATAATTTATTAGATGTGCCTGATTATGATTTTTCTATGTTACCAATTTATTATAAAAGTATTAGTTTGTTCCAGATTTGTCAAAATGAACGTTACTTGTCAAAACATCCAAGTGCATTATTAGAAGCTAAAAAATTGTTCACTGAAGTAAAAAAATCTGGTGATGGTAAAAAGATTTTTCAAGCACATGAAAATGAAATTGCCTTTTTGAAAAACGATTTATTAGCATGGTCAGAAGAATTAAGAAGGAGTGAAAACAAAGAAACATTCGACCAACTTCAATTAATCATGAAAGATTTATTTGATTTTGTTCCTAACATTGATAATCAAGGTCAAGTAAAGGAAGTTGCGAACAAAACGTATAAAGCAACTGGTGTAATTCGCAATGATTTAGCAAATTACGCTATGACATTTATTGGGACACCTTATTTATGGGCAGGTACAGATCCAAAAGGTTTTGACTGTAGTGGTTTTACGGGGTATGTTTTGAAAGAATTCAAAGTCAATACTCAAAGAAGAGCTGTTGATATGCAAAAAGAATGCATTGAAGTCAAACAAAAAAACGCACAAAAAGGGGATTTAGTTTTTTTTGATAATGGTTCAGGTATTTCTCATGTAGGAATGATTATTTCAGAAAAAGACCAACCTTTAGTAATGATTCATTCAAGCTCATCTAAAGGAGTGATAATCACAGAATTAGACAAGTCTGAATACTGGTTGAATCGTATTCACTCTTTTGGAACTTACATCAAATAAGCCAAATTTAATTAGTCATGAAACAAGATAAATTATATGAAATCATTTCAAGTTTTTATGACTTTAAAATTCATCATATTGAAAAAATAGAAACTGATTTAGTAATTGAAATTTCACTTCCTTGGAGCAATGTTATTGGTCTAAAGAATGATTTTTTATTGATTAAATTATTAAACTGTAATCAGTTTGAATGCGAATACTACAAAATCATAAGCGATCAATTAATTGAAGCCTATCCTGGAAAATTTATTAAAGATTCTCAAGAAGTAATTACTTCTAAAAATGATGAAATAAATAGTTTAGAATTAACAATTAATAACTGCACTTATAATTATAATAACAGTTATACCTTCTGGTGTAAAAGTAATTCATCTGTTGAATTAGCTAAACTAATATTCACAACAACTGAAATCCATTTTTTTAATAAGGAGGGTAATGAAATTTCTATTGATGAATTTGAAAAATGGAAGACAATCTGGTGGCAGTCAAAATTTGAAGATTAATCTTCTTTTGATTTTGTTTTAAAAAAAATATTAGATGTAATTGAAACGATTGATAATATCATTAAAACAAACACCCCCAAAGATAAAATAATAGATGAATTGACTTTTATTAAAGTGCTAATAATTAATACACTTGCACTTAATCTAAACAACCACTTTGTAATTTTATAGTTGTAAAATGATGTTAAAGTCAGTTTAAAATCTAAAGCTGTAAATAATAAAAATAGAATTGCCGCTAATTGTATATGCCAAGTTTGACTTAATAATTCAGTTTTTGAGAGTGATAAAAAAAGAAATATTTGTACTAAATAACCAAATACATAAAGATTGATTGTTAAATTACTTTCTTTAATTCTTAAAGTATTTAGCGCAGAAAAAATAGCAATTGATGCAATTGACCCTAATAATAATTGAGTTGTTAGTATTAAATTAACTGACGTAAATTCATAGAAAATAACACCAGTAAAGAAAGTCAAAATAGCTAAAACTAAGCCTATTTTATTTAGAATATTAAACTTTTTAATCATGTTTGTTGTAAAGCGATATTATCAAATATAAGAAATAATCGACAGAAACTATTTTAATCGCTTAATCCTTTTGATCAAAGAAATAATCTTCTGTTTTTCTCAACTGCACAAACTAGATTCCATAATGCTCGTGCTCCTACATTTGCATCCCAATCACCATCAGAACCTGGAGACACTTCATTTAAATCAAATCCAACAATTCTTTTCCCTGATTCAACTAGTTTGAAAAATAAATAATTGATTTCTTCTAATTTAAAACCTCCAGCAACTGGCGTCCCTGTATTTGGACAAAGTTCAGGCATTAAGCCATCAATATCAAATGAAATATAAACGTTTTGAGGTAAATCAGAAATGATACGTTCAACTTGATTTTTCCAGGTTTGTCCTTCAAATTGCTCATCTTTTAAAATCCAATCAAAATAAGTAGATACTCTACCATTACTATTTTGAATTAATTCTATTTCAGAATTAGCAACATCACGAATACCAACTTGAACTAATTTTGTTAAGTTTTTGCACTGTTTCAATGCGTTAAACATAATGCTTGCGTGAGATTGTTCAAATCCTTCATAAGCATCTCTTAAGTCTGCATGAGCATCTACTTGAAGAATACCAAAAGATTCACCTTTTTCATCAATCGCTTCCAATAAACCTAATGGAACACTATGCTCACCACCTAAAACTCCAACAATTTTACCGTTTGCAATTAATTCTTTTGCTCTCTCTTTTAAATTGTTTTTTAAAGCATTCGAAGCATCATTAATTGTACTAACTGTTTGTTGGTATGCTGGTTCTGATTGAATATCACCACCTTCTTCTAAAAAGTTAATATATTCAACAGCTTCAATACATAGTTTTTCATTGATTGATTTCCAGTCTTTTGAGATAGGAGTAAGGAATACTTTCGTTTCCCAGGCATTGGATAATTTAGGGTGGTAAAAATCCAATTGAGTTGATGCATCCAAAATTACTTGTGGACCATCACTTGTTCCCTTTCCATAGGACGCCGTAGCATCCCATGGAATTGGAATAATGATTATATCTGCTTCAGATTCGGTTACAGGGAAACCGAAAATGTTACCATTTGCAATACCTACACCGTTTGGATCGAAGCTTTTAGACATATTGTTCTTTTTTGATTAAATTCTTCACGAAGTTTGGCGTTGCGAAACTTCCTTTGTGAACATCAGCATTGTAATAACGTAAACCTTTTGCATCTACAAACGCATCAATTTCTGATTCATTTGAAATGTTTTTAGGGTGTTTATCTCCTTTAATTCCGTATTGGAAACTCCACATACCAGTTGGGTAAGTAGGAACGAAGAATAAAGAAACTGGAGCTTTATCAGCTCCGAAAATATCTTGTAATGTATGGTTTAATTCAGAAAATGCTTTCTCATTAAATTTAGGAGATTCTCCTTGAGCTAACATAATACCGTCTTTTTTCAATGCATTGTAACAGTTTTGGTAAAATTCAACTGAGAATAAACCTTCAGCTGGTCCAACTGGGTCAGAACCATCAACAATAATAATATCATACGATTCAGGAGCTGCATTTTTAATAAATTCAATTCCGTCATCTACTAATAATTCTAATTTAGGATTGTCAAAAGCAGCAGCGATTTGAGGTAAATGCTCTTTACAAGCTTTAATTACTTCACCATCAATTTCAACCATTGTTACTTTTTCAACTCCTTCATGACGTAAAATCTCTCTTACAGTTCCTCCATCACCACCACCAATTACTAAAATATTTTTAGCATTTCCGTGAGTAAACATTGCAGGATGAGAAATCATTTCATGGTAATGGAACTCATCTTCAATCGTTGTCATTACCATATCATCCAACGCTAACATTTTACCGTATTTATATGATTCTATGATTCTAACACGTTGAAATGGAGATTGAACATCATAGAAAACCTCACCTGTAAAACGTAAAGACAAAGCTTGGTTTTCATCTTTATCAGTAAACCATACATTTCTAGTGAAAAATTCAGGATTTCTCCATTCACTTGCTTTTTGGCGCATAGTTGTCATATCGAAATCATTTCGGTTTAATAAATTAACCGATCCTCTTTTCATTTCGATAGCTGAGTATGATTTCGCTTGAAAAGCTTCTTTTAAAAAGTCAAAAGAAATCCACGCATCCATTTCTCCACAAGTAAATAAATCTACTGCAGCATAACCGTACTCTGGCCATGTGTGAATTGCAAGGTGACTTTCTTGAATTACGACTACTCCAGAAACACCATAAGGTGAAAAATGGTGAAATGTTGAGTTGATAACTGTTGCTCCAGCTTTTTGTGCTGCTGCAACCATGTCTCTCTCAATTGCCGCTACATCATTCATAATGTGCGGTTCACAGTTCATAAACTCTACAAGAATATGATTTCCAAGTGCTGTACTCATTTTTTGTATGGTAATATTATAAATTTGAGTGCAAAAGTACACTTTTCCTATTGAATGAAGTGTAACTTTTGTTAAAATATTATGTTATCTTTTGATTAAGATGACATTAAAATCATTTTCTTTTTAATTTTTCACGATTTTAAGAGTTTTAGAACCCTCTGCTTTTGATTCTATTTTAAACAAAAAGACATCTCTATTTGCATTCCCTAAATCAATATCAGTCTCTTTTTGAAATAATTTAACTAAGACAATTTTTCCTTTAGAATCATAAACCGTTAATTCAGCCTCATTAGAATCATTTAATTTAATATTTACAGGGCCATTTGTTGGATTTGGAGAAATCTGAACATTCGTCTGCGGGATCGAAATATCTTGAATATTTAATAAACTTAAATCCTTAAAAATCCCACTTGTTTTATTTATAATCCAATTATTTGGATCTATTGCTGTTAGATTTGTAACTGAAGAAATATTTGCAATGTTAAATTGTGTTGAATTTGAAGTTGGTTGAAAACGAATTATTGTATCACCACCAACACTTCTCGAAAATTTTAAATCAATTGGATTTGAGTAAAATGGAGTAATCAAAGGTCTAGATGTCGTTTGATTAATCTCTACAATTAAATTTTGATTGTTAGTATTCCATCTTACAGAATAAGTAGGATAACCTTCTCCATAAAACCATTCTTCGAAAGCGCTAGTTAAATCCAAACCTGTTAACGCTTCCATTCGTTGTTTAATATCTAAAGCATCTGCAGTTGTATGTTCAAAGTCTGATTGAAAATTTCTTAAGGCTTGAAAGAATAAGCTATCGTTTTGAATAATATATCTTAAAGTATGTATAAATGATGAGCCTTTATTATAAGTTATTCGATTGTCAAAAATGGTATTCGAATTTAAACTATCAAGAATCCAAATACTTCCACCTGGTTGACTCATGACATCATTGTGTCTATCCAACATATCTTGATTTTTTTGATTTGGGTAAAGATTTTCTAACATTAAATACTCTGAATATGCTGCAAAACCCTCATTTACCCAGATATCTGCCCATGAATTACAAGTAACATGATTTCCCCACCATTGATGCGCTAATTCATGAGCGGTTAATTGTTTTTCAAAGTAACCTAAAGTGGTCATTGTTTGATGTTCCATTCCTCCACTTAAAGGAGCCATACAATGTCCATATTTTTCATTTTGAAATGGGTAAGGTCCATATAAATCTGCATATAATTCTATGAAATCCACTGTAGCGTCAATTTCTGCTTGAAAGTTCGGAAGGGTCTGTGGATTATTGTATACGTAATTTTGAATTAAAACAGGTGAGGTTGAGCCAGCAGGATTAGCGTAAATTGAATAATCAACATATTCAGCTACTGCAACTGAAATTAAGTAATAATCGATAGGGTAGTTGTTTACCCATTCATATCTTGAGAAACCATTTCCTAAATTTACAACTCTTGAAAGCAATCCATTAGAACCTGCTTTGCAATTTGAAGGAACAGTAATATTTACTTTAGAACTGTCAGCTTTATCTGTCAATGATTGTTTGCATGGCCACCATTCGAATGCAGAAAAAGGTTCTGATAAAGACCAAGTCACTTGATTTCCCCAACTTGGAGAAAAATCATTTGTCATACCTGAACCTCCTAATGGATTTGTAGTTGCTGAAGGTGGAGTTCCATTATAATCAATCGAAATAATGAAAACATCACTCATTTGAGCATTGATAGGAACTTTTACACGATGTTGATTTCTTGAAAAATTAGATGGTATATTGTTTACCCTTATTTCAGTTATTGATAAAGCTGAAAACAATTCAAATAATGCCGAATCAATTGTTTCTAAAGCTACAAAACGAATTTCACCTGTCCCTGAAACATCAGTCGATAAATTATCCATCGTAAGATCTAATTGATAATAGGTAATATCGTATTTTTCGGTTTCTACAATTTCAGAAACTGTAAGTGTATTGCTCTTTTGTAAATTAGTTTTTGATTTATGACCAGAACAATAATTCTTTACGTTTTCTTGTCCAAAGTAAGAGAATGGGAGAAGGATTGCTAATCCTAATAGTTTTAATT
>JAJTEO010000004.1 GCA_021300395.1 Fluviicola sp. | reverse complement strand
GATTTTGAAAACCTTTAATCTGTGAATTTTGGATAGGGTTAAAACAAAAAAGTCTATTAGTTCAAACTAATAGACTTTAAATATTCAATGTATGAAGATTTTACTTCTTTTTTAATTGCTCTTTTACATACAATTCAATCGCTGCTGTCATTGAAGGAGCATTTGGTTGAGGTGCATGAACATCTAAACGTAAATTATTTTTAATTACTGCATTAGCTGTAGTAGGACCAAAAGCAGCAATAAAGGTATTGTTTTGTTTAAAATCCGGGAAGTTTTTCATTAAAGATTCAATTCCACCTGGACTGAAAAATACTAGCATGTCGTAATAAACATCTTCCAAATCAGATAAATCTGCTGCAACTGTTCTATATAAAGTTGCTTTTGTGAAATTAATATGATGTTCTTCTAATGTTTCTGGAATTTTATCTCGTAAAATATCAGTACAAGGTAATAAGAATTTTTCTCCCTTGTGTTTCTTCATTAATTCTACTAATTCTTCAATTGTTTGCTTACCAAAGAAAATTTTTCTTTTTCTAAAGCTGACATATTTTTGAAGATAATAAGCTACTGCTTCAGAAATACAAAAATATTTCATTGTATCTGGAACTTCAAAACGCGTTTCTTCAGCAATTCGAAAGAAATGATCGATCGCTGCTTTTGAAGTCATAATTATTGCAGTATGCTCAGGGATATTCACTTTTTGAGTACGGAATTCTTGAGCACCAATTCCTTCAACCTTTATGAAAGGTCTGAAATCAATTTTCAACTTATATTTATCTGCCAAATCATAGTATGGCGATTTGTCTCCTTCTGGTTTTGGTTGCGATACCAATATAGTTTTAATAGCCAATTTTTCAGTACTTTAAAATATTCACAATCAAATTAATAATCGAAATTTACTTTTAGATATAAATAAACTACAACTAACGGTAAAATTTCAAGTGTGCAAAGATATAAAATAATATAATACCATACTACACCTCGTTTTAAAACAGAAAGGACGCATTTTGAAAATCTAACAATCATTTCAAGTAAAATGATTCCTCCAAATACTTTTAAAAATAGAACGGATAAATGTGGATTTAACATCCAGCATAGTGCTACAAAAAACAAAATTATTCCAAATGTTTCATATAAAATTACCGTCTCTGTAATTGGGATATTTATTGATTTATTTTCACCTGATATAATCCCTACAAGCCATAAGCCAATGATTTGCAATGATATAAAACTAATTGAAATAATTAATGAATAGAGAATGGATTGTGGGGTTGATTGATGTAAAATATGATAAGAAGTCAAAAATAAACACGCATTAAATACAATGAAATAATTGATCAATAATGCGACAGAACTGATAGAATTTATTCTCATTTCTTCTTTCAAAACATATTCTAAATTTTTTGAACTTAAAAACAATTTTGATAATATAATGATAATACGTGTATTTCTATATTTAGCTAATGTTATCAGCGAAAATGAAACGATTATAATTGGAATCAAAAAATTTGTAATGTTAAATTCTCTTTCAATTAAATGTGAAGGAATTGAAACTGTTGAATTATAACCGACTATTTGATGTGCAATATTTAACAAAATATACTGTTCTTTGTAAAGATTTAACAAATATCCTCTAAATTAATGAAATTTTCTGCAAAGCATAAAAATTTTAATTATTTTTACAAAGTAAAATAGAAACATTAAATATGGCAACAGATTTATACGTACAACCAGATTACTACAATTTGGACGATTTATTGACAGAAGAGCATAAAATGATTCGTGATGCTGCACGTGCTTGGGTTAAGAAAGAAGTTTCTCCAATCATTGATGAGCATTTTGAAAAAGCAACTTTCCCAAATCATTTATTAAAAGGTTTAGGTGAAATCGGTGCTTTCGGACCTTACATTCCAGAAGAATATGGTGGACCAGGATTGGACCAAATTTCTTATGGTTTGATTATGCAAGAATTAGAGCGTTGTGACTCAGGTTTACGTTCTACTGCTTCAGTTCAAAGCTCTTTAGTAATGTATCCTATTTGGAAATATGGATCTGAAGAACAAAAACAAAAATACCTTCCAAAATTAGCTACTGGTGAAATGATGGGATGTTTTGGTTTAACTGAACCAGATCATGGATCAAATCCTGCAGGAATGATCACTAATTTCAAAGATGCTGGTGACGGTGAAAACGTTATTTTGAATGGTGCTAAAATGTGGATTTCTAATGCTCCTTTTGCAGATATCGCTGTAGTTTGGGCAAAAGATGAAACTGGGAGAATACATGGTATTGTTGTAGAAAGAGGAATGGAAGGATTTTCAACTCCTGAAATGCATGGAAAATTATCATTAAGAGCTTCTGCTACTGGTGAATTAATTTTTGTGAATGTAAAAGTTCCTAAAGCAAATATTTTACCTGGAAGATCTGGATTAGGTGCTCCATTAAGTTGTTTAGATTCTGCTCGTTTCGGAATTGCATGGGGTGCTTTAGGTGCTGCTATGGATTGTTATGATCAAGCATTAAGATATTCTAAAGAAAGAACACAATTCGGAGTTCCAATTGCTGCTTTCCAATTAACGCAAAAGAAATTGGCTGAAATGATTACTGAAATCACTAAAGCTCAATTATTAACTTTCCGTTTAGGTCAGTTAAGAAATGAAGGAAAAGCAACTTCCGCTCAAATTTCAATGGCGAAACGTAACAACTGCGAAATCGCATTAAACATTGCGAAAGAAGCTCGTCAAATTCACGGTGGAATGGGTATTACTAGTGAATATTCAATGATGCGTCACATGGCTAATTTAGAGTCAGTTATTACTTATGAAGGAACACATGATATTCACTTGTTAATTACAGGTATGGATATTACAGGAATTCCAGCATTTACAAGAGAAATGCCAGATTTAAAATAAGATATTAATATTATTAAAAACAAAGGCTGTCTTTTAGACAGCCTTTGTTTTTTCTATGAAAATAATATTAAAAATCACATAGTCTTCGAATTAACTTATAACTCTACTCCAATTAAAACAACATCATCCATTTGTTCATAATTTCCTTTCCAATTTTCATAGGTTGAATCAAAATATTCTTTTTGTTCTTTTGATGATTTTGTACCTATTTCGAGTATTGCATTTTTAAGATTTGCAATTTTAAATCTTCTCTCATCTTCATTCATTTGGTCGGCATATCCATCACTGAATATATATATTTTATCTCCTTTAATTGCCTCAATTTTATGTTGTGTAAAAGGAGTAATTTTTTTATAAATGCCTATCGGTTGTTTATCTGCTTTAAATTCAATTAGTTCACCATTTCTTAATATATACATAGGATTATTTGCTCCTGAATATGATATTTCTTGTGTATTAAGATTCCAACAACAAATAGCAATATCCATTCCGTTACGCATTTTATCATCAGATTCTAAATCAACATTTTTATTTAGTGTTTTTATTACTGAATCTCGAAGTATATCTAATATTTCATTTGTTTCTTCAATTTCTTTTTCGATAATGATTTCATTCAATAAAGACATTCCAATCATCGTCATAAAAGCTCCTGGCACCCCGTGTCCTGTACAATCAGCTGCTACCCAGAATATTTTATTTGATTTTGTTTTGTAAGCCCAATAAAAGTCACCACTAACAATATCTTTTGGTTTGAACAGCACAAATTGATCTTCAAATAAGTTTTTAAAATACTCATCGGAGGTGATTATCGCTTCTTGAATTGTTTTGGCATATTCAATACTTTCAGTAATTAATTCATTCTTTTCTTGAATTTCATCTCTTTGTTTAACTACTTCAGCTGTTCTTTCCTCAACTATTTTTTCTAGTCTTAAATTTGCTTTTCTTAATCTTCTGGTATAAATTCTAATGAATAAATAGATTATCAAAACAAACGCAACGAGGTATAGAATATAGGCTAATATGGTTCTATACCAAGGAGGAGTTATCCGAAAACTAAATTTACCAACTTCAGAAACTTGTCCGAAAACATTTTGTGCTCTAACTAAAAAGGTGTATTTTCCTTCGAATAGATTGGTATAACTTTTAAAATTATCCTCACTCCAACTCGACCATTCGTTATCAAATCCTTCTAATTTGTATTGATAAAGAATTTTATCTTCGTTATTATAAAAAGGATTGGTAAATATAAAATTCAAAGCATTTAAATCATAGTTGATTTTTTGAATTTTGCTATTATGCTTCTTGTTTTCTTGCTGTATTGAAGTAGTAAAACCTCCGAATAAAAGTGAGTCTTTTCCGATCAATACTTTACGAATTAAGGTTTTATTTTTAAATTTTACGGGTGATATTTCTTTTTTATTGTATTGGTATAAACCATAAGGTGAACCTAGCCAAATAACATCATTTTTTTCGTAGAACGAATAAATATGCATTTTAGGCAGCTGTTTTAGGTTAATTGTGTCTCTTTCCTTATTGTTTAAATTTACAATTGAAAATCTTGCTGTATTATCTCCATAAGTTGAAGTAAAAATATAGTCTTTTTGAAATGGTTTAATTCTAAAAACACCTGTCTGTTCGTTACACATATAATCACCAAAATCGCAAGCTTTTGCTAATTTTTTTGATTTATAATTATATTTAAATAAGCCAGCTTTAGTTGCTACATAAATTTGACCTTTAATTGAAAATACTTGGTTGTAACTTTCGTAAAGCAAACCATTTTCTTTTGATAGAAAGTAAGTTTTATTATTGTTGTCAATATAACCTACACCTTTATTATCAGTAGCAAACCATATATTATTTTTATCATCAACAGCAATGCCTCGAATTGCACTTTTAGAGGAGGTAATTAGTTTATAAGCATTTGTTTTAATATCGAATTCATATAATCCATCACTACAACCTAAAATTAATTTATTTTTAAAAGCAATTAAACTCCAAACAGTGTTTACATTAAATATGTTAATAGGTGACTTATCTTTGCTTATTATTTCAAACAGACCATTCGTATTTCCAACAAAAAGTCTATTCTGAAGCATTTCGAATTGCCAATTGGCATCATTTATATTTTGTATAGGTGTAAAAACGCCATTATTTAACCACTTAACTCCGGTATTAGTGGCAATAAACATATTATTATTAAATGAAACAATATCTTCAACATTGCCCTCTATACCTTCAACAGTACTCCAATTTTTTATACCTGAGTTTATTTCAATTCTAGCAACACTTTTATCTGTACATAACCAAATATTTCCCATTCGGTCATTAAATACTTTGTTAATAGCATTGTTTAATAAGCCATTATTTGTATTGAATTGATTGATAAGATTTCCGTTAAAATCGAAGACTAATAAACCTTCGTAAATAGTTCCAATAACAATTTTATTGTTAACCGTTTTTTCTATACTATAAACGTATGCTTTGTTAAGAAAATCAAGATAGTTTAACAGTTTATTATTGATTTTGTTTATTTCCCCAGTTTTTTGGTTATAAAAAATGATAGGGGATCTTCCCGATAAAAAAAGAATTTGGTCTTTATTAAACTGAATGCCTCCAACTATAGGAGTATTTATAAACGCATTGCCATTTTTGACTTTTTTAATTTTCCCATCAGCCAGCTCTAATAATCCTTTATTTTGCGAACCAAAAAACACACGATTTCCAATTTTATTAAGGGTCATGAATACAGGTTCATTCAAAAATTCAACTGATTTCCCATTAAAGGAATATATACCTTTATCAGTTGAAAAATAAACGTATTTATCTTGAGAAACACATGTCCAAACACTTTGAAAATCTCTAAATTGTTTTTTTATTTTATCATTTAATGAAACGTATTCTAACTTACCTTGAAAATTCCCTTTTAAATAGCCAATTTCACCAAGGCCGCCAACATAAATAGTTCCTTTCCCATCTTTACAAAATGAAAGGGGTTGTGCTTCATTTTTTAACTGAATTGCATCCCAATCTTTTCCATCGTAGATAGCAATTTTTGTTCCAGATGCAAAATAAAGTATACCATTATTATCTTCGATACCAGTCCATGTTTGTCCGTTAATTCCCGATACTTTTGGATCAAAATGTTTTAAAAAATAATTTCCTTTTTCTTGACTTTTAACAGAGAATGTAAATAAAAAAAACAAGAAGGAGTAAGCTAAAAAGTATAATCTGTTCATATCAAGTATTTTTTAGGTAAATAAAAATGAATCAACAAATAATAAGAAGAGAATCTTAATTGTTTATATTCCTAATATATCAAAAATATTGATAGAAGCAAGCCTTAGTATATTATTTTGTCAATTTTGTGAGATACATTATTTTATAAACATATAATTATTTTGTCTTTTATTAATTTAAATTCTATTTTTATTAAGAAAAAAATAGTTTCTTATGTCTTTACCAATATTAAATGTATTAGAAAATTTAGGTGTTCCTAAAAATGCTTCTCAAATTATTGTCTTGAATGAGCCTTTTGATTGGTCTAAAACTTCCCAAATAATAGAAGAAATTGAAAACAGGTTGTCAGAAACAATAGAATTGGGAAAACAAAAAAAGATTATAAAAGTCGTTGCTGAGGCGCTTGATAATGTTTGTAAGCATGGTTCAATTTATCCAACCCAACAAGTATCTAGCTTCATTTGTCATTATGATAATGAAGATATGTTATTTATTTCAACAAGAAATTTGGCGCCAAATGATCAAATTGGAAAATTGATATTAAATGTTCAAACATTAAATTTATCTAATCAAGAAGAATTAAATAAGTTGTATAGAGATCAACTTAAATTTGGAAAATTAAATAATGAAGGAGATGCAGGTTTAGGTTTGATAGAAATTGCTAGAAAATCTACAGATAACATTCGATTTACGGTAGAATATCATGATGTAACTAATTCCTATTTTACTTTTTTGATTACAATTAACGTTAAAACTTTATAGTCATGGAAAAATATTACTTAGAATCAACTAAAATGACACCAGAAGTAGTTTTAGACCCTCAAAACAAAGTTTTTTCTATTTCAGGAAGTTCTAGGCCTGAAAATCCAATGCAGTTTTATAAGCCTATATTTGATTGGATTACTGAGTACATCGAGAATTCAAGTGATCGATTTACTTTTGAGGTAAAAATGAGTTATTTTAATACCTCTACCAGCAAAATATTATTGGATTTATTTGAATTATTTGAGCGACTAGCAGAAGAGAAGGATATTCATGTAATTTGGTATCACGAATCTGATGATGATGAAATGCAAGAAGCAGGGGAAGAACTATTAGATTTAGTAGAATTATCATACGAAATAAAAGAAATATGATTTTGTAAAATCATTTATTTCAATGTTTAATGTATCTTTAGGACATGAATATTTTAAAGTGTTTTTGGTTTTCATTATTATTTATTGTTGTATTTTCATGTTCCAATAAAAAGAAAGAAAAAAAAGAATTATTAGGACAATCAAAGTCCTCAATTTTTAACCTTAATACTTTACTAACCGAAGATGAAAATGATGTGTCTTTTCCCATTTGGTTCACGGATTCTATTATTAAAGCACATAAAATCAAAAAGATCACACGTAAGTCTTTTAAATTAGATAGAGAAGTACAAAATCCATTGAAAAGTATTCATGGAGCTGTTCCAAGAGAAATGCGAGAATATTACTTTAATCAATTTGGTGCAATCATTCAATTAAACGTTCACTACTATTATGATGATCGTGAAATAGGATCTATTTTGTTTAGTTATACTGGTGAGAAAGATGCTTATGGCTATTCTCAGGTAAAGCGTAAAACAATTGTAACAAAAACAGCCAAACGTATTTCTGAAACGCATGAATTCTTTGACCCAGAAGTAAGAGAATTAGATTTTAAAATGCATGTCAAACGTAAAGGAGCGAAGAAATATTTAGCATACCAAGACATGGAAACAGGTGATTTCAGTTATTTCTTGTTAAATTCAAATTATTGGGGTACACTTTCGGTAGATTCGATTTTAAAACCAGATCCTAAAGATATTATTGGTTGGGGAACACCCCTTTTTCCTTCTAAAAAATATCAAGTATCAAATAAAGTAAAAGAACAAAACGTTAAGATGTTTATTTATGACAAACAATCAGGAAAATTTCCTGATTATTGGTTGAAAAAAGTTTATCCTTTTGATTACAAGCGTTCATTTATTTATAATAGAAAAGGAATTTGTAACGGTTACATCGATTCTACGTTTGCAGATGAAGTGTTTGTAACACGCATGATTTCAAATTTTCATTTAAATAAAAAAGGGGAGCCAATCAGAATTGTTCACCAAAAAGAAAATGCATCAAATGATAAAGAATATTTCTCCATTGAAACATATACCTATGAATAGTAAAATTCACTTTTCGATCGTTCAAATTATTATTTCAACGTTCATTTTTCTTTCTGCTAACGTTGGATTTACTCAAAAGGTCGATACGGTAACTTATAATGGAGTTTCTTATTTTGAATATCCTTTTCAAATTACAACCAACGCAAATGGGTATTATTATTACGGAATGAAAGTCAGAAAATTTAAAAAATTTATGACGATTTACTACCGTGAAAATCAAGGGAAAGATTTAAGTAATAAAGACTTTAAGCGAGATATTAAGTTATTTAAAAAGGAATTAAGGGTTTATAAAAAAACCATCAATCAACAAAATCAAGAGATTGACAAGAATTTAAGAAAAGCCATTGATAAAAATCCGTATCCGTTATTGGAAATGAATTATCAATTTGATAAAGACATTACACCTTGTTTGGATAAAATACCAGACGGAAAATACATTCAATATTTTTCTGATTTTGCCTTAGTGAATGAAACTGGAAATTATGAAATAGTGTCTAAAAAAATAGCTGGAATTTTTTCGATTAAAAACAACATGTTAGATGGAGATGCTGTATGGTTTAATTTCCATGGAGATACCTTGAAAAAAGGCAAATTCACTAATGGTTTGAAAGATGGTGAATGGAAAATCGAAACAAGAAATCTTAAAAATCAACGAATCACTAAAGAAGATAAAGAGTTTTATATCGCAAATGGTTTTCCTAGAACGGATACAATTATTGAAATTGTCAATTTTTCAAATGGTTTAAAATCTGGTTACTATTACAACAAAACGATTGGAAAATACCCAATTTTTGAAGGAGAATTTTTAAATGATGTTGAATCTGGTAGTTGGATTGAACGTGAATTGAACATTACCTATGATGATGAATTTAATGAAATTATTGAAAGAGATAATAAAGTAGTTACTGCTGAATATACGATTGAAGATAAAAAGAAAGTAGTCAAACAACCAATAGTTCGATTCAGATTAATAAATGCAGATGACACGGATATTGAAGATTATAATTTTGATTTTACTTATGCTCCTTATGATTTATCGGTTGATTTAGCTGAGATTAATTTCACAAAACTTCCTGAAGCAGAAGAAGAAAATTATGCTGAAGGAGATGAAGAGTACTATGATGAAGAAGGTGATTACATGGGTGATGACTATTATTCAGAGGAAGGATTAAATTATACGCATGATGTTTACGATGCTGAAAAAGATAAATACATTAAACGAGGAAAAGTAATTGATAGTTTAGGTTTTTCATTTAAATACAAAGGAATTTATGAGCGCCATTATCCAAATGGACAATTAATGTTCCGTTATGAGTTTAAAGATGGAAAATTATTGAAAGAGGATACGATTTTTTGGGACAATGGAAAGCCTTATGATATTGTTACCTATTTACCAGATTCAAATCAATTTTTACAAACCATTTACGATTATGACGGAAAATTATTTCATGAAATAATCTTTGACTCGCTGGGTGACTTTAAGAAAATGAAATTTGAACCAGCAACTTTCAAAACATTTATGATTGATGGATTAGAGGTGAAAGCTTATAATTATCGTGAATTTTTTGAATACGATAAAATGGATTCGATTCGCTTTTTTACAGAAAAGGATTCAGTTATTTTATGGAAATCATGGAGTAGAGAAGATACAACGATTTTGTACTCAAGAATCTATTTTCCAAATGAACATTTATTAAAGATGAATGGGTATGCTGTAAATGGAACGAATGTCAATAATCAAGAAATTGTTTTTGGTGAAAAATTTGATAATTGGACTGGTTTTAATCATTTCCATTTTCAAAATTTAACTTTAAAATCGACTCAGTCTGCAAGTCAATACAATAATTTTGATGTGAGAGATTCTATTCCGATCAACAATGTCAATGAGTTTTCTACGAATTTTGAGGTTGCAACAGCTGATGTTCTCTTCAAAGACTCTGTTCCTTTTTCAGGTAAAATAGCAATTCAATTCAATGCAAAATCTCCAAAATTAAATATTAGTAAATCAATTAATATTGCTTTCCCAGCAACTAGTTCGTTTAGCGATAAATTAATAACAGATTATGCAAAATACAAGGAAAATGGTCAATCAAAATACGATTACATTTATAATTTTGTAGATGCTAGTGAATTAGCAAGTAGCAATTTTGATCAGGTTACTTATTCTTTACTTCCTTTCTTTTTAGATTATATTTATCAACCTCAATTGTATCAAGATGATTATTACGGTGAAGATTATGAAGCAGAAGCAGAGTCAACACCAAAAATTAAAGAGAAAGATATTCCTGTTTTTTCAAAAACACTTGAGGGTAAATATTTAAATGGAAAACCAGAGGGAATTTGGAAAGTAAAAGATCAATTTGGAAAGTTGTTATTTGAAGTTCCTTTTTTAAATGGTGAAATTGATGGCGTTTTAAAAACATATTCGTATGCCGAACCAGCTGCAAAAGGGGAAGATGAGTATTATGAAGAAAGTACTTCATGGGAGGAACTTCCTAAAAAGAAAACTCATTTCTTAGAAACAACAACGATTTATAAAAAAGGATTGAAGCAAGGTGCATTCCTTCGATATAATTGGAAAGGTGAAATCGAACAAAGTGAATATTATTTGGATGATTATAAACATGGCAAAGCTTTAGAACGCAATCAACTTGTATTTACAAAAAGTAATTACAGTGAAGGAGCTTTAGATGGATATTTAGAAACCTATTTAACGTTGCCAGATTTAGACACAACACTTTTGTACAGTTTGAATTTTCAAAATGGTGCATTACAAGGTGAATCAAAAGCATTTCATATCAATGGGAAGATTGCTAAAAGAGGTTTCTTCTTAAACGGTCAACCTATTGATGACTATGAAGCTTATGATTCATTAGGAACGAAATACCATTATGTGAAATTCTTATATTCTTATCCTATTGAAGAAAAAATCTGGGAAGAAAACGAATTAAGTGTTCGTTATACTTTTGATTGGAAAGACTCAATTTACTTCCGTCCAACGGATATCACAAGTTCTCAATCGTTAGATAAAGTATTGTCTGATCACGGAATTGGAATGGAATATTATTCAAAACCATATTACGGTCGTCCTAGTTTAGTAAACAAAAGCAACGTTAATTATCATTTAACAAAATACTATCCAAACGATACGATTGCAAGAGACGGAGGAATGTCGAAAGGTAAGAAAAAAGGACTTTGGAAG
Organism: Fluviicola sp.; assembly: GCA_021300395.1. Lineage (GTDB taxonomy): Bacteria > Bacteroidota > Bacteroidia > Flavobacteriales_D > Crocinitomicaceae > CAIUKX01. The sequence continues at coordinate 19,831 of JAJTEO010000004.1, read as the reverse complement.
TATTATGATTACTATGGAAAAGCTTTGTATGAAGTGAATTATTTTGATTCAGTTATAAAATTAAATGATTCGATTTCTTTTAACTCAAAAGGAATTTATTCTCAATTAGATACTTTAGGAAATTTAATTTCTAAGAGTTACATCATTGAAAAATATGAGAAGTACGATTGTTCACACAGTGATCATTATGAAATTCGTCAGTTCTACACGTTTTGGGAGAAACCATCAGCAAATGCTATTAATGGTTATGTGAAAAATCATTATGACAACGGTACCTTACAAAGCGAAGGATTGATGAAAAATGGACTTCCAACAGGTGTTTGGAAATTCTATGATCCATATGGTAAATTAAACCAAGTTGGGACATATGTCAACGGAAAACGTGATGGGAGATGGTTGGGAGGTGATTTATCTAAAACCAAATATTTAGGAGATATCTGTTTAAATCCAAATTTACCAGACATTGAAGAAACGATCAAAGTAAAAGAAAAATTACTAGACATCATCATTACGAATTACCATTTGGGTAAATCAATGAATCGTGAATTTTACGATGTAGATTGGTCTGAAGTGGAGAAAGAAGATAGTGAGAATGAAGGTGGTGATAATTCTGAAGAACCAATTGATGAGGAAGAATAAATTTATAGTTAGAGAATAAAAATAGAAATTATTACATATTTTTTCTATATTTACTTTTGAGCGAAGAGTTAAACGTTAACTCTATAAACTATGAAATTTACAATCGAAGAGAAATTCCATGAACTGACAGATGGATATCTTACCTTAATCATTAAATATTCGGTGGTTCTAATGCTGGCTTGGATGGTTGGTATTCTGCTAGTATTTACCTATCCATGTTTTGCTTGGTCAGGAAATAAATATCCGCCCATGCTTGTTTTCATTAATGATTACAACATTATTAATATTTTACTTTCTGTTGTAGGAATCTATTTTTACTCAAAACGACTTTTCAAATCCTATAAAATGGGTATGTTAGTTGAAATTGATTTTCAAAATGATTCGGTAGAGTTGTCAATTATTAATACATTGAACGGGAAATTATCCACTATTTCAATTCCTTCAAACGAATTCAATATTACATTCGAAGAGAAAAATGGAACATTCTTAGGTAAACAACGCATCTATCATTTGTTTCAAAAAGAGACATTATTAACCAATGTCAATATTGAATTGACCGCATGGAAACGATTTTCGAAGTTGAATGAATTGTTGGCGGAATTAGAGAAGCGAAAATCAGCAAATTAATTAATATTCCTTCAGATTAGCTATTTGATGTAACCTTTAAAAATGTAAATTTGTACATATTCAAAAAATAGAAGTATGTACATACAGAAATATACAAAAGTAGAAAGTACGCAACATCTCGTTATCGTTGGTACAAAAAAATCATTAACTGGAAATGCAGACATTAAAGAGTTACCATTTATTTTAGGTGATTTCCTTAAAGTTTTCTTGAAAAGTGATAAAAAATCAGACTATTTAAAAAGTGCTGATAGCATTACTTACTTTATCAAAGGAGATCAAGATGCTGAGAAATTAAGAGTTGCAGGTTCAGCAGTTCAAAAATTAATTGGAAAAGAAGCTGTAAAAGTTCAAGTAATTGGAGAAGAAAGTGCAGTATTAAATGTTGCTGAAGGAATTGCTTTTTCAAATTATCAATTCATCAAATATTTAAAAGATTTTGAAAAACAAGCGAATAAATTAACTGCAATTCTTGTTGGAGATGCTGTTAGCACTAAACGAATTGAAGAATTAAACAATACTATCAAAGCTGTATTTTGGGCGAGAGACATGGTAAATGAACCAGTTTCGCATTTAAACGCAGTTCAATTAAGCGAACAAATTGAGGCTTTAGCAAAAGAAGCGCCAATAACTGTTCAAATTCTAGAGAAATCTAAAATTGAAGCGTTGAAAATGGGAGGTTTATTAGCGGTAAATAAAGGTTCAATCGATCCACCTACATTTACAATTGTTGAATACAAACCAAAGAAACCAACAAATAAAAAACCAATCGTATTAGTTGGAAAAGGAGTTGTTTATGATACTGGTGGCTTAAGTTTGAAACCAACTCCAGGTTCAATGGATTGCATGAAAAGCGATATGGCTGGTGCAGCATGTGTAGTTGGAGCAGTTTATGCAGCAGCGTTAAACAATGTGAAAACGCATATTATTGCCTTAGTTCCTGCTACTGATAACCGTCCAGGATTGAATGCTTACGCACCAGGTGATATCGTTACGATGTATGATGGAACAACTGTTGAAGTATTGAATACAGATGCAGAAGGAAGAATGATTTTAGGAGATGCATTGGCTTATTCTAAAAAATTCGATCCAGAATTAGTAATTGATGCTGCAACTTTAACAGGAGCAGCTTTAAGAGCAATTGGTCATCATGCTTCAATCATTATGGGTAATGCAGATGATAAATATTTTAACCAATTGGAAAAAGCAGGTAATGAAGAATTCGAAAGAGTGGTTCGTTTTCCTTTCTGGGATGAATATTACGAAGAGATGAAATCTCCTATTGCTGATTTGAAAAATATTGGTGGAGCAAATGCAGGAATGATTACAGCTGGAAAATTCTTAGAGCATTTTGTGAAAGCACCTTATATTCATATGGATATTGCTGGTCCAGCTTGGTTAGATGCCCCAGTTGATTACAAAGGTAAAGGTGGAACAGGTTCTGGAGTTCGTTTATTGTTGAACTTTGTGAAAAACTACAAATAATGGATAAAGATAAAGAAAGAGAATTAGCGACAGCTAGTCCTGTCAGAGTTGGAATTTCCATCGGAGATATTAATGGTATTGGTCCTGAAGTTGTAATTAAAGCACTAAGCGATTCACAAATTCTAGTGGATTGTACACCAGTGATTTATGCTTCAACGAAAACAATTTCTTATCATAAAAAAGCAATCAAACTTCCAGATTTTATGTATCAGGCGTGTAAAGATGCAGATGAGATACATAACAAAAAAGTGAATGTTATCAATGTTTGGAACGAAGAAATTCCATTCGAATTAGGTAAAGCTACAGAAGTAGGCGGAAAATTCGCATTAATGTCTTTAGAAGCCGCAACGAAAGATTTAGCTACCGGAAAAATTGATGTTTTAGTAACAGCTCCGATTTCTAAGGAAGCAATGAAAAAAACAGGATTTAAATTTCCTGGACATACTGAATACTTAGCTGAAATGGCTGGTATGGATGAAGCATTAATGATGATGGTAAGTGATACACTTAGAGTAGCATTAGTGACAACGCATATTCCAATCAATGAAGTAAGCGGTTCATTATCTATCGATAAAATATATAATAAGATTTTAGCAGTGGAAAAATCCTTGAAAAATGATTTTGGAATAACACGTCCAAAAATTGCGGTTTTAGGTTTAAATCCTCATGCTGGTGAAAATGGTAAAATGGGTACAGAAGATTTGGAACTTATTTTACCAGCAATCAATAAAGCAAAAGAAGAAAATAATGTAATTGCTGTTGGACCATTTCCAGCGGATGGATTTTTTGGATCTTCTTCTATGTTTCAATACGATGCTGTTTTAGCAATGTACCACGATCAAGGATTAATTCCGTTTAAAGCAATTTCTTTTGACGAAGGAGTGAATTTTACAGCAGGTCTTCCAGTTGTAAGAACATCTCCAGATCATGGGACAGCGTTCGATATAGTTGGTCAAGGCATCGCTTCAGCACAATCGATGCGAAATGCTATCTATTTAGCAATGGATGTTTTTCGTCAACAAAAATTGAGGAAGGAAATAACAGGAAACCCTTTAAAAATACAAGCTCCAGAGAAAAAGAAAGCAGGTTCTTTGGATTAAATTTTGTTTAAAAATAAGTTGTAAAACGGGCTTCAAAATACATTTCAAATAAAAAATTGTTAAAAAGTTGATAGATATTAACAATTTTCAGTTAAAAATGTTAACTTTGCAGTCCGATTTTAGGAGAAAAGTATGTCGAAACACGAATATATAATACCATTTGTTGGTTTAAAGATTGGTTTTCATGTATTTGAATTTGAAATTTCGGACACGTTCTTTGATGACATAGAATATTCAATTATACAAAGTGGAAAAGTTCACGTGCGTTTAGAATTGGAAAAAAAAGAAACAATGCTAATAGGTGTTTTTCATGTTGAAGGACTTGTAACAACAAGTTGCGATAGATGTACAGATCCTATTGAAGAAGAAGTTGAAGGTGAATATCAAATTATTTACAAATTTGGTGGAGACATTACAGACGATGAAGCATTGGTTGTTTTAGATTTCGAAGCATATGAGCTTGATGTAAAAATGAATATTTATGAGTTAATCTCTGTTTCATTACCTGTAAGGGTAGTTCATGAGCAAGGAGAATGTAACCCAGAAATGTTGGAATTGTTAGAGAAGTATGTAATTAATGCAAACGACGATGATGATGACGACGATTTTGATGATGAAGATTATGACGACGAAGACTTCGACGACGAGGATGATGAAGATGATTCTGAAGAAGGAGAAGATGACGACGACAATAATAACGATGATATAGATCCACGATGGTCTATATTGAAAAATTTGAATTAAAAAGCATAAATAAAGTAAGATGGCACATCCAAAACGCAGAATCTCGACTACAAGAAGAGATAAAAGAAGAACGCATTTTAAAGCAGTAGCTGATAATATTGCGACTTGCCCAACGACAGGACAACCACATTTGTTTCACCATGCTCACTGGCATGAAGGGAAACTTTATTACAAAGGTAGAGTCGTAGCAGAAAAAGAAGTTGCAGTTTAATTAACTGTTAATAGAAAATAATTTTCTTCTTGATGAAGATAGGAATTGATATTTTTGGTGGTGATTTTGCTCCAGATGCAAATGTGTCAGGAGCAATTCTTGCCCAAAAAGAGCTTCCTGAAGATACAACTATTGTATTAATAGGTGACCAAGATGTAATCTTAAGTTGCCTTTCTAAGTTTGGAGGGAATCCAACAGATTTTGAAATTGTTCATGCGCCAGATATTATTACGATGCATGATCATCCTACTCGTGCGATTCCTCAAAAACCGAATAGTTCTATTTCAGTAGGTTTTGATTTATTAGCTGAAAAGCAAATTCAAGCTTTTGCTAGTACCGGGAATACAGGCGCAATGCTTGTAGGATCTATCTACAAAATAAATACAATTCCTGGGATCATTCGCCCATGTATTACATCTACATTACCAACAATAAATGGATCTAATTCTATTTTATTGGATGTTGGATCTAATGCTGATTGTAAACCGGATGTTCTTTACCAATTTGCACTATTAGGGGCATTGTACTCTAAAAATGTTTATGGTGTTGAAAATCCAAAAGTTGCATTATTAAGTATCGGTGAAGAAGAGTCTAAAGGAAATTTATTGACAATTGCTACTTACAAATTATTGGCTGAATCTGATGAGATTAATTTCGTTGGAAACATTGAAGGTCGTGATTTGTTTTTAGGTAAAGCTGATGTAATCGTTTGTGACGGTTTTACAGGCAATATTGTCCTTAAGGAAGCGGAAGGTATTTTTTACCTGATGAAGAAAAGAGGAATAAAAGATGAATATTTTGATCGTTTCAATTACGAAAATTATGGTGGAACACCAATTCTTGGAGTAAAAGGGAACGTGATTATCGGTCATGGAATTTCTAATGATGTGGCTGTTAAGAATATGATATTACACGCTTTTGAAGTAGCTAAATCTGGTTTAGCGTCAAAAGTAAATGAAGCATTCAATTAAATTATGGGAAAAGTAACTGCAGCAATAACAGGAGTAAACGGATATGTTCCCGATTATGTTTTGTCTAATGAGGAGTTAGCAAAAATTGTTGATACAACAGACGAATGGATTACAACTAGAACAGGTATAAAAGAAAGAAGAATCCAAAAAGAAGGAGCTTCATCTGATATGGCTGTTGAAGCGGTAAATGGTTTATTGGCTAAAATGAATTTAGATCCAATGGACATTGATTTAGTTATTGTTGGAACGGTTACACCAGATCACCCATTTCCAAGTACTTCAAATATAATTTGTGATAAAGTTGGAATGAAAAATGCTTGGGGTTTTGACCTTATAGCTGCTTGTTCTGGATTTATTTATGCATTATCTACTGGTGCTCAATTTATTGAGACAGGTAAATACAAAAAAGTATTAGTTATTGGTGTAGATAAAATGTCTTCAATAATTGATTATGAAGATAGAACAACTTGTATCATCTTTGGTGATGGTTGTGGAGTTGTATTGTTAGAACCAAATGAAGAAGGTTTAGGAGTTCAAGATTTTATTTTAAGATCTGATGGTTCTGGAAGAGAATTTTTAATTCAACCTGCTGGTGGTTCAGCAAATCCTCCAACAATTGAAACAGTTGAAAATAGATTACATTATGTGAAGCAAGAAGGAAAATCAGTTTTCAAATTTGCTGTTACAAATATGGCTGAAGTTTCAGCTGAAATAATGGAGAAAAATAATTTAACAAGTGATGACGTTGATTGGTTAGTTCCACATCAAGCAAACTTGAGAATTATTGATGCTACTGCAAACAGAATGGGATTACCAGCTGAAAAAGTAATGATCAATATTGAAAAATATGGTAATACAACTGCGGGAACATTACCATTGTGTTTATGGGATTATGAGAAACAATTGAAAAAAGGGGATACATTGATTCTTTCTGCTTTTGGTGGAGGATTTACATGGGGAGCTGTTTATTTGAAATGGGCTTATAACGCATAATATTAATTACGTACAAACTAAAAATCGAAAATATGAATTTAACTGAGATACAAGATTTAATCAAATTTGTAGCAAAATCAGGAGTAAACGAAGTAGAAATCGAACAAAAAGATTTTAAAATCATTATTAAAGCTGAACAAAAAGGAAAAGATCAACCTGTATACATTCAAGCTACTGCTCCAGTTGCTCTACCCCAAGCAGCACCAGCACCAGTTGCTCCTGTTGCAACGCCAGCTGCACCTGCTGCTCCAGCAGCTCCAGTTTCAGATGATTCTAAATACATCACGATTAAATCACCAATGATTGGTACTTTTTACCGTTCAGCTGGTCCAGATAAAGATGCATTTGTAAATGTTGGTTCTTCAATTTCTGCAGGAACAACTTTATGTATTATTGAAGCAATGAAATTATTTAACGAAATTGAATCTGAAGTATCAGGTAAAATCGTTAAAGTATTAGTTGATGATGCTTCTCCAGTTGAATATGATCAACCATTATTCTTGGTAGATCCAGCTTAATTTAGGAATTAACTTTTTATTAGGGATTAAAAATTGGAAGTCTATTCTGGTTTTTAGTCCCTAATTCTGTAATTAATAAATACGTATAAAATGTTTAAAAAAATATTAATCGCAAATAGAGGTGAAATTGCTTTACGTGTAATTCGTACATGTAAAGAGATGGGAATCAAAACAGTTGCTGTTTACTCTACTGCGGATAAAGATAGTTTACCAGTTCGTTTTGCTGACGAAGCAGTTTGTATTGGTCCTGCTGTAAGTTCAAAATCTTACTTATCAATTCCAAACATAATTGCTGCTGCAGAAATTACAAATGCTGATGCAATTCACCCAGGTTATGGTTTCCTTTCTGAGAATGAGAAATTTTCTAAAGTTTGTCAAGAATCAGGAATAAAATTTATTGGAGCTTTACCTGAGCAAATTGCTAGTATGGGGGATAAAGCAACTGCAAAAGCAACAATGATTGCTGCAGGTGTGCCTTGTGTGCCAGGATCAGTTGGATTATTAGAAAGTGTTGAAGACGCTAAAGAACAAGCGAAAAAAATCGTTTACCCTGTAATCATGAAAGCAACAGCTGGTGGTGGTGGTAAAGGTATGCGTATCGTTTGGAAAGAAGAAGATTTAGAAGCTGCTTGGGATTCTGCAAGACAAGAATCAGCTGCTGCGTTTGGTAACGATGGACTTTATATGGAGAAATACATTGTTGAACCACGTCACATCGAAATTCAAATTGCTGGGGATCAATTCGGAAATGCTTGTCATTTATCTGAGAGAGATTGTTCTATTCAAAGACGTCACCAAAAATTGGTAGAAGAAACTCCTTCTCCATTTATGACAGATGAATTGAGAAATAGAATGGGTGAAGCGGCTATTAAAGCTGCTAAAGCTGTAAACTATGAAGGTGTTGGTACGGTTGAATTTTTAGTTGATATTAACCGTGATTTCTATTTCATGGAAATGAATACACGTATTCAAGTTGAACATACAATTACAGAAGAAGTTATTGATTTTGATTTAATTAAAGAACAAATCAAATTAGCTGCTGGAGAAAAAATCTCTGGTAAAAACTATTTCCCTCATTTACATGCGATTCAATGTCGTATCAATGCAGAAGATCCTGATCATGATTTCAGACCTTCTCCAGGGAAAATCACAAGTTACCATTCTCCAGGAGGACATGGTGTTCGTGTAGATTCTCATGCACATGCAGGTTACACAATTCCACCAAATTATGATTCTATGATTGGTAAATTGATTACTGTAGCTCAAACAAGAGAAGAAGCAATTCTTAAAATGAAAAGAGCTTTAGATGAATATATTATTGAAGGAATTAAAACAACGATTCCTTTCCATTTAAAATTAATGGATGATCCAAAGTTTAGAGAAGGTAACTTCACTACAGCATTCATGGATACGTTTGAATATAAAAAGAAATAATTAAACGAAAAAAGCCGACTGATTTCAGTCGGCTTTTTCTTTGCTAAAAATTTTATTTAGAATTTACTTTTTACATTTTCCGTCGCAAGCACCTTTTTCTTTTTCACATTTTTTCATGCATTCTGTGTCGCAACTTTTCATTTTTGCAGCACATTCTTCTGGTGTATTACAACCTTCTCCTTTTGGACAATTTTTCATCATTTCAGCAGAACATTCAGAACCATCTTCGCACTTACCACCTTTACAATCAGAACCCATGTTCATATGACATTCTTTCGAATCCATCTCACATTTCTCACCTGATTTACATTCTTTTTTAATTACAATACATTTTTCTTGTTTCATTCCTTTTGAACAATGACCAGAACCACATGTTGCTGGACAAGCTACGATTCCAACTAAACCAACGATAAATACAATTGTACTGAAAGATATAGCAAGGTAAGAAGCTAATTTTGTAAATTTCCCTAAGCCTTCTTTTTTAGCGTATCCTAATAAAAATAATCCTCCTAAAAGAGTTAAGAGCGCCAATAAGCACATCATAATTGTTGAAAATAATACCATAGTAATAATTTTTGTTTTACATTAATACAACCAAGTTACAATAAATTTTATGTACATTTTAAACCGTTCATCAAAATTTCTAATAAATAGATTTTAATTAGCACTAAAAGTAAAATAACTATAATTTAAAATTTGAGAATAATTTATTGTTATTCCAAATTTAGAATGAAAATAATAATTGGAAAATAGAGGTATTTTTAAATCATTAATAAACTAAACTATAAATTTCATTTTTTTTTAATAATAAAAATTTTACTTTACTGCTTTCGTTTCATATTTTTACTTTAAAACTCAGCACTATGAAAAATATTTTATTCGTTTTATTATTAGTCCCTTTTACATTTTATTCACAAGTTTCTATGAATGTAACTGGTACTTATTCTCAAAATTTTAATACTTTACTAAGTACTGGAAGTGTAAATTCTTGGCTTGAGAACAGTACAATCTCAAATTGGTACTCACAAAGAACATCTACAAGTACAAATTATGCTGCAAGTAATGGTTCTAATACAACTGGAGGATTATACAGTTATGGTTCTTCGGGTATTCAAGAGAGAGCTCTTGGTTCAATTGGATCAGGAAGTCCAACTTTCGGAGGTAGCTTTGCCCATGGTGTATTACTCAAAAATAATGGCTCGTCAGTATTATCAAATTTGAATTTATCATATACTTTAGAAGAATGGCGAAATGGAGGCTCAAATGCTGCACAAACAATTACAGTTTGGTACAAAGTAAGTTCGAATAGAGACACTCTTTTAAATCCTGGATCAAATTCAGGATGGACTGAGGTTATATCATTAGCTGGATCAAGTCCTGTATCAAGTGCAACTTCAGCAACATTAGATGGAAATAATGTTGCAAACAAATTAACTATTAATGGAATTGTGCCAGTAAACATACCTGCAAGTTCATTTATAATGATTAGATGGTCTGACATTGATCATGTTGGTTCTGATGATGGTCTTGCAATAGATGATGTTTCAATTAGTTGGGGATCTTGCACTCCTACTGCAGGAACAGATGTTAAAAATGCATGTGATTCATTGTTATGGATAGATGGAAATACCTATTCAGCTTCTACAAATTCTCCTTCTTACAATTTGACTAATGCTGCGGGTTGTGATTCTGTCGTAACATTGGATCTTACATTGAATTATTCAAGTGGAGGTTATTTGTATGAGGAAGTATGTGCTTTTCCTTATACTTCTGTAAACTCTGGACAGATTTACACCCAAGCTGGAACCATTATTATTGACTCTATTAATGCAAATGGTTGTCCACACCATGATACAATTGTAGTTGTATTGAATACAAATATGTTTACTACTATCATTAATTTACCAGATCCTAATCTTCCAATTTTAGTTTCATATGATCCTCTGGTACTTGGATATCAATGGTATAATTGCAATAGTCAGCAAATTATCACAGGAGAAAATGATGACACTTTAGTATCATCATTAAATGGGAATTATGCTTTAATTGCTAGTTATGATTACAATTGTATAGATACATCGGATTGTTTGACAATATCATCTATATCCTCTGCTTCATTAAATGAGAGTGATAGTTTAAAATTCAAAGTTCAGCCAAATCCTTCTAACGGAATATTCACGATAAATTTTGAACAATTGAATATAGATGGAGTTATTGAAATTTATAATTTGGCAGGTAAAAATGTTTATCAAAAAACAATTACAGGTGGAATTGAAACTATATTTTTACCTCAAGTTTCAAAAGGTATATACATTCTGAATATTACAACATCAGATGAAGATTATAAACAACGTATTATTATAGAATAAGAGTTTATTACTATTTAAAAATCAAGGCTGTTCCTATGGAATAGCCTTTTTTATGTAACTTAAAATTCTAATATCAAGATAATCTTATACAACCTACAGAATATTTATGTCCGTTTATCCTCATAGAAATACACTCTATCTATTTTATGTAAATCGATTTTAATTTTTCAATACATTCGTAAAAACTTAATGATTGAAAAATGAGAACAAATCACGAAATTGAATACAAAATAATTGGAAGCGAAATGCAATGTGTGGAAATCGAATTAGATCCACAAGAGACTGTTATTGCTGAACCAGGTGCATTTATGTACATGGATGATGGAATTCAAATGGAAACGATTTTTGGAGACGGTTCTTCTCAACAAAATTCTGGATTTATGAGTAAATTGTTCAGTGCTGGAAAACGTTTGTTAACAGGAGAAAGCATGTTCATGACAGCATATACCCATACAACTTCTGGAAAAGCAAGAGTTGCATTTGCATCACCTTATCCTGGTAAAATTGTGCCGATAGATTTAGCTCAAATGGGAGGAAAACTAATCTGTCAAAAAGATGCGTTTTTATGTGCTGCAAAAGGTGTTTCTGTTGGTATTGAATTTCAGAAAAAACTAGGTACAGGTTTGTTTGGTGGTGAAGGTTTCATCATGCAGAAATTAGAAGGTGATGGAATGGCTTTTTGTCACGCAGGTGGACATATCATTGAACGAACGTTAAACTCTGGTGAAACATTAAGAGTAGATACAGGTTGTATAGTAGCTTATACACAAGAAATCGATTACGATATTCAATTTGTAGGTGGAATTAAAAATACATTTTTTGGAGGAGAAGGAATTTTCTTCGCAAACTTAAGAGGCCCAGGTAAAGTATGGTTACAGACCTTACCAATTTCACGTTTGGCTTCAAGAGTGTTATCATACGGAACAACAACTCGTAAAGATGAAGGAAGTATTTTAGGAGGACTTGGGAATTTTTTTGATGGAGATGGGGTATAGGTGAAATTAGAAACGCTATGCTTTAGAAGTTAGAATTTAGATAATATACTTAATTCTAACTTCTACTATAAATTAATTTAACCTCACTTCCTCAAAAACAAATTCCCCTTTCCAAAAATACCTGCTTTTTCAATTTTTGACCATTCTTTTGAAGAAGGCGTTAAAACGATGTAATTCATCGTCGGTTCTTTGTTTGCATTTTGAATTTTAATCGCTGAGAAAAGTGTTGTGTTTAATTCATAATCAAAATGTTTTACTTCTAGTGTTTTTCCTTTGAAGACAAATTGACTTGGAGTATAACTATCATTTTCAAAAAAATTGATGATATAAGTTGTTGCGTTGATCTTTTTTAAGATGTGTTTTGAATTCAAACCAATGATTTGTTCTTTATGTTTTACCCCAAAATGATAACGTTCCTCTTCTAAAAAACAAGGAATTGAATCATTTTCGACAACACCAAATAAATAACCGTTTCGAACTGAATATTTTGAAGATTCACGAATGGTTTCTCTTAAAATCGAACTGTAAATAGTGGAAATTGCCCAAATACCTTCTGAATTGAATTCATAATAGGTATCGAAATCTGAAGTCGTATACGTTCCATAATAAATGGGATCGACAGTAATTGCATTTTTTTCATCTTGTGGTTGTGGCACAGAAAAACTAAACGATTCTTGACCGAAAGCAATGCAAAGTATTGTTGAGAAAATAAGTACTAAAAACCCTTTCATTTTTCTTAATTTAGTGCCAATTCATTTCGAATAGCAGTTGTCAATTTGAATTATTTCATTAAATTAATATAAAATTTCGAGTTTTATGCAAAAAAAATGGCTAATCCAAACCCCTATTAACAAAGACATCGTAGAACAATTTCGTTCAGAATTAAAAGTAGATAACGTAGTTGCCGAATTGTTATTGCAACGAAATATTTCAACGTTTAAAGAAGCAGAAAATTTCTTCCGTCCCAATTTGAATGAATTGCATGATCCTTTTTTAATGAAAGACATGGATCGAGCTGTTGAACGAATCATTCAGGCAATTGAAAAAGGCGAAAAAATCTTGCTTTTTGGAGATTACGATGTCGATGGAACAACTGCTGTTGCTTTGATGTATTCTTATTTGAAAAAGAAATACGAACGAATAGATTATTACATTCCAGATCGCTATGCTGAAGGATATGGAATTAGCTTTTTAGGAATTGATTATGCCAAAGAAAACGATTTTTCGTTGATTATTTCCTTGGATTGTGGGATAAAATCAGTTGATAAGGTCGCTTATGCGAAAGAAAAAAACATTGATTTTATAGTTTGCGATCATCACAATCCTGGAGATGAGTTGCCTGATGGAATAATTTTAGATCCAAAACGAAAAGATTGTGATTATCCTTACAAAGAATTGTCCGGTTGTGGAGTTGGCTTTAAATTATTACAAGCGTTGATTCAACAAAATCAATGGGAACAATCGGAATTGTTTGAGTATTTAGACTTGTTAGCCATCAGTATTGGTGCGGACATCGTTCCAATAACGGGTGAAAACAGAACACTTTGTTATTTTGGTTTAAAGCAATTGAATGATAATCCACGAGTTGCTTTTCAAGAATTATTAAAAATTGCTAAAAAAGAATTTCCAGTTACGTTGACAAATGTTGTTTTCATTATTGCCCCCAGAATTAATGCAGCAGGGAGATTACGTTCTGGAAAACATGCGGTTGAATTAATGATTTCGGATAATCGTGAAGAAATTGAGCAAATTGCCAATGAAATCAATAACGATAATTTAGAAAGAAGAGAGTTAGATAAAGAAATGACAGAGGAAGCGTTGACTCAAATTGCCTCTGATTTGAATTATACTTCTAAAAAATCGACAGTTGTATTTAATGAAAACTGGCATAAAGGTGTTGTTGGTATTGTTGCATCTCGATTGATAGAAAAGCATTTTAAACCTACGATTGTCCTGACAGAATCAAATGGAATGATAACAGGTTCTGCTAGAACAGTTAACAATTTTGATATTCATGAAGCACTAATTGAGTGCGAACATTTATTAGAGCAATTCGGCGGACATAAACATGCTGCAGGAATGACGCTATCAAAAGAGAATCTTACAGCATTTCAGTCAAAATTTGAAGAAGTAGTTGGGAAAAGAATTGACGTTGAAGATTTAGCTCCAATTGAGAAAGTAGATATTGAATTAAATTTTAATGAAATTTTTACATCTGAAGAAAATCGAATGAAAATTCCTCGTTTAAAACGAATTTTAAATCAATTAGAACCACATGGTCCAGGAAACATGAAGCCCGTTTTTATTTCTAAAAATGTCTTTTCAAAAGATATTCGCATCTTAAAAGACGAACATTTGAAATTGACCTTAACGCAATCAACTAGTGACGTTGTTTTAGAAGCAATCGGTTTTAGCATGGCTGAAAAAATTGATTTGGTTGCCAATGGAATTCCGTTTGACATTCTTTACACTTTGGAAACTAATACTTGGAACAATCGAGAAACATTGCAATTGAACATTAAAGATATTAGAAGTACAATTTGAGAAATTCAATATAATGTTTAATTTTAGGGAAATTCTTGTCTTTTCAAATCAAGGTTAATGAAGATTATTTTAAGAATTGTATTTACATTATTCATTGGAATTTCTTGTTTTTCGCAAACAAGGGAAACAGATTCTTTATACAACAAATTAAAAACTTCAAGAAGAGACACTGCTCGTGTTCAATTATTCAATGTATTATCTGAAAAATTAAACACGATTAATCCAACAATTTCTTTGCGTTATGCTCAGAAAGCTAGATTATTAGCTGAATTATTAAATTTCAAAAACGGTATTATAAAGGCTCACACTAATATCGGAATTGTCTATTATAGGAGAGGTGATTATTCAAGTTCACTAGAAAGTTTTTTTACAGCAGAAAAATTATTGGAAAGTCATCCAAATAATGTTTTATTGAGTGATTTATATAACAATATGGCTTTGGTATATGTTGATATAGATAAACTATCGGTCGCAAAAGAATATTTTAATAAATCAATAAAAATTGATACTGAGACTAATCATTATGAGGGTTTAGCAGATTCTTACAATAATTTAGGTTCAATATATACTTTAAAAAAAGAATTAGTGAAAGCTAAAAATTTCTTTGAACTTTCATTTAAATACCGTCAAATTTCGAATGATGATAAGTTACCATATACTTTATTGAATTTAGGCAGTATTAATAGACTACTAAACAATTTATCAACTTCTACTCGACAAATCAATCAGGCGTTATTAATTTTTCAAAAAAATGATGACATAATAGGTGTTGCTTCTATTTATAATGAAATTGGAGATTTAAAAATTGCCCAAAATAAGTATCAAGAAGCAATTTGTTATTTATTAAAAAGTTTAGCTCTTTCAAAACAATATAAATTAAAAAATCAGCTTCAACATAGCTATGAGTCGCTTTCTACTGCTTATGAATTAACCAATAATTACAAAAAGGCGAATTATTATTTTAAAGAAAATGAAAAGTTAAAGGATCAGATTTACAGTATTTCAAATGCTCGTAATTTGATTGAAATGCAAACAAAATATGAAAGTGAAAAACGTAAGCAAGAATTATTAAAAACAAATTCGGAAATTGATAAAAAGAATTTTCAAATTAATGTTTTTCGTATCGGATTCATTTTGATTATATTATTAGTATTCTTCATTATTTATAATTTACGAGAGAAGTCGAAAATCAATAGAATTATCTTGAAACAAAAGCAAGCAGTAGAAATTCAAAATAAGATTATTGAAGAAAAAAATATTCTTGTGGAAACACAAAACAAGGATATCAAGGATAGTATAAAATATGCTCAACGAATTCAAGAGGCAATTTTACCACCCAAACCTTTATGGAATAGAATTTTACCAGATTCTTTTGTTATTTATCAACCAAAAGATATTCTAAGCGGTGACTTTAATTGGATTGCAGAAACGGAAACACATATCTTTGTTGCTGCAGCAGATTGTACGGGTCATGGTGTTCCAGGAGCACTAATTTCCTTGGTTAATTATAACTTATTAAATAAAGCAGTTCTTGAAAAAGGAATTGTTAAAACCGGTGAAATATTAGATGCCGTTAATAATTGGTTGACTGAGAGTTTACATCAAGAGGCAGAAAATAGTACAGTAAAAGATGGGATGGATATTAGTCTAATATCTATTAATAAAATCACAAATCAAGTTCAGTTTAGTGGTGCTTTTAATTCGTTGTACATTGTCAATGAACAAGAATTAAGAATTATCAAAGGAGATAAATTCCCTGTAGGTTCGTTTTTTGATGAAGAAATTAATCTATTTAATACAATAGACGTTGAATATCAAAAGGGTGATTTATTATACATGTTTACAGATGGTTATCCAGATCAATTTGGAGGATCTAAAGGGAAAAAATACAAGCACAATCGCTTAAAAGAAAACATGAGTAAGATTGTTACTTATAGTTTAGATGATCAGAGAAGCTTTCTGTTAACAGCATTTTACGATTGGAAGGGTGATTTCGAGCAAGTAGATGATGTATTGATGATCGGTTTAAAAATGAGTAAATAAAAAAGCTGTCTCTAATCATAAAGACAGCTTACATAAATCTAATTTTCATTTCCTATTGAAGAAAAACATTTGCATTTGTTGTTTTTTCCTCTTCAATTTTGATGATACCTTCTCCAGATAAATTATCTTTAGTTGCTTTGATATTTAATACACATACACCAGCTTGTCCTAATTGGTAAACATCATTATAGTTAAAATATGCAATACCATTTCCATTTGCATATGCTGTATCATGAACAGTAACTGCAGCTTGATGGCCAGTAGTAGATGTTGCGTATAGCACTACTTTTGCATTTTCAACTGAAGCTCCAGATATTTTATTTACAACAGTTATAGTTGCTATTGTATCTTTTTTCTTTCTGCAACCAACAAGTGCAACTAAAGCTATAATGCTTAAAAATAAAAATGTTTTGTTAAATATTACTTTCATGTTGTTTAAGGTTTTAATCGTTATTAATATTATTCTGTAAAATATAGAGTTTCCACAGTTGTAATATGTACTCTACATCTAACTCTTCCTGAACCTGATTTTGAATCTTTTTTGAAAACGATATCAAAATAACCAGTTGGATTTTCTTTTTCTCCTGCTAAGTCAAAATAAGGTTGCATATCAAATGTAGCATAGCCAGAAGCATTTGTACTAGCTGTATCTACATATTCTTTTGTTGGAGGATTTGAATTAACATCTCCAATTATGACCACTTTTGTATCAGGTAATAATTCGTTACTTTTCGATCTAACGTAAATTTTTAAAACAGATGCATCTTTATTTTTACAAGCACTAAATATTGATAAGATAGATATCGATATGCAAAGTAAAAAGATATATTTTAATTTAAATTTCATACTATTTTCAATTCAATAAATGCTTTTCTAAAATATATTAACCCCAGCACTTGTTGTTTTTTCTTCTTCTATTTTTATAATTCCTGTACCAGACGATGCATCTTTTACTGCTTTAACATTTAAGATACAAACACCTGCAGCACCTAATTGATACAAATCATTGTAATTAAAATATGCAACTCCACTCGAATTTGTATTTTCTGTTTTATTAACTCTTTCATCTACTTGTTGACTAGGGTTTGAAGGTGACAATGAAACTTTTGCATTCTCTACAGCTGCTCCAGTTGCTTTATAAGTTACTGTTACAGTAGCAATTGTATCCTTTTTTTTCCTACAACCAACATTTAATAATAAAGAAAATACACTTAAAATTATCAGAGTTTTGTTGAATAATATTTTCATTTTTAATGGTTTATTTTCTTCAATAAATAAAAAAATTCGAATTAAAGATATATTAAATTTTTTATATTTCTAAATTTTAAATTCTCTTTATTAATTTATTACCTTCGTACGTTGAAAGTGAAGGATAGTTTCATTATTTAAAATTCTTTAATGAATTGTAGTATAGACGTGTAAAATCCTTATAAGTTGGTTCTATTTGAATAAAAATGAAAAGTAAGATTGAATTAGTTACAAATGAGATAAATGATTTCAAAATTGAAGATGTAAAGACATTGGAAAATTTTAGAATTCACTTCTTAGGTTCTAAAGGCATTATTAAAGATTTATTTAGTGACTTAAAAGCTGTTCCAAACGACGAAAAAAGAGAAGTTGGACAGTTATTAAATGGTTTAAGAACAGTTGCAGAAGAAAAATTAGCTCAGTATAAAGAACAACTAGAATCAAATTCAAGTAAAGAGAATTCTATTGATTTGTCAAGAACAGCGGATGATTCAAATGTTGGTTCTAGACATCCATTAATGTTGGTAAGAAGTGAAATTATCGAGATTTTTAGTAGAATAGGTTATACCGTTTCTGAAGGTCCAGAAATTGAAGACGATTGGCATAATTTCTCTGCGTTGAATTTCGCTCCAGAACATCCTGCAAGAGATATGCAAGATACTTTTTTCATTGAAAAAGGGGAGAGTGAAATGGCTTTGAGAACACATACTTCATCAGTTCAAGTTCGTGTGATGGAAAATAGTACACCACCTATCAGAACAATTTCTCCAGGAAGAGTTTATAGAAATGAAGCAATTTCAGCTAGAGCTCACTGTTTCTTCCATCAAGTGGAAGGATTATATATAGATAAAAATGTTTCATTCGCAGATTTAAAACAAACACTCTTATACTTTGCAAAAGAGCTATTTGGAGAAAAAGCACAAATCAGAATGCGCCCTTCTTATTTTCCTTTTACAGAGCCAAGTGCAGAAGTAGATGTCTCTTGTTCTATTTGTAATTCGAAAGGTTGCAATGTTTGTAAATATACTGGTTGGTTAGAGATATTAGGTTGTGGAATGGTTGATCCAGCTGTTTTAGAAGCTTCGGGTATTGATTCAAAAGTTTATTCAGGTTTTGCTTTCGGTATGGGTGTTGAAAGAATAACTCAGATGAAATATAAAGTCAATGATTTACGTTTGTATTCTGAAAACGATGTTCGTTTCTTGAAACAATTTACAGCAGGTATTTAATAGTTAATAATTTATAGTTAGTATTTCCATGGGATTCTTTTCTAAAAGCACAACAGTTACTTTTCCTTGGTTGGAATTAAATTCAATCGCTCAATTGGAAGAATTATGGGATAATTCAGCTAATTCTGAAAAGGCCATTTTGATTTTTAAACACAGCACAAGATGCAGTATTTCATCAATGGTGAAAAATCAATTTGAAAAACATTGGAATCATGCTATTGATAACTGTGAAGTATACTATTTGGATTTAATTCAATTTCGAGAAGTTTCTAATCGTATTGAAAGTTTGATGGGTGTTATTCATCAATCACCCCAAGCTATTGTTTTTAAAAATAAACACGTAATTTACCATGAATCTCACAATGGGATTGATGCAAAAGATATTGAAAAAGCACTTTAATCATTTTAACTAATGAAAAAATACATCATTATAGGTCTTTTATTGCTAATCGTTGGTTCAATGATTATTAAGCCATTTTTAACTGGAGGCGATTCTTCTGAAATTTCAGCAACTTTTGAATTCAAAGAAAATTTAGCGACTGTTTGGAACAAACAAATAGATCTAAAAATCAATGTAAATTCTGATGATATTGAAAAATTAGAATTGATTTATAATGATAGCGTTTTTAAAACTTGGACCAAACCTTCATCTCAGATAGTTTTTCCATTTAATGCTAGTTATTA
>JAJTEO010000076.1 GCA_021300395.1 Fluviicola sp. | reverse complement strand
ATCGACATAAGCTTTAGGCATGATATTTTTATCCATACTTAACATTTGTGCGACTTTTAATGCACTTCCTTTTAGATTTTTCAGGCCATCATAAATGTCCTCTGCATTGTTTTCATTGAGTTTATCTTTACTCAAGTTTGGATGGATAATTTTCTCTCCATAATATGAAATATAATTACCGCCGACTTTTAAACCTGTTTTAACTAATTGACTTGCTCTTTCTATTTTGCTCGTTGGTATTTTGTCGATCGTTTTCATAAGCGTTACATTTTTTCTTTGTATAAAAATTTAGCTAAATCAAATAAACTTTCAAGAGGTTTTTGGTCCATTAAAAGTGAGGATGTAGTAATAGATTTTTCGATTAGTATGTCCGTTTTTTCAAAGTTTGGAGAAGTGTCGTCCATCCAAAATTTAAGGGTAAATAAAAATTGTAGCCAAACTCCTTCACTCATTACGGGCGAAGCATAGTTTGCTATTTTATCATTTTTGAAAGGAGTTTCAATGTTTTCTTCAATAAAGTTCTTGAATGATTTTCTAAATTCCTTTAGTTGCATCAAATTATTCAATTGATTTTTATCTGATTCTAAAGAAAATAGAATATAACTTCTATTTAACGTAAAGATTTCAAAAAGAGAGAAGTAAAAAGTCAACAATTTATCTTTCTGACTATATGAATTAAAAGCTGTGTTTTCTTGAATAACATGTTGAGCATTTTCTATAAGTTTTATCCAAATCCGTTGTTTCAATGCTTTAATGGATCCAAAATGTGAATAGAATAAAGGTTCATCTATTTTATGCTTTTTGCAAAATGAAAATACATTTAATGGTTCTTGATTATTCTCTAAAACCTCTTCCATATAAATTGAGATGATAGAATTCTCATCGTGTTTAATCTCGGATTTTATTTTTTCTGTTTTAGCCATTTTCTGTTATTTTTTGTTTCTTTAAATGTACGGAAACTTTGTTTAATAAAAATAATTATTTATTAAACATTTTTATTTTTCCTTTGAAACAAACATTGTTTAAAACACGATTGTATGTAAACTTTAAATTCTCATTAAAAAATTCTATTTTTCGGACTTTTGTCTAACTTTACAGAATGAAATGGTTAAGTGAGCGCATCAGTTTTGATGAAGATAAACAGAAAGTAACTTTTGTTATTTATCCTGAGAAAAATGGATTGGTTAGAGCGTTGATGGGCGCTTGGTTTGGAATGTGGATGGCTATTGGTGGAACAATTATTTGGTCATTAATAGCTTTGAAATTTTCTGAACAAGAAACAGTCTTTTTATATGTATTTATTGCTTTTTGGTTTTATTATGCAATGAAGGTAGGTCGTTCTTTCTTCTGGATTCTTTGGGGAAAAGAATTAATTAAGATTAATGAGACTTCTTTTACTTATAAAAAGTCAATTAAAAATTACGGAAAGGCAATTCCTTATTATTTAGAAAACATCAAAAAAGTAAGGACTTTTCAACCAAAGGATAAATCATTGCAATCAGTTTGGGAAGCATCTCCATGGGTAAGGGGAGGAGAAAGAATTGAATTCGATTACATGGGTAAAGTGATTCGTTTTGGAAGAAAGTTAGAGGAAAAAGAAATGAAATTATTCTTCAATCTACTAACAAAAAAGATGGAAGAAAAATTAAGAAAGATTAAATCATAGTACAAAAAAAAGCTATCCAATTTGGATAGCTTTTTTTTTAATATTCATCTTCGTTAAAAAGAAAATCTTCTCTTGAAGGATAATCCGGCCAAATATCTTCGATACTTTCGTAAATATCACCTTCATCTTCTAAATCTTGTAAATTTTCTACAACTTCCAATGGAGCACCTGCTCTAATCGCGAAATCGATTAACTCATCCTTAGCAGCTGGCCAAGGTGCGTCTTCCAAATATGATGCTAGTTCTAATGTCCAATACATTTTTCCTTAGTTTTTAAGTTTAATTTCTCGCAAAAGTAACTTTATTTTCATAACATCCAAATGAATGTTGATAAAGTTTGAATTTTTTTAATATTTCCTTAACGATTATCGATTTGTTAACTTCTTTAAGAGCTTTATAAACTACATTCTAGGATGCCAAGGTTGTTCTGTAGCGTTTAAATCTTGTGTTAATTTTCTTGATAAAACAAATAGATAATCACTCAAGCGATTGACATATTTGAAAACTTGTTCGTTTACGTATTCATTTTCGTGAAGCGCAACAATTACTCGTTCTGCTCTTCTACAGATACATCTTGCAACATGACAAAAAGAAACGGTTGTGTGTCCACCTGGTAAAACAAAGAATTTCATTTCAGGCAGTGTTTCATCCATTTCATCCATGCTATTTTCTAAAAAAGTAATGTCGCTTTCAAGTAAATCTGGAATTTTCATTGAAGATTTTTCTGGATCAGCAGCTAAACTTGAACCAATCGTAAATAATCTATCTTGAATTTCAATTAATTGTTTTTTATATTTTTCATCAATTTCTTGATCACGAATGATTCCTATGTATGAATTTAATTCATCAATTGTTCCATATGCTTCAATTCGAATAGAACTTTTTAAGACACGTGTCCCGCCAATTAATTGAGTTGTTCCCGTGTCTCCTTTTTTTGTATATACTTTCATTATTTTGTTGTAGATAATCTATTTAATTCATTTTTTAACTCTTGTATCCTTAGTACTTTTCCATGTAAGCGAATATTCTTAGCTGTTTCAGTGAAAAAGCGATGTTTACCTTCTAAATATTTCAATTGATATTCTATCCATTCTTTGTCTGACATTTCTGTACCATAATTTGCCATTTCAGTTCTTAAACGATTGGCTACTGAATAATAGTCAGCTCTTCCAAAGTAATCATGATCGGCATCACACATTATTTTTTGAAGTAAAGTTTTCTTTGGTTTGTTGTGATGAGTTGAATGAATTATGGATATGATTTCCTCAATATGAGCTTCTTTATATCCAAATTTAGGTAAATGGATACTTGCTAAATTTGCAGCAAATTCTTCATTGTCCTTATTCGTTAATATAAATCCGGCATCATGGTAAAGAGCTGCGGTTTGAATAATTATCATTTCATCTTCAGTTAACCCTTCCAATTTCGCATATCTTGCAACAGCTTTTTCAACATTTAAAGTATGTGATAAATCATGGTAAGCAACTTCATCAGGTAATGATGCTTTTAAAATATTGAGTATATTCTTTCGCATGTGATTAAAATCAATTTGACTTAATTCACACATTGCTAAAATTTCAGGTGAAGCTAATTTACCTTCTTTATAAAAACTATGCTCGATTTTCAAGTTCTCCATAAAGAACATTTCGATTTGTCCACCACGTTTTTTAATATCAATATTTCCTCTCGAGTTAATCTCAAAATATTCTTTTATTTGATCAGCAATAGTTGAAGTTATACTTATCGTATTTGGTTGCGCACTATGTTCAGCACGTGAAGCTATATTTACAGTATCACCCCAAACATCAAAGCTGAATTTCTTAGTTCCAATAATTCCTGCAACTAATGGACCTTGATGAATACCAATCCTGATTTCCCAATAGTCTTGTTTCATAGCTTTGGCAACTATTTTTTCGTTAATCATGAAATCACGAATTTCCAAAGCTGCTAAACACGCTCTAATGGCAGGTTCTTTATTGTTTTCGGTTACACCACCTAAAACCATGTAAGAATCTCCAATTGTTTTAATTTTTTCCAAATTATATCTTCCGATAATTTCATCAAAATGAGTAAAATAATGCTCTAATTTTCTTAGTAATTGCATAGGTTTTACTTTACTCGCTTTTTGAGAAAAATTCACGAAATCGGTAAATAAAACAACACCATTTTCAACTCGTTTTGGAGAAAATTTTCCGTTAGTATTTAAATCGTCTAATACATTTTGAGGAAAAATATTACTTAATAATTGCCCAATTCGCTGATCTTTGTAAAATAGCGCTTTATAAACTTCTATTTTAGAGACAATTAAATTAGGGTTGAACGGTTTTGTAATAAAATCAATGGCTCCTTCATGTAATCCTTTGATCATCCTTGAGCCAGAATAGATATCTTTCGAAATAACAATAATGTAAATGCTCTTTATAATACTTATTTCTTTTATTTGACGGAAAACATCAAATCCAGGAAAAGAAGGACAATCTATGTTAATCAGTAAAATTCCAATTTCTTTTTTACTTAGAATCGGAATTGCGTCATTGAAAGTATGAACGGATAGTATATTATTTCCTCCACCACCAAGAATTCCTTTTAAACCCTTTTGGCTTTTGTCATCCTCATCTATGATCAGTAAATTGATAAAACGCTCCATAACTTTCAAATAATATTGAAAAATAATGATAATTGTTTACTGAATCATCGATTTTGATTAAAAAAATATGTCTTAAAATAAATCATTAGTTATTTGTTTGTCATTGAATGTTTTAGGTTTCCTCCTTTGAGGGAGGATAAAGGAGGGTGATAATAGTAAATTTAATTGCAAGAAATATTTATACTTTAAATTAAAAAACATTATCATTTTAAATCTCTTATTTTATGACTGAGTCATAAGATTATTAATAACACTTTCTATATTAACAGTTATACCATTCATAAATAATATTTTTTGGATTACTTCATCCACTATTGCGTCTGGACAAGAAGCTCCTGAAGTTATGATAATATCTATTCGTTCTTTATTAGGTAGGTAATTCGATATTAATTCGATTTCTTTTGAATGAATATTGTACGATTGCAATTCACTTGTAGAAAGAATGTTTTCTTTGTTATTAATGAAGTATGATGGAAATTTTTGTTCCAATAACTCTACTAAATGCGTTGTATTTGAACTATTATAACCTCCAATAATTAATGCAAAATCAGCTTCATTTTCCATCAATCCTAAAGTTGCAGTTTGATTGTCATTTGTTGCATAACAGAGTGTATCTCTTGTATCCGCAATGTGATCTTTAATTGTTTCTAAACCATATTTTGCAATCATTGTTTCACGAAGAAAATCAGTAATTTCCTGAGTTTCTGTCGCTAACATTGTTGTTTGATTTACAACCCCAATTTTATTTAAATCTGATGAAGGATCAAAATTTGAAGAATATCTTCCTTTAAATTCTTCTTCAAAAGTTGAAATATCATTTTTACCTGTTATGAAATCAGCTAATTTTTTGGCTTCCTTTAAGTCTTTAATCACCAAAGAAGGAGCATTTTGTTTACTGTGTGAAAAAGTAGCTCTCGTTTCTTCATGAGAATGTTTTCCATGAATAATGATTGTATGATTCGTTTTCCCAAGTGTTTCTGAACGATTCCAAACCTTTTCTACAAAAGGACAAGTGGTATTGTATTTTGAAACTTGAATACCTTTTTCAGTTAACAATTGTTCAATTTCAACCGTTGTTCCGAAAGCTGGAACGATTACAATGTCTTCTGAAGTCAATTCATCCCAAGCTATTAATTGATTTCCAGTTGTATCCTGAAGGAATTGAATCCCATTTTTCAATAAATCTTCATTCACACCAGGATTGTGAATCATTTGACTTAATAAGAAAATTCGTTTGTCTGGATTTTCATAAATCGCTTTGTAGGCAATTTCAATCGCATTTTCAACCCCATAACAAAACCCAAAATGGCGCGCTATTAAAAATCGAATTTTTCCAAAATCAAGAATAGTAGGAGAGAAGTCCTTCTTGCGAGGATCATCTGACTTTCGCTTTTCTTTCACCTGACTTATAATTGGAGATCTGTAAAACTCTGGAATTTCAAATTTTTTCATGTGCGTTATTTTCGATTGTAAAATTACAAATTACAGATTACAAATTGCAATTATTCTGCAATCTGTAATCTGCCAATTTATAATCTTCAAATCTGCAATTTGCAATCAGGCTTAATTGATTGGTAAATTCTGATCTTTATTGTATTTCACTTTATATTGGAATTCAATCGTTTTCGTTTCTTTCGTTTTGATATTCAAATCCCATTCAATGATTCCTGTTTTATCATCGTAACGACCTTTACTCATATCTAATGCCTCAATTGTAATATCTGTATTTTGAGTGATTGGTAGTTGATCTTGAAGAATTATATTAATACCATTTGATTTCAAGTTTTTAACCTCAATTGCATAGGAGTATGTTTTCTCAATGTAATTTCCAACGATTTTCTCTTTGCAATCTTTTTTCAATAAATTTCGACGAATGATAATATTTGGATCTTTACCTAAACTTAAATTTAACGTATCTTCCATAGTTGTTGGATCGATGTAAGTTTCTCCAATATAACTTCCTTCAAAGAAAATATTCGCTTTAGCAGGAATCAATTGCAATTCATCTAATTTAGAAAGTTGAGCTACTAAATAAGCTCCATTATCTAATTTTGGAGCTGCGAAATAATTGTATTTTACTTCTAAATCAATGTTTTTTACTAAAACCATATGTTGCTCACTATTCGATTTAATAGAATAAGGTAAATCAATTTTAAATTCTGCTGAAATAACATGATCAATCACTTGGACAAATTCGGTAGCACTCAATGCATTTACTTCCATTTCGCTATCTGTTGAAGTTGAAAAACCATATGATTTTGCTTTATCAGCCATTGATCTTGGTGGCATTGTTCGATTATTTTTGTAACTGACTTGTTCTTGTTTATACATATTATAGTCAATATACCAAGGATGTAATGTAGGTTTTGTTTTATTTTGATAAGGATTGTTTGTAGAAATATTCAAATTCACATTGCCCCAATCAGTTCCTGTATTTTGATAAACTTGCGCTTTATAGTTTAAATTGATTTTTCCAGAAGAAATGTCACTTCGAATATCGTACAAAGGCGTCCAACCAGCTTCAGAAACTAAATAAGAAATCGTGAATTTACCTGATACGATTTCTTTAGAGGATAATGTAACGATGATTCTGTGCGTTGGTTCGTTATTTTCAGGATTCAAATTTGCGTTTGATTGGTAATTTCTCAATTTATAGATGCGATCGTCCATTCCACGTTTACGTTCAGTTTTATCTGCTTTTTTACGATTTAATTGTTGAATACGTTTATTTAATTCCAACATTTTAACAGAATAATAGTCAACTGCTTGTTTCAGCAAGTTAATCGAGTCATTCACTTTTCCTTGACCACGAATTGCACCATTACTAATTAAGATTGTTTTTGTCGCAGTTAATACATCAATTTCGTCTTGAATTTCTTGAAGGTCAAATTGAATTGCATTGATTGAATCTTGTAAAAATTGAATATCCTTTCTGATTTTCAACGGTAAACCTTCTAATGCTACTTCTTCTGGTTTTGGATAGAAGATAGAATGTTTAGAATCTAAAATAATTACATTTCCTGTTGCTTTAACTTGTATGCTATTCGGATCTATCGTTGCACAGATACCCTCGATGATGACTTCAGTGATTCCTGGTTTAATAGTATAACTTGCTTTTCGATAAATCTGAGCACCTTGCGCGTAAACCGTAACTTCGCTTATTGTTGATTTAATGATTTCTTTTTCATTCGCAAACAATGATTGATGAATTAAAAGCGCTACAATAATAATTAATTGATTCGCCCATTTAAATTTGATTATATTTTCCATAATTTCTTGTATTTTTGATTCTGTACAACCAAACATTTAAAACGTTCAACCAAATATGAATAAATCTAAAATTTCATTTAAGCGATTGATTAAGTATGGCTTTTTATTTATACTAATGATTCTTATTTGGTCTAAATTAGCTGTATATTTTACTAGTAAAGATTATTTGTTTAGCAAAGTTGAAGATGTTCCGTCAAGAAAAGTAGGTTTACTTTTGGGAACGAGTCGATATTTAAAATCAGGAAGTGAAAATGCATACTTTTTTAATCGTATAGAGACGACTGTAGCTTTGTATAATTCGGGAAAAATTAAATGTGTACTTGTTTCTGGTGACAATGGAACGAAAGAATACAATGAACCAGAGGATATGAAGACAGAATTAATCAAGCGTGGAATCCCTGAGAATAAAATTTATCTTGACTTTGCAGGATTTGATACTTATGATTCCATGATTCGAGCCCAAAAGGTTTTTGGTTTAAATGGTTTCACCGTTATTTCTCAAAGGTTTCATAATAAACGAGCTGTTTATATCGCAAGAAAAAACGGAATAGACGCAATTGCCTGTAATGCAAAAGATGTCGATGCTTATTTTGGTTTGAAAACAAATATTAGGGAGTTTTTTGCCTGTGTGAAAGCTTTTTTTGAAGTTAAATTGGCAGCTGATCCTACATTTTTAGGAGAGAGAATAAAGATTTTAGAGTAAGAACAGTTTGAAGCGGTTTCTTATTTATTAGATTCAAGTAACTTCAATTGACTTTACAATTAGTGATCATTTATCATTATTCAATAAATTGAATAATGAATTAGAGTTAATATTATCTATATATTAAATAAGGCTATAATATTTTATGTATATACTTATTATATACAAGGTGTTTTACTCAGTAAATACAAGTAGGTTTAATCGAAATAGTTCTAATTAAAGAGTGTTTTATGTTAAATGATTGGTTTTTCTAAAAAAGTTTGAAAAATAATTCACTGAAAAATAATCAATTACAAATTATTTTCAATTTTATTAAAAAAAGATTGTTTAAAACGCTTGCAGATTCAAAAAGAGTACATATCTTTGCCACCGCTTACAACGGTTAGCAATACAGGATTTGAAAACAAAGCAATGATAAC
>JAJTEO010000075.1 GCA_021300395.1 Fluviicola sp. | reverse complement strand
TCTCTTTCAGCTTGCCATTTCGCTTTGAAAGCATCGCGTTGCTGACTTAGATTTGAAAGTTCATTTTCAATGCTACCCAATTTTTTAGTGTCATTTTCACGTTTAATTGCCTCTTTTTCAATTTCAAGTTGCATTATTTTACGCTCTAATTCATCTAATTCTTCAGGTTTAGAATTGATTTCCATACGCACTTTAGAAGCAGCCTCATCAATTAAGTCAATCGCTTTATCAGGCAATTGGCGATCCGTAATATAACGTTGAGAAAGTTCAACCGCTGAAATAATCGCTTCGTCTTTAATTAAAACCTTGTGGTGATTTTCATATTTTTCTTTTATTCCACGTAAGATTGAAATAGCATCTTCCGTTGTTGGCTCATCTACCAAAACAGTTTGGAATCTTCGAACCAACGCTTTGTCTTTCTCAAAATATTTTTGATATTCATTTAAAGTCGTAGCTCCAACTGCTCTTAATTCTCCTCTCGCTAAAGCAGGTTTCAAGATATTTGCTGCATCCATAGCACCTTCGCCGCCACCAGCACCAACCAATGTGTGAATTTCATCGATGAAAAGAATGATTTCTCCATCAGCTGAAATTACTTCTTTAATAACTGCTTTTAAACGCTCTTCAAATTCTCCTTTGTATTTAGCTCCTGCAATTAAAGCGCCCATATCTAAAGAGTACACAATTTTAGATTTTAAGTTTTCAGGAACATCTCCACTGATGATTCTGTGAGCTAATCCTTCTGCAATTGCTGTTTTACCAACACCCGGTTCACCGATTAAGATTGGATTGTTTTTCGTTCTTCGAGTTAATATTTGAAGTACTCTTCGAATTTCATCATCTCGTCCGATTACAGGATCCAATTTTCCAGCTTGAGCTAATTCATTTAAGTTTTTAGCAAATTTCTCTAGTGATTTGTAAGTTCCTTCTTGACTATTAGAAGTTACTTTATCTCCATTTCTTAAATCCATAATTTGTTGTTTAAGAGTTGTTTTAGTTATTTTATTGTCTTTTAATAAATTTCCGATTGCATCTGAAGAATCAAGTATTGAAAACAAAAGCATTTCGATTGAAACAAATTCGTCTCCGAAATTTTTCATTTCTGTCAAAGCATTATTCAATACTTTTTGCGTGTTTGGTCCAAGGTAAATTTGACCACCAGCAACTTTTGAATATGATTCTATGATTTTATCTAATGCTAATTCAAGCATTTTTTGATTGACATTTAGTTTTTGCAATAAATAAGGCGTTATTTCTTTGTCCTCTTCGAAAATTGCTTTTAATAAATGTCCTAACTCAATGGTTTGATTTCCATTTTGTTCTGTTAATAACTGAGCTTTGTTTAAAGCTTCTTGTGATTTGATTGTGAATTTAGTAAAGTCCATATTTTTTTCAATTTTAGAACATATTCTTATCGTCAAATGATAAACCAAAGTCCCTTTTGTGATCTTTTACTGTAAAAATGACAGTATTTTTTAGTTGAATATGACTTTTTGTCAAATCACCTAGTAATAATTCAATCAGGAATGATCGATATTGACATTAAATTTCATGTTATTAACAAAAAATGTAACCATTGTTAATAACTTCCGTAATAGAGACAAAACAAGGGTTATGAAGATATTTCTTTTTTTATTGGTGATAGGTTCGACATTCAATTTAGTTGCAATGGTCGATAAAATTATTTCTAAAGAGGAATATGTTGAATCTTGGAAAGTCATTGCTGTTCAACACATGGTTGATTATAAAATTCCAGCAAGTATAACATTGGCTCAAGGAATTATTGAAAGTGGTAGTGGAAATTCAGATTTAGCTAAAAAAGGAAATAATCATTTTGGGATTAAATGTCACGAGTGGACAGGAGAAAAAATGTATATGGATGATGATGCTAAAGGAGAATGTTTCAGAGTTTATTCTTCAGCGGATGAATCTTTTGCTGATCATAGTAAGTTTTTAACTTCTAAATCTCGTTATTCAAAATTGTTTTTATTTGAATCTACAGATTACAAATCTTGGGCGCAAGGATTAAAAGATGCTGGTTATGCAACAAATCCGAAATATCCTCAGATGTTGATTGAAGTGATTGAAAATTTAAAATTATATCAATTAGATGGTTTGAATTCAGTTGTTTCAACTAATTCACCAGAATTATTGGCTTCTGAAAAAACGATTGAAGGTTCACATTCTGTTTACATTCATAAAAATAAAGTGAATTATGTTATAGCCAAAAAAGGAGATACGTTTTATAAAATTGCAAAAGAATTTAATCTTGGTTTATGGCAATTGTATAAATACAACGATTTTGGTCAACGTAAAGATATTTTAGAAGTTGGAGATGTTATTTATTTACAACCAAAAAGAAAACATTCTAAAAGTAAAGAAGATAATTATGTTTTAACTGAAACAAAAACGTTAAGACAGGTTTCTCAAGAAGAGGCGATTAAATTAGAATCTTTAGAGAAATTAAATGAAACAGTGTCACCGGATGAGAAAATAGCCAAAGGTCAAAAGGTGAAATTAAGATAATCTTTATAGTTTAAAGGTAAAACCCGAAAGGGTTTGTTTGTTGTTTGTTGTTTGTTAGTAAGCTCTCACTTGAAAAAGTTGAGAGCTTTACTTTTTTATTCTATTTGTTTGGTAGGAATTCAACGTTAATTTATCTAAACTGTTTAGTCAATAGATAATACCGTTTAAATAATCTCATTTATTTAATGGTGGGATTTCAATATCTTTTTATGTATATTTGGTAGGATGTATTAAACTATAAAGTATGAAGCCTTCTACAGAACTTTTTAAACTTATAAAATCGCTTACAAAATCTGAGAAACGATTTTTTAAATTATCATCTTCACTTCAATCTGGAGATAAGAACTATTTAAAGATTTTTGATTTTATAGAAAAACAGACTTCATATAATGAAGATGAGTTGAAAAAAGCTTTTGCGAAAGAAACATTTATTAAACATCTACCATCTGAGAAAAATCACTTATACAAATTAATTTTAAAAAGTTTAAGGTCTTTTTACAGCGAACAATCTGTAAGTAGTATGTTGAAGCAAGAAATAAAGAACGTAGAGGTACTTTATAATAAGGCTTTATACAGAGAGTGTGAGAAATTTGTTGCTCGTGCTAAAGAAATGGCTAAAGATCATGAGAAGTTTTATTACTGGTATGAGTTGCTTTCTTGGGAGAAAAAATTATTAGAAGAAGCTTACGAAGCAGGAGAGTTCACGACTGATTTGGATCAATTAGTTGAAGAAGAAGAAATGGTGATTGCTAAATTGCGAAACTTAGCAGAATATCAAGTGATTTATTCAAAGATTAATTTGATTTTTAGAAGTGGTGGTTTTGCTAGGACGGAGAAGGAGCAAGCCGTTGTTGAAGGTATAGCAGATTATCATCTGATAAAAGGAAAAAACACAGCAATATCTACTAGAGCAGCCTCTATTTGTTATTATATAAAAGGTTTATGTGCAGCTACAAATCGAAATTATTCTGATAGTTTTCAGTTTTTTAATAGAACTCGAGAAATTTTAGATAACAATCCGAATATCAAAATTGATACTGCTCAACGTTATGTAATGACAATCTCTCATTTATTAAGATGTTATATTGATAATAAAGATTTTGATAATGCAAATAGATTGATTGCTGAAATGCGTGCTTTGGAAACTGTAAAAGGGTTTAATTCTACAGATATATTGGTGAGGATTAATACTAATTCTTATAATCAAGAATTGAATTTATTACATGCAATGGGCGAATTTCAAAAAAGTGTTGATTTGATACCTAAAATTGAAGAATTACAAGATTTTTATGGGGAAAAAATTAATAAGGAGAATGAAATAATGTTGACTTATAATAAAGCCTACAGTTATTTTGGTACTGGTGATTATAAAAAAGCATTGACATATATTAATTTAGTTTTGAATGATAATGAGCAAAATTTAAGACAAGATATTTATAGCTTTTCTCGTATTTTCAATTTGATATTACATTTTGAATTAGAAAATTATGATTTCTTAGAATATGTGATCAAATCGACAAATCGTTATTTAAACAAACAAGAAAGAGATTACGAAGGAGAAACAGTTTTTATTAAACATATTCGAAAGTTGGCAAAATCAATGACGAATAGTGAGAAAAACTCTGTTTTGAATCAATTGAAAACAGATATCAGTGAAGTAATGAAAAGTCACCATGAACAGGCGTTATTAGAATATTTCAATATCAATGCCTGGATTGAAAGTAAAATTCAAAAGATTTCATTTTCAGAAGCAGTCAAAAATGAATTGAAGTAAAATCTATAAAATTGATAGCTAAGGTGAGTGAAAGCTCACCTTTTTTTGTTTTAGACCTGTGTATTATAGTTTAATAAAGGTTTAATCTTTTTGAAAAATAAAATTGAGATAGTTTATTTTTGTTTTAATACTTATGGAATTAATATTTTAAATATCTATCATCCAAATAAGTGAGTTTGTTTTTGAGTCAATGGAAAATAGGATTATTCTACTACTCAATTTCAAACTCACTTTCTTATTTTAGAAAGAAGCGAAGAAGAACTTAAATATTACTCTTAATTTTTTAACTTTGCCAGCATTAAACGATTTTCAAGTAAAATGGCACAAAAAAATTGCACAAGGGAAGAAGATTACTCAAGATGGTATAATGAATTAGTACCAAGAGCTGATTTAGCAGAAAACTCAGGAGTTAGAGGTTGTATGGTAATTAAACCGTACGGTTATGCAATCTGGGAGAAAATTCAAGCTCAGTTGGATAAAATGTTCAAAGAAACTGGACATCAAAATGCTTATTTCCCTCTTTTTGTACCCAAAAGTTTATTTGAAGCTGAAGAGAAAAATGCAGAAGGTTTTGCGAAAGAATGTGCAGTAGTAACACATTATAGATTAAAAACAGATCCAAATAATCCTTCAAAATTAATCGTTGATCCAGAAGCTAAATTAGAAGAAGAATTAATTGTTCGTCCTACAAGTGAGGCTATTATTTGGAATACTTATAAAGGTTGGATTCAATCGTATAGAGATTTACCTATTTTGATAAATCAATGGGCAAATGTTGTTCGTTGGGAAATGAGAACTCGTTTGTTTTTAAGAACAGCTGAGTTTTTATGGCAAGAAGGTCATACAGCACATGCGACAAAAGAAGAAGCAATTGCTGAAACAGAACAAATGTTAGAGGTTTACGCTGAATTTGCTGAAAAATTTATGGCTATGCCTGTAATTAAAGGACGTAAAACTGAAAGTGAACGTTTTGCAGGAGCTGATGATACGTATTGTATTGAAGCAATGATGCAAGATGGTAAAGCGTTACAAGCTGGAACATCTCACTTTTTAGGTCAGAACTTCGCGAAAGCGTTTGATGTGAAATTTGCAGATAAAGAAGGTAAATTGGAACATGTTTGGGCAACTTCTTGGGGTGTTTCTACACGATTAATGGGGGCGTTAATCATGACGCATTCTGATGACGAAGGATTGGTTTTACCACCAGCATTGGCGCCTATTCAAGTTGTAATGGTTCCAATTCACAAAACAGAGGAGGATTTAGCAAATATTTCTGCAAAAGCTGCTGAATTAAAAGCTAAATTAGCTAAGTTGGGTATTTCGTTTAAATACGATGACGATGATAATAAACGTCCAGGATGGAAGTTTGCTGAATATGAAACGAAAGGTGTACCTGTAAGATTAGCAATGGGACCTAGAGATCTAGAAAACGGTAAAATTGAGATCGCTAGAAGAGATACGAAAGAGAAAACAGTTGTAGACTTTGAAGGATTAGAAACTTATATCCACAACTTGTTAGAAGATATACAAACGAATCTTTATAACAGAGCCGCTAAATTTAGAACGGAGAATTTTCATAAAGTTGATACTTACGAAGAATTTAAGACTCAATTAAAAGAAAAAGGTGGTTTCTATTTAGTTCATTGGGATGGTACTTCTGAAACGGAAGAGAAAATTAAACAAGATACTCAAGCTACAATTAGATGCATTCCTTTAGATGCAGAAGATGAAGAAGGTGTTTGTATGGTAACAGGTAAACCTTCAAAAAGAAGAGTTGTTATTGCAAAAGCTTATTAGAAGCAAAAAATTAATCAATTATTTAAAAAATAATAACGAAAAATTATTTTTTAAATAATTGATTTTCAAAAAAATATTCTTTTGATCAAAAAAAAATAAAAAAAAAAGTTGTTTTTATTTGGAGATTAAAGAAAATCGTGCTTATATTTGCACTCCGAAATTGAGCAACGGCTTAATAAGAGAAAGAAAAGGATTAAGGCCCATTCGTCTAGTGGTTAGGACATCAGGTTTTCATCCTGGAAACAGGAGTTCGATTCTCCTATGGGCTACAAAAGTAGCAATTGAAATATTGTAAGGTTAATTAAAAGGATTAAGGCCCATTCGTCTAGTGGTTAGGACATCAGGTTTTCATCCTGGAAACAGGAGTTCGATTCTCCTATGGGCTACAAGGATTAAGTTCTGTAAATAATAATAAAGAAAAAAATGGCAAATCATAAATCTGCACAAAAAAGAATTAGATCAAACGAGTCTAAAAGACTACGTAACAAATACGTTCACAAAACAACTCGTAATGCGGTACGTAAATTACGTGCAGCAACTAAAGACGAAGCTGTGACTTTATTACCAAGTGTAATTGCAATGATTGATAAATTAGCGAAAGTTAATGTTATTCACTCTAACAAAGCAGCTAACTTGAAATCAGGATTACAAGTTTTCGTTAACAAAAAATAATTTGTTACGATCTTAGAAAATATTGAAGGGGCATTTGCCCCTTTTTTTATACCTTTAACTTTTATTGAGCTATCGATACATGAAGTGTTTAAGTTTTCTTTTTCTTTTTTCTCTTGCATTTGCTGTTAAAGGTCAAATCAATGGTGTGTATACTGAAAAAGACACTTTAAAATACGGTTATCGTTCATCTGGGACGATTGATTCAATGGATCTTAAGGTGTCAGGAATTCTAACAAATATTCCTGGTGGAAGTTTTGGTAATCAAACTTATCTGACGAATGATTTTTTAATGAATCATTCTCAATTTCAGTTGCTACAAGGAAATACTCTTGCTCCATCTTTCAAATTTTCTGCTTTACCGCATATTGGTTTTAATTATTCATTTGGATCAAAAGGGACTCAACTCTTAAACGTTGATTACGAACAAGCATTTAAGAAAAATGTATTGTTAAATGTTTTTATCAATCAAAACAGTTCTCAAGGTATATTGAAAAACAGTGATTTTACTTCTCGTTCATTCCAACTAAATCTGAGACGTAATGGAAAGTTTTATTCATTTAAATTAGAAGGAAATTATTCATATAAAAAAACGAAGTTAAATGGAGGTGTTTATAATGATTCAACTATTTTATCGAATGGCTTAGAATATGTAAATGTTTTGAGTTCAATGGCAAATAAAACATATTCGGAACAAAAGGATGTTAATCTGCTAATTGATAATCATTTTAATGTGCTTAAAGATTCCTTACGTTTTTTAGGATTGATTACTCGTCATCATCTGAAAATAGATAACAGAGTTTACAATGAGCAAATGACAAGTCTATCAAATTATAATCATTATTACATTGATAGCTTTATTACTAGAGATCAATTTCAATTAGCAAGCTTAAAAAATGGAGCTGGTATTTTCACAAAACTAAGAAATGTTTACGTTGATGCTTTGTTGAACTATCGTTATTGGAATACACAAAATAGTTCAATCCATCATGATACGAGTGAAATTGATTTAAGCTCATCTTTAAAAGTATTGAATAAGAAATATTCGCTTGTCAATTCATTTAATTTTAATTTGATAGGAGCAAAAAATGAATGGAGCAATGAAACTTCCATTTCGACTAAAATTTCAAAATTACACGCTTCAATCTATGGAAAAGTTGAACAAAAATTACCAATTCCATTTCAACGCTATTATTATTCGAATAATTACGCAACAACACTAAGTAATTATCAACTACAAAGTAGAATATTCGTAGATGGATCGTTGAAATATGTTTTCGATTCATTAAAACAAATAGGAATAGAAGCTTCATCTTTGACGATGAGTAACAATTACTTTTTTATTGATTCGGCATGGAGGAATGATACATTAAAAAGTTTTTCTAACACGACTTTAACCGTTTTTGGAAGTTACACATTTCGTAAAATCACGATTCAGCCTAGATGTATTTTTTCTTTTCCAACATCAAACTTTCAATATGTTCCGAAATATAATTTGAATGCACGAATTTTCAGAAAAGGGAGAGCATTTAAATCTAAAAAACTAGAATACATATACGGCGCAGATGTTTCATGGATTTCAGATTATAAACTGATGAATTATAACAGAGTGTTGGATGTTATGACTTTGAATCAATCTAAAAGTAGTATTGAAAGTATGGTGAATGTGGGAGCATTTTTCGGTATTACAATCAATGAATTCAGAATGTATGCTAGAATGAGTAATATCGGATATTTTTGGAACAATCGATTAAATCAACAATTAGTAGGTTATCCAATTCAAAAGAACTTAATTCAATTAGGAATTACTTGGGATTTCTTCAACTGATTCTAATTCAACTTTAACAATTTTATTATCTTTGAAAATCTAAAGCCAAAAGCTTTACTAAAATAGAAAATTACAATTATGTGTTTATTACAAGATAAAGTGGTTTTAATCACTGGAGCTTCAAGAGGAATTGGTAAA